>JAZNQI010000033.1:0-4494 GCA_045590095.1 Acetatifactor sp. | reverse complement strand
GTAAATAGCCGTTTAACCGGTATGGGTATCCCTGTATCTTGTGAAGTAGATATCTACGGATGTCTGTCAGAGTTCATCGGTACCTGCGTAACTCAGGATGCTGTTACCTTGCTTGATATCAACAACTCTGTACCTGGTGATATGTACAAGGAAGCAATCGAAGGCAAGTACAACTATACTCATAAGGATACCTTCATGGGCTTCCATTGTGGTAATACCTGCTCTTCTAAGTTGGGATTCTGTGAAATGAGATATCAGAAGATTATGGCTAGAAACCTTCCTGAAGAAGTTACCCAGGGTACTTTGGAAGGCGATATCGCACCTGGCGACATCACATTCTATCGTTTACAGTCTACTGCTGATTGCAAGCTTCGTGCTTACATCGCAGAAGGTGAAGTACTTAACGTAGCTACCAAGTCCTTTGGTGCAATCGGTGTATTCGCTATTCCTGAGATGGGTAGATTCTATCGTCATGTATTGATTGAGAAGAACTATCCTCATCATGGTGCAGTTGCATTCGGCCACTACGGAAAGACCTTATTCGAAATCTTCAAGTATGTAGGTGTTCCTGTAGAAGACTTGAACTACAACCAGCCTAAGAACTTACCTTACCCTACCGAGAATCCTTGGGCCTAAGCATTAGCTGAATAATAAACATACACGGCGCGGTCGAAAGATCGCGCTGTTTTTTTGCGCAGAGATATTGACAGTATATGTGAAGCATGATAATATAATAAAAAGCGACGGCACAGTCGCAAAAATGAAAGAGGTACATTTTGGGCACAAAAGGTGAGAATACAAAGAAGGAAATATGCCGAGAGGCAGCCAAGCTTTTTTCCAAGAAAGGTTATAAGGATGTTTCCATGCAGGATATCTGCAATGCTACAGGCTTAAGCAAGGGTGGTTTGTACAGACATTTTGCAAGTAAGGAAGAAATTCTGTTTCAACTAATCAGTAAAGAAAAACGAGTTTTTGAAGATATTGAGCAGGGGAAGTGTGCAGTGGATGTTTTAGAGAATCTGCTAAAGGTTTACCGAGATGATTTGGAACAGGAAGTAGAATCCATGGCATATGCTTTGTTTGAGTATGCTTCTCTGGGAAACGGTTACGTGCTGGACAGCGGCAATACTGAGGATAAGCAGTATTGGCATAAGTTGGTGGAATATGGTGTGTCCACAGGTGAGTTCAATGATGTGGACCCGGATGTGGTTATGGACACTTTTCTTTATGCTTTCCGTGGTGCTGCTATGTGGAGAAGAGTACTTGTTTTTCAAAGTGAAACCTTTGATCATTTGACGGAAGCGGTACGATATCTATTGATTAAAGATTATGGAAAGGACAATATATGAGTGTATATGAACAGGTACTGAAGACACTTGCGAAAGCCAAAACACAAGGTGGGAAAACTGGTCTGAACTGTATTGCAGAATTGGACCCAACAGCAGTAGAACAGGCAAAAGAACTTGATGATTGTAGTAAGGCGGAAATATCGGATTTTTGGGGAACACCCGTTTTGATTAAAGATAATATTGACGTGAAAGGATTACATACAACGGCAGGAAGTCTTGCGCTGGATGATAACATTGCAGTGGAGGATGCTCCGATTATCCGAAATTTGCGTAAAAATGGAGCGGTCATTCTCGGGAAAACCAACATGACAGAGTTTGCGAATCGTACAACAACGGGCATGCCGGGAGGATATAGTTCTCGTGGCGGTCAAGTGATTCATGCGGTGGATCCGAGGCTGAGTCCTTCCGGTTCATCCAGTGGGTCTGCAGTTGCGGTTTCGGCAGGAATCGTTTCGGCAGCTGTAGGAACGGATACTTCGTTTTCGATTATTTTGTGCGCACTGGATAACGGTATCTGCGGTTTGAAGCCTCCGGTTGGGGCATTGTCATCGGAGGGAATTATACCGTTTGCAAAGACCCTCGATAGTGCCGGAGCCATGGCCAGGGATTTTACAACCACATTGTGGTTGTATTCTGCAATGAGAGAAGAACCATTGCCAAAGCTGCAGGCGGCGGAATATAATGCACTGAAGATAGCCATCAATACTGCGAATTGGAAAGCGATGTCCTCGGGACAAAATGAGTTCCGAAGACATGTAACAAGATTGCTCAAAAGGCGTGGTGCAAGTTTACGGAAAATAGAGCAGATGCCCACACCATTTCAAGACACGATTATGAAGTATGAATTTAAGGCACATTTGGAAGAGTATCTTGGTACCTCTGCAGCATCAAGGAAAACGCTTAAGGAAATTGTGGAATATTACGAAGCCAATCCCGATACTATGATGAAATATGGAAATACTCTCTTGAAAGCTTCGTTAGAAGAAGCGCCGGGCGGTCTGCAGGGGGAGGAATATCTGAGAGCCATGGAAGAACGCAGTAAAATGATGATGGAAGTACGGGAAGAACTGGCTGATTATGATGCAGTCATAGTGTGTGGGCCAACGAACATAATGCATTTTTGCGGATTACCTTCGGTTACGATTGCAGGAAGTCAGACAAATTCGTTTGGCGTACGACAAGGGGTGATGCTGTATGGTGTGGATGAATATCGGTTGTATCGGGCTGCGCTTGCGATAGAAAAAATAATAGGAGATTAACGTGAGAATATAGAAGAACACGAAACTTTCCGGCTGCTGTTGAGACGGAAAGCGTGCATGAATATGCAAATTATGGGGGGAAAACATCATGAAAGAATTAATTGTGCCAAAGAAGATTAATAAGGGAGATACAGTCGCTTTTATTTCCTTATCAGGCGGACGTGCCGGTGATGCTGATATGCTGGAGAGATACGAGATCGGCAAGAAACGTTTTCAGGAAATTTTCGGGGTAAAGGTAGTAGAAACTCCTCATGCCCTCAAAGGCAATAAATATTTATATGAGCATCCGGAGAAAAGAGCGGAGGATTTAATGTGGGCATTGCAAAATAAGGAAGTAAACGCCATCATCTGTAATATGGGTGGTGATGATTCTTACAGAGTCTTACCATATATCGACACCCAGGTAATTCATGACAATCCTAAGGTTTTTATGGGGTATTCGGATATTGCTACATGGATGGCTGTTTTTGCTTATGCAGGAGTGCGTGCTTATTACGGTCCTAATGTTTTGACGCCCATTGCCCAGCCGGGCGCTTTGGATGCCTATACAGAAGCTGCGATACGCAGGACTTTGTTTGAAACGGATGTTATTGGCGAAGTAAAGTGTAGTGAAACATACACACCCATCGAGTGGAGGAATATTAAGCCTAAGAAGATTAAGTGGACGAAAAATACCGGGTACAGTGTACAACAGGGAAAGGGTGTGAAGCAGGGCAGACTGTTTCCTATGTGTGGAGGACCGTTACAACAGATTATGGGCACCAAATTTTTTCCGTCACCGGATTTCTTTGAGGACGCCATTATTGTTATTGAGCACGGTCCGGTTTATGGTAGTCAGTTGGCAGGACTGCACGGATGGAGAGCCTTTGCGGCGGCAGGAGTATTTGATAAGGCGGCAGGAATTATTACAGGCAAGCTGGACGAGGAAGCCAGAAGCATCCTAAAAAAAGTAATTAATGAAGAAGTACACCGTGAGGATATGATTCTTTTTGAAAATGTGGATTTTGTGCACCATACGCCCATGACAGTATTGCCGGTAGGTGTTATGTGTGAGATTGATTGTGAGAAGGTTACGTTTAGGATATTGGAGAGTGGGGTTAGAGAGTAGGAAGATTAGAATTAAATATAGTGTAGTTGAACGGTAACTGACGTAAAAGTGAAAGAAATGGATTTTCATTAAGTCGGTTATCGTTTTATTATAAGTAAAATGCTATATGTTAATGTGTTTATCAATAGAATTAAAAATATTGACATAAACTAATGCCTATTATATAATAAATATATCGGAGTAATCTAAAAGTACGTGTATTCAGCACATTCAAGGCAAATCAGCCATTTTACTCAAGATAAATATTAAATGGCGGGTTTGTGATTCCCGCAAATTGTTCGCCATTTTTAAAGGAGGAACAGAATGGGAAAAATTAATGAGTTATTATGTGATTATTTGGGAAGACCGGAGTATTGTGCGGATTTTTGGAATGGGACAGAGTTTAAAGGGAGGACAAGATTATTCCTGTACATACGGTGGCACTTTATTGCGGAATAGATGATTATGATGGTGCAGAGAGCATTTTGGACATGACAGATTATAAGAAATTTTCATGGGATATAAAAGAAGTGTTTCAGAATTATTTTATCAAGGTATATTCGTTAAAAGATTTGGTAGAGGAAAATTATCAAACAAGTCTGCGTGAGATAATTGCAGTCTTTAAGCGCTGCAAAGATAGGGAAGCAATTAAAAAATATTATTTAGAGAACAAAAAAAGATTTCAACAGTTGGATGAATTATCTATTGATACTATGGGAGCGTTAATTGGTAATAGCAAATTAAAAATGTTTAAACAAGAGGAGGGAGGTTTGGATATGTGTAAAGCATTTGAAGATGA
>JAZNQI010000032.1:0-10496 GCA_045590095.1 Acetatifactor sp. | reverse complement strand
GAAAAGTGGAACGGAAAAGGATATCCTGCGGGATTGAAGGGGACAGAGATTCCGTTGTCTGCACGGATTTTGGCGGTTACGGATGTGTTTGATGCGCTTGTGTCTAAAAGGCAGTATAAGGAGGGCATGAGTATTGATGAGGCCTTCGCTATTATGGAGAAGGATCGTGGAGAAGGATTTGAACCGGAAATTTTGGACACCTTTTTCGGCCTTAGAAAGGAATTGGAAGGTATTCTTGAGGAGTAAGGGGTATTGTCATGACGGGGATAAATAGCTTTAAAGAGTATTTAGCACATTTGCGTGATAAAGGGAAAAAAATCGGTAAGGATGTTTATGGAGGCTGTTACCTGATATTCGGAGTATATTCCCTGATAATGTGTTTGGTTTGCATGGCCATGGGACAGCGTACCATGACCATTGTAAATGGTGTAATTGCATTATGGTTGTTTATCAGTATTGCGTTGCTGTTCGCAATAAAAAGCACAAGATGGGCAATGTTTAATACCATTATTTTCTTTAGCGGTGTAATGGTATACTTCCTGTTTTCCGGCGGAGCGGACGGTTTTAGCATTATCTGGATGTTTATGGTGCCTACAGCAGGCATGTATTTTTTGGGATTGTACTATGGAAGTATTGCGTCTGTTTTGGTGGGCGTCATTCTGTCGGTTTATATGTGGACACCGTTGCACAGATACTGGTATCAATACACTCAAGAGTATTTAATACGCTTTCCCATGGTTTATTGGGCCTTGGCAGGAGTGTGTATCATTATCTTTGTGAAGATAAACAATTATGAAGATGAACAAAATTTGTTGTTGCAAAAGATGGAGGAAGCGAACAAGGCAAAAAGTAATTTCCTGGCAAACATGAGTCATGAAATACGTACACCCATGAATGCGATTATGGGTATGTGTGAACTCTCTTTGCAGGAAGACTTGTCTGAGAGCGTCCGTGAAAATTGCCAGAATGTTCAAACCTCCGGTAAGAATTTGCTGGGTATAATCAATGATTTGCTTGATCTTTCAAAAATTGAATCCGGAAAGATGGAGTTAATTTGTGAAGAGTACAGTTTGTCAAATTTGTTGAATGAAGTGATTGTAATGGCAGTGGCCCGCAAAGGAGATAAGCCTATTGAGTTTATGGTAAATGTGGACCCTAATATTCCGGATTTGCTTCATGGAGACAAGGTGCGAATTAAGCAGATTATAATCAATTTGCTTACCAATGCCATTAAATTTACAAATCACGGTGGCGTTTTTCTGAATGTTACCGGCAGACGTGAAAGCTACGGGATTAATTTGATGTTTTCAGTCAAAGACAGCGGCATTGGTATTGAAAAAGAGGCAATTAGCAAAATATTTCAGAATTTCAGCCAGGTGGATACCAAGAAAAATCGTTCCATAGAAGGTACCGGTTTGGGATTACCTATTACCAAAAGTCTGGTACAGATGATGAACGGTGTGATTATGGTAGACAGCGAATATGGAAAAGGCACGGAATTTAAGGTGGTAATTCCTCAAAAAATAGTACAGGAAACTCCTATGATGACGGTAAGAGAACCGGAAAAGAAAGAGATACTCTTTTATGTGAACATGATGAAATTTGATGCGGAGTTTGTGAAGGAGTCTTATCGACGCATTATTGACACCATGGGAGAATGTTTCGGATTGGACGTGCATTTGTGTACTTCTAAAGAAGTGGCCAAGAATTGGCTTGCTAATCATGAATGTACGCATCTGATTATCGGTAAGGAAGAATATTGGGGAGACAAGGAATTTTTTGAAAACTTGGCAGAAACCATGGATGTGGTAGTAATGCAGGATAAGGTTAACTATGAACCTGTCGGCGGCAAAGTAAAAACTTTGTATAAACCTTTATACTGTCATCCTATTGGTAACGTGTTAAATAGAGAAAAGGTTACTTTCAATACGGTAAAGAAAGAAAAGAAAGCTATTCATTTTGTGGCAGAAAATGCAAATGTACTGGTCGTAGATGATAATGAAATGAATTTGAAGGTAGCAGTGGGATTATTGCGTCCGTATAAGGTCAGGATTACTACTGCCACATGTGGTCCGGAAGCAATTGCTTTGCTGAACAAGCAACATTTTGATTTGGTATATATGGATCATATGATGCCGGATATGGATGGTGTGGAAACTGTTAAGCTGATTCGGGCATCTGAAAAGGAAGAGTTGCAGACTGTTCCCGTTGTTGCGCTGACTGCAAATGCAATCAATGGTATGCGGGAAATGTTTTTGGAATCCGGATTTCAGGATTTTGTGTCCAAGCCGATAGAAAGTACTGTTTTACAGAGAACTTTGTTGAAATGGCTTCCTGCGGAATACATTAGTTACGAGGAGGGATAAACCATGGTAAATAAAGTGATTATTTCTACAGATTGTGTTTGTGATCTCCCTGAAAAACTGGTGGAAAAATATAATATTCCCATGATGTACTATTACATGCAAGTGGGCGAGGCACGTTTTCAGGATATCAATGAAATCAGTTCAGACGGTATTTTGGATTATGTGACCGCGGGGGAATACGAAATACATTCTATGTGCGCTACGGTGGAAGAGTACAAAAACTTTTTCAATAAGGTTTCCGAGGGCGGCCAAAAAACAGTAATTCACATTGCCATTGCCAAAGAAATCAGTACCGGTTATCAGAACGCTTTTGAGGCTGCAAAAGATTTTCCGGAGATTTATGTAATTGATTCCGGAATGGTATCCAGTGCCATGGGAGCCCTTGTGTTGGTAGCAGCGGACATGGGACATAAGGGAGCTACAAAAGATATAATCTTGAAAAAAGTAGAAGAAGTAAAAGGCAAGATTAATTGTCGGTTTGTAATGCGTTCTGCGCAGTGCTTGGGACGGAGCAGACGAATGGCAAGGGTATGGGAGAAGGTCTGCAGTACGCTTTCTTTGCACCCCTTTATCGGACTGAAGAACAGTGCATTCTCATTGATTGGTTTTTGTATCGGAAATCACGAAAAATGTGTAAACAGCTATATAAATAAATGTTTGGGTGACAAAGATAAGGTTTCCGACGAGGTCTTGTTTGTGGTAACTGCAGGGTGCGATTACGAAGTACAGAAATATATACTGGAAGAAGTACAGAAACATATTCAGTGGAAAAATATATATGTGGTTAAAACTTCTGCCACTATTTCCTGTAACAGCGGTTCGGGAACCTTTGGCCTAGCGTTCTTTTATAAATAATATGCAGGAGGATGAAAAATGAGCGAATCGGCAAAGTTAATATTAGTTGTAGATGACGATGCCATGAATCGTAAATTGACAACCATGTTCTTGAAAAAGCTGGGATATGAAAGCCGGGTTGCGCAAAGTGGTCCGGAAGCTTTGGAAATCGTAAAGGAAGGTGGCTTTGATATTATTTTGATGGATTACCGGATGCCGGAAATGGATGGCGTGGAAACCACGAAGCTTTTGCGTAGCATGGAAGGAGTATATTTTCGGTCTGTACCTGTAATTGCGTTGACCGGTGATGAAAGAGCGGATGTTCATCAGGAGTTTGAAGCGGCAGGAATGCAAGATGTTTTGAGTAAACCGTTGGATGCCGAAAAGTTAGCTGTTGTGTTGAAGCGTTGGTTGAATGCAGAAAGCAGTGAAAAGAAAGAGCGTACTAAGGAAAAATTTGAACAGAGACAGGAGTGCGTGCAGGAGCAATGGATGAATGTGCCGGATGAGAAGTATACTGCCTTGCAAGAGGCCGGCATAGATGCAGGTGAAGGGATTCATAACTGTGGCAGTTGTGAATTGTGGTTAAGCTTTTTAAAGGATTTTTATAATTTAGTTGATTTTAAAGCGGCAAAGTTAGTAAAATATTTGTCAGAAGGGCAACTAAAGGAGTATACTATAGAAGTACATGCCTTAAAGAATTCTGCCCGCTTAATCGGTGCTTTGGAATTGAGCAAAGATTTCGGTGTTTTGGAAGCGTGGGGGAATGGGCAAGATTTACAGAAAATTGTGGAAAGGAATCCACAAATAATCGAAAAGATGTTACAATACAAAGAGGTGCTTAAACCTTATTCTGAAAAAGAGGACAGGGAAGAGCAGGTAGTTTCTGACACGCAACTTAAGGAAGTGTTATGGGCTATGAAAGCAGCAGTGGAATCATTTGACATTGACGGTGTGGATTTTTGTATGGAAGAGTTAGAGAAATACAGAATATCGGGATGTGACAACCAGATGGCGAAGCTGAAGGCTTGTGTAGCGGATGTGGCGCTGGAAGATATTGCGCAAATTATTTCAGAGATATTAGGCATTGTAGAGAAAGCAGAGTAGGTGAAACAAATGGGAAAGGTACTAATCATTTCAGGTAAAAAATATTTTATTGTGTCATCCCTCATGAGACAATTGGAGGATTGCGGACATATTGTTACATATGCTGATAATGCAAGCGAAATAGAAAGGGTGAAGGACGAGGTACAATTGATTATTCTCTATATTGAAGAGGGTGATATGAAGAGTTTCAGCAGCCTCAGAGATATGATTTTGGATGCTTCGCTTCCTTTTGTGGTAATGGGTGATATCAATCCTATTGCTGAGATTAAGACATTGATGCCCCATCAGGCGATTAAGAAAACTTTCCAGAGACCCATTAATCTGAAAGAGACTTGCGAACAAATAGATGAGTATTTACAAGAAGAAACATGCCTTTTTAAGAAGAAAATTTTGGTAGTGGATGATTCGGGCGCGGCTTTACGCAGTATCAAGGGTTGGCTGGAAGATAAGTACCAAGTGGTATTAGCAAATTCCGGAACCATGGCTATTAAGTACATGGTAACCAATCGTCCGGATTTGGTATTATTGGATTATGAAATGCCTATTTGTGACGGCCGTCAGGTATTGGAAATGATACGCGGGGAAAGTGATTTGGCGGATATCCCGGTTATTTTCCTGACAAATAAGAATGATAGAGAAAGTGTGTGTAAGGTAACCGCACTTAAGCCGGAAGGCTATTTATTAAAGACCATGGAGCCTGCACGGATTGTGAAGGCAATTGATAACTTTTTTGATAAGAAAAAGTGGGAATGGTAATTTAGAGAAATAAGAGGTTGGATGATTGGGTATATTATTAGAGAAGTTAACTGAATATGGGAAAAGCGATTTTTATCCCTATCATATGCCCGGTCACAAAAGACAACCGGTAGGAAACCTGCCGCTCCAGTGGACCAACGCGGATATTACGGAGATAGAAGGATTTGACAATTTGCACCAAGCGGAAGATATATTGAAGGGTTTGCAAGATGATGCGGCCGTTGCTTACGGCGCAGAGGAAAGTTTTTATCTGGTAAACGGAAGTACTTGCGGTATTTTGAGTGCTGTCAGTGCGACGGTATCTTTCGGCGGTGAATTGCTTATTGTGCGCAATTGCCACAAATCAGTATATCACGGTGCCTATTTGCGCAGGTTAACATTGCGTTATCTTTATCCGGAAACAGTGGACGAATTTGATGTATGTGAGGCTATAACAGCCGAGCAGGTAAAAGAAGCCTTGCAGAGGTATCCGGCAGTGGAGGCAGTTTTAGTGGTGTCGCCCACCTATGAAGGCAGAATTGCTGATATAGAGAGCATTGCAAAAGTGGTCCATGAAAAAGGGCTGCCGTTGATTGTGGACGAGGCCCATGGAGCGCATTTGGGGTTTGCAGAGGGATTTGCACGAAACAGTAACAGATTGGGTGCGGATGTAGTGATTCACAGTCTGCACAAGACATTGCCGTCCATGACTCAGACGGCTTTATTGCATTGTAACGGCAAACTTGTAAATCGTGATAAAATCAGGCGGTTTTTACGAATCTATCAAACCAGCAGTCCGTCCTATGTATTGATGGCAAGTATGGAAGAGGCAATTCGCGCGGCATCGGAAGGAAAAGATGCATTTACAAGATTTCAACGGAATTGGAATACCTTATTACAAGATTTGCAGTCTTGCAAAAAAATACAGGTGCTACAGAATGTTGTGCAGAAAAAGGATGAAGATTGTGGAAAAATAACACAGGATGTAGGGAAGTTAGTGCTGTCAACAAAAAGAACAGGCTTATCAGGACAGCAACTTTATGATATATTGTTGAATAGGTATCACTTACAGATGGAAATGGCATGCGAAAGCTATGTGTTGGCTATGTTTACCATTTGGGATACAGAAGAGGGTTATAAACGTCTGGCGCAGGCTATTCTGGAGCTGGATGAGGAACTTGGGGCATCAAAAGAAGAGGCGTTATCTGCCTGGAAACAAGACGTGGATGAAGCCGCGAAGATGCCTATATTGGAGGAAAAGCTTCCCCTATACGAAGCTTGGGATGCAGAAAAGCAATGGATTCCTTTAGAAGCAAGCATAGGACGTGTAGTGGGAGAATTCGTGAATTTGTACCCGCCCGGAACACCATTGGCAGTACCGGGAGAGGCGCTGAACCCGGATGCTGTGGGGATGCTGGAACAGTATTTGGAATCCGGGTTAACGGTACAGGGAATTGATGAAAAACGAAGGATATGTGTATTGCGGTAGGGAAATAGAGAAAGAAATTTAGGAGTATTATTATGAGAAAAACGAAGATTATTTGTACCATTGGACCGGCTAGTGAGAGCGAGGAAAGACTGCAGGAGTTAATGCAGGCAGGCATGAATGTTGCCAGATTTAACTTTTCTCACGGAACCCACGAGGAACAGAAGGCCAAGTTGGAACGAATGATAAAGGTAAGAGAAGAATTGGGATTGCCGGTGGCGGCATTGATTGATACCAAGGGTCCGGAAATTCGTTTGCGCGATTTCGAGGGCGGTAAGGTGGAATTACAGGCTGGGCAGACTTTTACTTTAACCACGGAAGAGATTCTCGGAAATAATGAAAGAGCGGCGATTTCATACAAGAATTTGAAGAATGATATTAAAGTGGGAAGCACTATTTTGATAGATGACGGTTTGATTGAAATGTGCGTGCAGGAGATTACCGATACCGATATTGTATGTCAGGTTATTAACGGCGGTTTTGTATCCAATCATAAGGGCGTGAATGTGCCGGGTACGATTTTGTCCATGCCTTACATCAGTGATGTGGATCGTGCGGATATTGAGTTTGGCGCGGAAATGGGCTTTGATTATTTGGCAGCATCTTTTGCCAGAACCAAGGAAGATATTATGGAAGTGCGTAAGATTCTGGATGCGAAGAACAGCAGCATGAAGATTATCGCAAAGATTGAAAATATGCAGGGTATCGATAACGTGGAAGAAATTCTGGAGGTTGCCGACGGAATTATGGTAGCTCGTGGTGATTTGGGTGTGGAAGTACCTTTGGAGGAAGTCCCTGTTTTGCAAAAAAGGTTGATTAAAATGGCTGTGTCAAAGGGTAAGCATGTTATTACAGCGACACAGATGTTGGAATCCATGATTCACAATCCAAGACCTACCCGTGCGGAGGCTACAGACATTGCCAATGCGATTTATGACGGTACCACTGCAATTATGCTTTCCGGAGAGACGGCAGCAGGTCAATATCCTGTAGAGGCAGTAAAGACCATGGCGCGTATTGCTGAGACTGCAGAAAAGGACATCGATTATCGTGCAAGAATGTATCGTTTCGGCGTAGACGGACATACAGATACCACTACCGCTATCTCTTTTGCAACCTGTAGTGTGGCTATGGATTTAAATGCAGCAGCAATTATTACCGTTACTTTGTCCGGCTTTACTGCAGAAATGGTGGCAAGATATAAGCCGGATTGTCAGATTATCGGTTGCAGTACCCAGCCGCATGTTTGCAGACAGATGAACCTGTTATATGGTGTGAGACCGCTGGCTATCGAGGATGAGTATTCTGCGGATGTGCTTTTTGTACATGCGACAGAAGAAGCAAAGAAGGCCGGTTATGTTAAGAGCGGTGATACTGTGGTTATTACTGCAGGTTTGCCTTTGGGCGTGGCAGGAAGAACCAATATGATTCGAGTACTTGAGGTAAAATAAAAGTATGGGAAAGATTTTTTGTCTGATGGGGAAAAGCTCCACGGGAAAAGATACAATTTATAAAGAGTTACTGGGGAATGATAAGCTGGGACTGAAGCGCATGGTTCCTTATACCACTCGTCCCATTCGTGCAGGCGAAAACGAAGGCGTGGAGTATCATTTTACGGATGAAGCAGGCTATCAGAAACTGCTTGAAGAAGGTAGAATCATAGAAGCCAGAGCTTATGACACAGTGCATGGAGTGTGGCGCTATTTTACGGTTAAGGAAGACTCTCTGGATTTGAGTAAGGATAACTATTGCCTCATCGGAACCTTGGAGGTTTATACAAAAATTCGGGACTATTTCGGTCCGGAAAAGGTATTGCCTCTTCTGGTGGACGTGGACGATGGGGAAAGGTTGGAACGGGCAGTGAAAAGGGAGCGCAGACAAAACACCCCCAAGTATGAAGAACTTTGCAGACGTTTTTTGGCTGATTGCAAGGACTTTAGTCCGCAGAATATTGCAGAAGCCGGAATTACAAAGATTTTTTACAATAATTTCCTTGCAGATTGTCTGGAGGAAATTACTACATATATCAAGGAAAATGCATAAACAGTCGATGTATAATATGTGACATTGTATGTGAGAAAGGAGGTCTGTGTCATGGAAATCAAAGTGAATTCTTTAACACCCGCACCGGTGGTGGAGCATGCGGCGCAGACTGCTCCGACGGAAGGGGACTTTAAGTTTACCCTTACCAGTCACATACAGGAAGCAGAATTACAGGCGCGTTTGCAGACATTGATGGAAGCTATCACTATGGAAGGTGACAAGATTTCCAAAAAGAAGGATTTGCGTGATGTAAAGCATTATCGCGGACTGATTAAGGAATTTTTGAACGAGGTAGTCAGCCGCTCTCATGCTTTTTCCAGAGAAAACTTTCTGGACAGACGTGGTCGTCATCGTGTGTACGGAATCATACGATTGATTGATGAAAATTTGGACGAGTTAACCAGAGAACTCATGAAAGAAGAAAAGGACAATCTGTCCATTCTCTCCAAGATAGGGGAAATACGCGGATTGCTTTTGGATATTTTTACGTAAGGAGGTACTTATGGCAGGATTTCAGGACATTATCGGACAGGAACAGATTAAGGAGCATCTTCAGAATGCGTTGACAACAGGAAAAGTATCCCATGCGTATATTATTAACGGTGAGAAATCTTCCGGTAAAGAGTTTATTGCAAAGATTTTTGCTATGACATTGCAGTGTGAACAGGGAGGAATGGAACCTTGTAACGAATGTCGTTCCTGTAAACAGTCTTTGTCAAAGAACCAGCCGGATATTATTTATGTAAGTCACGAAAAACCCAATAGTATCGGTGTGGATGATATTCGTGCACAGGTCAATAATGACGTGGCAATCAAGCCTTACAGTAGCAAGTATAAGGTTTACATAATAAACGAAGCGGAGAAAATGACTCCTCAGGCGCAGAACGCTATTTTGAAAACTTTGGAGGAGCCGCCTGCGTATGCGGTGATCATTTTGTTGGTATCCAATATCAATACTTTGTTGCCCACCATTCTCAGCAGATGCGTAGTGCTAAATATGAAGCCGGTGCGGGATGCTTTGGTAAAGAAGTATTTGATGGAAGAATTGCAGGTGCCGGATTATAAGGCGGAAGTGTGTGTGGCATTTGCTCGCGGAAATGTGGGCAAAGCAAAAATGTTGGCGGCATCCGAAGAATTTGAAAATGTAAAGGCAGAGGCGTTATCCTTGCTGAAGTATATCAAGGATATGGAAATTCAGGAAATCGTTGCGGCCATCAAAAAGATTAACGAATACAAGCTGGAAGTCAGTGATTATCTGGATATTATGTCGATTTGGTACAGGGACGTTTTGCTTTTCAAGGCCACCAATGATGTGAATCATATTGTATTTCGTGAGGAGATTCAAGCTCTTCGTAAGGTGGCGGCAAGAAGCAGTTACGAAGGGATTGAAAATGTAATCAAAGCCCTGGATACGGCGAAAAAACGTTTGGATGCCAATGTTAATTTTGATTTGGCGATGGAATTATTGTTGTTGGAGGTTCAGGAGAACGGATGAGAAAGAAAGTGTTATTGTGCCTGACCATTGTAGGTATGTGTGTAGGCATGTTGATAGGTTGCGGGAAAGACGGCGATGAAGAGCAGGGAACAAGTTCCGATGAAGTGCAGTCCGGGGAGCAACAGACGCCAATCGAAGGGAATGACGGGGCGTCGGGAAATGAAACCGGTGAAGCAGGACAAGAGGCAACCGGAGGCCAGGCGGGTACCACTGAGAACGGAGAGGATGTGCCTGCGCAGGATGCGAAGAAGCCGGCCAAGGAGTGGAGTAGTCCGGAAGACTATCGTGTGGTAACAGATTATGTGGTGCCGGAAAGCATTGCGGACAGCGAATATGATATGGAGGCGGCGCTGACCTGTGTTCCCTTGAAGGAAGCTTTTGCACCTTATTTTAAGTTTGGTTTGGCTATGTCCGGTTACAATGCCCAGAC
>JAZNQI010000031.1:0-3421 GCA_045590095.1 Acetatifactor sp. | reverse complement strand
CATTCTTTGATGCCTCGATATACCGCATGATTGGCATAATATCAACGCTCATTCTTTGTAATAAAGCATGTTTCGCCGATACTTCATTAGAGAAGCATGGCTGACCCTTGTATTTGGAAGGCTCTTCTGCTATAATACAGTTAGACAAACTTGAATTTGTCTAATAGGTTTGCACTGCCCCAGTGCGATGAATTTAATGAAAGGATGTGCGATATGAGCAAAGGGGAACTGACCGCCAAAAGAGTAATCGCATTGGCATATTTCCATCGCTATGGGTGGATTGCTATTATGATGGGATTAGTATTTTTAATTCCCCAATATACGCTATTGATTGTTAGTTTATGCTTTATTGCCACCTCACTATGGTCACTTATTGGGTATAAGCTGAAATGGAAACACATCTATTGCTCCTATCAAAATGCTCATCGTAAAGATATGACACCGCATCACATTTGCTGGACTCATATAAAGAAAAGTGAAGCATATGGAGGTCCTTTAATTTTCCTTGTTATGGGAGTTGCCCTTTTCGCAGTTATGATGTTATGCTGACAAATTCCAATTTGACGAACAGTTAGGCAAACTTGAATTTGACGACATGAGGAAATTATATGGAGTACAATATAGATATATTGGTAGCAGGGTGTAATACAACCTGTATGCATTGCTATGTTAATGGCGGAAAAGCTCCTACAATGAGCCTTTCCGACTTCCGTTTGTGTTTGAGCAAACTTTATCCTGTGTTTGAAAGACTAAAGGAGAAAATTTCATTTACTTTGGACAACGAACTTTTCAACCATCCCGAAGCGGTACAAATACTGGAATGTATTGAGCAAACCTGCAAAAGCAATTATTATCATCACGGAAGCACAACGGGAATTGCCTTTTTAAGCCACCCGCAGCAAACCAAATTGCTTGACATTTTGAAGCGAAACAAATGGAATTATGTTAGCTTTGCGATTCACGGAAACAAGGAAACCCACAATAAAATCGTAAATAATAATCTTGGATTTGAGTCCATTATTGCAGCAAGTGAATTATTCAGAGAGAATGATTTTGAAATATGGATAAGTTTGATGATTACTAAAAAACTAGTGAACGAATTAGACGATTTATCCGCTATACTTTCAAAAATGCAGTATAAGCATATTTTGCCTGTAATTCCTGATTATTTCCCCACGCCTAGACTGATAAAATACCAAAACATCCGCTGTAATAAAAACGAATTTGAGCAAATAATTGAATTTCTGGTTGCCAGAAAAGTGGCTGTGTCCGATTTGGAAAATGCGATTCTATCGTACAACGAAGAAGCAATTATTCAAACAACAGATGTCGATTCGATAAAAGAAGAGCTAACAAACAAGAATACAGCGTTCTTCCATATAGACAGTGAACTGGATTTTTATCTTGGCAACACAGGGTCTCCGCTAAAGTATTTGGGAAATATCAAAGATTTAAGCTCAGATGAAATATATCAATGCATCATTGCTGCTGAAGATAATTATTATGAAACAGGCAGCATACATTACAGCGATATTCTTTCCGCTGTTTCCAATAATGGATTAAAGCGCTCTAAAGAGAACTATGTGTATCATTCAAAAGTTGCTGGCATTATAGCAATGATGAAAAACGAATAAATTCCAATTTGATGAACAGTTAGACAAACTTGAATTTGTCGAACAGTACATATAAGCGAGGTGTTAGGTATGAAGTATGAAATGTTGCTTACCACACCTGATGATGTGGAATATATGAGTGAAAAGCTGGATGCTTTTTACGATTCTATTGTCCCACCTTCTGAGCGTCCCTCTACTGAAGGCTATGTATTAAAGGTTTCTGACGAAAATGGCAATATTATCGGTGGATGTATTGCTTATGTAAACAGCTGGGACATTCTGCGAATCAATACTTTGTGGGTAGATGAGCATCATCGGAAATGCGGCCTGGGTTCAAAACTTCTCGAGAAAATTGAACATGTTGGCAGGGAGAAAGGCTGCTATCTATCAACGCTAGGCACTGGCGATTTTCAGGCCAGAGGATTTTACGAAAAAAACGGATATCAAGTATGCGGCACGGTAGAAAATTCTCCCAAAGGGCATGTTTCCTACTCTATGGCGAAACGGCTTGATTGTCCCATTCTTGGAACCGTGTCCAATCATGATGATGGGAAATTGCATACAACCACATTCGGAACAGAGGAAGACGGCGATTTTATCGACGACAAGCTGGACGAGTATAATTGCTCCCATGCGACGCTTCCAAATCGCTATGAACGATTTGGCAAAAAGTTCGTAGACGAGCATGGTAACCTTGTTGCAGGCATTTTCGTCAGAGCTGATATCTATAGAACCGCAAATGGAACAGATGTCTGGGGTGCAGCAAATGTGAGTGTGTTGTGGGTCGAGGAGCGGTATCGAAATGAAAGATTCGGTTCGCAACTCCTTCTTGATATTGAACGAACAGCAAAAGAAAACAGCGGTGATTTCATTCTTTTGGATGTACTGGACTGTCAGGCAACGATTTTTCTAAAACATGGATATAGAATCGTCGGTGAAATCCAGAATTGTCCCAGAGGACATCGCTGGTATACTATGAAGAAACTCCTAGAATGACAATCATGTTGCCATATTCCAATTTGACGAACGGTTAGGCAAACTTGAATTTGACGAACAGATAGGAGAGAATACAATGTTCCTAGTTTATCTTGTTTTCATCATCGCTTGTTTTTCAACTGCCAAGGCGATTATGAAAGCAATCAAAGAAAAGAACACAAAAGGTCTGTTGGAATCTATTCTGCCATTTCCCTTTTTCTTTTGCTTTTTTGTTGGGATTTTATCTGGTGGTAGTGCATTTCATGACGCTGCAAGCGATTACGAATTTTATCAGACAGGGCATTACTATTTAGTATCTCATGGAGTATGGACAGAGGTTTCTCACGAAAGGTATCTGTTTGTTTTGATATCTGAGATTATAGGTTTTTCATCACTTGCCCTTTCTTTCGTTTTAGCAATAATTCGGGATAGAAAACAAAAAAAGAAAATATCCTTTTAGATAAACTCCAATATATCGAACAGTTTAATGCTCGGTCTGCTGCCTGTAGAACTTCCTGACAATAATAGCATGTTTTCTGGGTAATACCTTAGAGAAGCATGAGTAACCCTTGTATTCGGATGGGTCTTCTGCTATAACACAGTTGGACAAACTTGAATTTAGGCTATCACTTTTAGTAAGCATAGCCCAAGATATAGCATTACCAACAAAAAATACCCACACCCACTGCAGGGCGATATTTCGACATTACCTAATATCTGTAGACTTTTTTACCAAAGTATATAACCTAAACTTGAATTTGGCGGAGATATGCAGACATGAACAGACAGATAATATTGCTCAACGGTCCGTCCAGCAGCGGAAAATCCACATT
>JAZNQI010000030.1:0-5380 GCA_045590095.1 Acetatifactor sp. | reverse complement strand
CCTTTTATCTTTACAGGAATCGCCCAACGTCCGAGAGGATAAATATTACCGTACTTTTCGATTCTTTCCTTACGTTCTTCCTCCGTGTACTCCCATGGCATCTTCTCGGTACCATTAGCATACTTATCATAGGCTGAAAGGCCTGCAGGATACAGGTAACAAACAGAATCGTCCGGCACACCATCCATAATCTGCCCCTTCTCTTTGTTCTCCTTACGGGGAGGTAAGGGTAAATGTTCAAAGAAAGTCATGGGCTTCACAGTCTTGTCTTCATCCCCGTCAAACAAAAACAGATTGTTCACATAACGGTCATCGCCGCCTGTAAAGTTGTTGTAGCCTGCAACTGCTGTATCATGTGCAAAATGATACGGTGTCCATCTGGACAACTCTTCACGAAGCACCATTCTTCCCGCAAACAAATTATGTACAAAAGCACCGCCCTGTGCCAGATTTCTAAAGTTCATCTTGGACAGGAACAAATTGTGGTCTGCTAAATAAGGACCATGACACACTTCTACAAAGAAATCCTCTGATTTATTGTCAAAAAATACATTTCTGCTGACTCTGGTGCCCTGTGCCTGCCAGTCCAGCCAAATCGCCCGATAACAGCCGTAAATCTTGTTATTTCTAATCTGCGTATCTAAGGATGCATGCAGCTTAATTCCTGCCACTTCTGCTCCGTGGATTATCATTTTATGATGAATACGATAAATGGTATTACCTTCAATGGTACTGAACGCACCGCCCAAATGACCTACTACACCGGCCTGTTCACAATCATGAATAATATTGTTTCGCACAATATGACTACCGATATGATCCTTGTGCCAATTGCCCTGAAGCGCATGGAAAATCACTTCCTGCTCTCTCTGGGTACCACCTTTGCCTTTTCCCTTGGGGCCTCTGTTGTGTCCTTCGTCCAAATCCTTTCCCAAGCTGATACCCACACATTTTGTACCATAAACCACGTTATCTTCAATAATCCAACCCTTACTCCAATGAGGGCCAATCATACCTTCCTGAAGTGCCGTAGGGGGTGCCCACCGTGGTGCTGCCTTACAAATGGTAAAACCCTTTACCGTAATATAATTCAGTCCTGTCTTCTTAGGCCAGAAGCAGAAAGGACGTACTACGATTTCAATGTTTTCTTCTCTGGGATCCACATCACCAAAATTCGCCCAAAACTTAGTGGTTTCTTCTCCCACTTCCGCATACCATACCAGCTTTGACTCTTCTGCAAACTTGGCATCCGGCCAAACCTCAGGCTCTTGCACCTTCTCTACAGATGCCGCTTCATACATGGACATATCATTTAAGTACACATCTCCTAAATGCGGAACAAACTTCCCCGGAAACACCCAGTCTCCTGCCAGTTCTTCCTTAAAAGAATTGCGTTCGGTAAAGATGCTGTTATCTACTTCTGCTGTCCAAACCTGACCGCCCTCGTTCTTCCAATCCTTCACCTGCTCTGCACCGGAAATCACCACTTCACCATCACCTGCAGACTGATACACAATTCTGTTTTCCTCTGTACCGCCATTTGCGGGACTTACCCATTCCCTGTACACACCTGCATGTACGGTGACTGTATCCCCCGCCACAGCCACTTGTGCAGCATGTGATATTGTTAAAAACGGTTGCTCCTTCGTTCCTAAAGCTCCGTCATTTCCTGTTTTCGCCACATGATACTCCATAAAATACCTCCTAATATCTGTAAAAGTTATTTACATTATATCATATCTTTATATCTCTTGATATAAAAATTCGCTACTTATCCAAACAATCTTTCTGCCATCCGTTCCAATGCACGCCGTTCTTCCACATCCTCATAAGACACTTGCCTATCATCAATTCCTTTCACCACATCCATGGCAAACAAACCATCTCTGTTGCAATAAAAAAGTATCCTTTTCACTCCATTGATTTTAAATCTAGCCTCTGCGTTTCCCTCCGGATAGAGCTTTATCATCTGTAGCTTATCTGCGGACAGTGCTGCAATAAACGATACATAATGTCCCTTTGTCATATCATGTTCTATACGAACATAGTACTCATCTTCCATCCGTTCAATAAAAATCATATGATTCTCGTCTGTCGATTCTGCCTGACAGGGTGCAAGCAATATCCCATGACATTGAACTACTGCTTCCCCCATACTATGTATGATATTTCCACAAACAGGACAAACATAAAATTTTGTTCGAAGCATATTCGCCGAAACATTCACATTTTCAACTGCATTTCCCGAAATAAGTTCTGTAACAGATATTCCGAAAACCTTTGCTATAGGTTCTAATAAAGAAATATCCGGGTAGCCTTTTGCAGTCTCCCATTTTGATATGGTCTTACCGGAAACGCAGAGCTTTCCTGCCAATTCGGCTTGGGTCATGTGGTTCTTTTCACGTAGCTCTTTGATAACTGCTCCTGTCACATATTGATTCATACTTTGTCACCTCCATACCCATATCATAACTGTAAGAGGATTTTTTTACTACCTACGGAAAGTAGACTTGTTACATCATATAATATCATTCTACATCAACTCAGCTCTCAACTGTAAAATTCTACTTTCTATCTCTCTAATGATTATCTTAAAATCTTCATCTGATTTTCCCGTAGGATCTTCTAAGCCCCAATTATCATCAAATTCTCTACCAATAAACGGACATCCAACATTGCACCCCATAGAAATCGCTATATCCGGTTTTGGTATATCTGAAATCAGTTTTGAATACTGGGTCTGCTCCATATCAATTCCATACAATTCTTTCATAATGCGAACTGCATCCTGATTGATTTGAGGTTTCGTTTCTGTTCCGGCAGAATAGCTTTCAAACACATCTGATGCCAAATATTTTCCTAATGCCTCCGCAATCTGACTTCTGCAGGAATTATGTACGCATATGAATGCTACTTTCTTTTTCTGCTTATGATAAAACGGACATCTTTCTTTAATACATTGTTCATTCTTTTCGCTAAAACTACATTCTATACTACCACTTTCCAACTTCACATCATAATTTTCATTAATATGCTCGATTGCCTTTTGAAAGCTTAGGAATGCATCTCTTTTACAGCATCTTGGTCCACCCACTTGTGATAAACCACATAATGCCTTGGATGTAAACTCCATGTGTTTTCCCCATGACGAATCAGAACTCAACGGACCCGTTCCATCGATTATAGATAACGCAGCTCCCATAGAACTTACAGCACCACAAACACCCCACATACCACAGGTCGCCCCCGGCATTTGCAGTCCTCTTTTCATAAGTTCATGCAAACTACCTTGTAATTCGATTTTGCCACCGGCGTTATAAAAAGCAGTCAATAATGCTGCTCCATCCAACACATGATGCTCCGGTCCATATATTCTGACAAAGTCTAGTTTTGCAATATTTTTAAAAATATCTATAGGATTTTTGCTCTTTTCTTGTAAGCACGCTTCAATAATCTTCTTTGCTCTCTCTTCCATATATTACTCTACTCCTAACCCATTCTTTCGAATCTCGTCCAACTGCTCTGCAGTTAACGCCCCTGCCCGGTAAAGCAATAGATACTCGTTTTCGATAGAACTGTCAAACAGCAGCAAATCATCGGTATTAATGGTAACCTTCACGCCATTCTCGTACAATACCTTAATCGGATGATCTTTGTAATTTTCTGCATATCCGAGCATTACATTACTGCTGGGACAAACATTCAGCTGTATCTGATTGTCTGCCAGAAATCTCATAACCGCATCCGAGGTAACAGCATTAATTCCATGGTGGACTTCATCAAGTCCCAATACCTCCACCGCACGCCTTATATCCTCGGCAGGACCGATTTCCCCCACATGCATCCTCTTGGTCATGTGATATTGCTCCGCTTTTCTATACAATGGCAAATAGGCCTCGAAGGGCTGCACATTCTCACCTCCGCACACATCAATGGATTTGAAAAATCCGGAAGAAATATACTCATCGATTTTTTCTGCTTCCTGCTCGGCATTACAAAAAGAAACATAAGTAATCTCCGGCTCAAATACTGTATCCGGACAATATTTCTGATGAAATCCTTCCATAATGTTTTTGAAGGAGTCCATCCCGCCCACCAAATCGATTTCCGAGGCACCATAGTTCATGGCAAGTCTCGTGATATTGTTCCTCTTGGCTTCCGCAAATGCTCCTTCCCATCTTAATATAATTCCTTCACTGCCTTTACAATATGGCTTGATGGTAGCAGTAAACCACTCATGCATTCCTACCAGTCCGCCAAATTTCTCGGGCGGCCTCGGAAAGCTACGATTCAGCCGTTCTTCCAACCAGGCTCTTCTGCAGCCTTTTGTGGAGTGGTTGTGAAGATCGCTCTTTGGAACTGCCAACAGCTTGTTTGTATCATTTTCTGTCAGACCTTCATAAAACAAGTTACTCATATCAACATTCCTTTCACATCCTTATGGTGTTGCTTACTCGATATCAATCAACCGAAAAACCTGCTCTACGGCAGAAACCATATTTCTCCTTGCTTTATCCCTATCCATAGCATCCTGCAGTGTACAAACACCACGAACAATCGGAAAGAAAGCATCTATACCATGCTCGTTACACATCCTTGCATCTTCCGTCACACTTCCTACAAATGCCAACACTCTTTTTCCATGCTTTTTGGCAAGCCTGGCCACTCCAATGGGTGCTTTCCCGAAAATGGTTTGCCCGTCCAGCCTTCCTTCTCCCGTAACCACCATGTCCGCATCCATTATGTGTTCTTCCAGCTTGGTCTCATCAAGTATAATTTTCACACCGGATTCCAGCACCGCATTCGTATAGGCTAAGAAAGCAAAACCCATCCCCCCTGCGGCTCCGGTTCCCGGATAGCTTGCATTTGCATGTTTATGTTTTGCCGCGGTTAATGCTGCATATGCATCCAGCCACCGGTCCATCTGTGCAATCATCGCAGGCGTAGCTCCCTTTTGCGGTCCGAAAACAGCACTACAACCATTCTCTCCGCATAGAGGATTCACCACGTCACAGGCTATACGGAAATCGCACTCCTTCAGTTCCTCAATCACACCCTCATCACCAATGGTTACCAAGTGCTCCAGACCTTTGGCACCGAAACCAACCTGCTTACCATTCCTATCCAGCATATCATACCCCAACGCTTGAAGCATACCGATACCGCCGTCGTTGGTGGCACTGCCGCCGATACCTACAATAAAATGACGGCATCCCTTTCTGATGGCATCTTTTATAACTTCACCCACGCCATATGTTGTTGTATTTAAGGGATTGCGTTCCTTCTCAGGAACCAGCGTAATTCCTGCCGCCCCGGCCATTTCAATAACCGCAGTTCCTGTAGCTTCCAATATACCGTATGTACACATCACCGGCTCTCC
>JAZNQI010000029.1:0-9761 GCA_045590095.1 Acetatifactor sp. | reverse complement strand
TTAAATGTGGATTGGGACGGAAATGAATTGCTTCTGTCAGATATATTAGGGACGGATGAGGATATTATATACAAAGATATTGAAAATGAGGTGGAAAAAAAACTGTTGCTTCGTGCAGTTTCAAAACTTTCGGAAAGGGAGAGGATGATTGTTCAGTTGCGTTTTGGGTTAGGAACAAGCGGCACGGAGGAGATGACGCAGAAAGAGGTGGCCGAACTTTTGGGGATATCACAGTCTTATATTTCAAGGTTGGAAAAGAAGATTATGCGTCAGTTAAAGAAGGAAATGAGCAGTTTGGTATAACTGTTCATTTCTTCTTTGCTTTTTTGTCGATTTTGATATATACTATGTGAGTATGTTGTCGGATATGGAACGGAAGGAAAAGGACTAAAGCGTGATTGTCAGAGAAGATATTTTATCAATGGAATATTTGAAGAAAACAGAATATACCGGTTGTCATCAGGGAATGCGTTATCGATTGGAAGGTGTAACCATTGAGGAGCAAAAGCAACTTAAAGTTACTGTTTGGCCGGAACCATTTAACTTTTTTTCCACGCCGGAGGAACAGAAGGAGAGTCAATTGTTTGATTTCTGCGAAGATGGTGTGGTAGATGCAATAGCGTGGATGAATGACTGTCTGTTTGAGAAAAAAGACAAGTGGGATAAGTCTGCTCAAAATTGGAAGAGTTATTTGGAGAAATAAGAAATGACGAAGTATTTGGTACAGGATTTGAGAGGCACATTTGAATATGCGTCGTACGGAATCATCATAGGTTGCGTGGCATATGTGTTATATTTTGTTTTGCGAAGCAGATTCGGTAAGTCGAAAAATAAGTTTTCGCTATGGGGCTTCCTGTTTTGTGTGAATTTGTTTATTCTGTTAGCGATTACTCTTTTTTCGAGAGAAAGCGGAGGAGACAAAAGGGTCGATTTGCAGGTTGGTTCCAGTTGGGGAATTAATATCAGAAACAACGCATATGTGGTGGAAAATATCCTTTTGTTCATTCCATACGGATATTTGCTCCCCATGGTTTGGGAAAAGAGCAGAAACTGGTGGAAATGTCTTTTGCTGGGATTTGGGACCAGCTTGCTGATAGAAACGCTTCAATTGGTAAGCGGAAGAGGTGTTTTTCAGACAGATGATATGATTACAAATACCATGGGAGCACTTCTTGGATATATTCTGTTTTGGCTGATAAATACAGTGGTTAAAGTTTTTAAGAAAGATAATTGCGCATGAGTTTTAAGGCGTTTTTTTCGAGGCGGGAAACCTGAGCTTGAGATATTCCGATGATGGTAGCTACTTCCATTTGCGTTTTGCCTTCAAAAAAACGTAATGTAATAATTTCATGCTCACGTTTTGCCAGTTTTTTCATGGCATCACTCAGAGAGAGTTTTTCAACCCAGTTCTCTTCTTTATTCTTTTTGTCGCTTATCTGGTCCATGACATAGAGCGTATCACCTGCATCGGTATAAATGGGTTCGTACAGGCTCATGGGACTTTGAATGGCATCCATGGCATAAACAATATCTTCAGCAGAGATACCTACTTCGGATGCAATTTCTTCAATGGTTGGCTCCTTTAAATGTTTGCGGGTCAGCATCTCTCTGGCGTAGATGGCTTTATAGGCGGTATCTTTTAAGGAACGGGATACCCGAATGCTGTTGTTGTCTCTTAAATAGCGACGGATTTCTCCGATAATCATGGGGACGGCATAGGTAGAGAATTTGACGTTTAAAGATGCGTCGAAATTATCTATGGCCTTAATTAATCCGATGCATCCGATTTGAAATAAATCATCTACATTTTCATTGCTGGAAGCAAAACGTTTGATGATACTTAATACCAGACGAAGATTTCCTTCAATGTATTTTTCACGGGCGTCTGTATCGCCCACTGCAATCAAAGAAATTAATTTTTCTTTTTCTTCCTGTTTCAGTAGTGGGAGCTTGGCAGTGTTCACACCACAGATTTCTACTTTGCCTATAGTCATACGATACCTCCAAGAAATTGTTTTGTTGTGCATGTTCTCTTTGGTAAGTAAAGTGATAATATGTATTTTTGCCACATTTTTCATAAATATTCATATAATAAAGAAAAGGGAAAGTATGTGATGGTATGATTTTGTATTCGGAACTGCGGCATAAAGAAGTGATTAATATTCGGGACTGCAAGTGTCTGGGGCGAGTAATGGATATGGAGTTTGAGCAGTGCAGCGGTTGTATTTGTAAGATTGTGGTGGGAGAAAACGGCGGTTTCTTCAGTATATTTAAGTGTACGGAAAATATTGTCATACCCTATAAAGATATTAAACAAATAGGTCCTGACATAATTTTGGTTGACATAAACTGCTGAATGTTGTAAAATTTTACAAAATAGATAAAGTATTCATATGCGGTAAAAGCTTGTTTTTTGGGGCATCGCAGATAGGAGACACACATGAAATGTCCATTTTGTAGTCATGAAAATACCCGAGTAATCGATTCCAGACCGGCGGAAGACAATAATTCTATCAGACGCAGAAGAGTATGCGATGAGTGCGGTAAGCGTTTTACCACATATGAGAAGATAGAAACAATTCCGCTTATTATTATCAAGAAGGATGATAACAGAGAGACCTATGATCGTGCTAAAATTGAGGCAGGTGTTCTCAGAGCATGCCATAAGAGACCTGTTAGTGCACAGGCAATTACCAGCCTTGTGGACGAAGTGGAAAATGAAATCTTCAATATGGAAGAGCGTGAAATTTCCAGTCAGGTTATTGGTGAGCTTTTGATGAATAAGTTAAAGAAACTGGATGCGGTAGCGTATGTTAGATTTGCGTCTGTGTATCGTGAATTTAAGGATGTAAATACATTTATGGATGAATTGAGAAAGGTATTGCAATAAGTTATGCATTGTGGCAGGGAGCTTCCCTGCCATATATTTATTGTGAACGAAGGAGTTGAATTATGTTAAAGACTTTTTATCCGGACAATGAAGTAAAGTCTTCTTATGAAATAGATTATGAAGCATTGTATTGTGAGGGATATCGTGGTGTAATATATGATGTGGACAATACTTTGGTTCCCCACGGCAAACCTGCTGATAAACGGGCGATTGCGTTGTTTAAGCGGTTGCGGGAATGGGGATTTGATACAGTACTTCTGTCAAATAATAAAGAACCTCGAGTAAAGAGTTTTGCAAAACAGGTTGGTTCCAAATATATTTTTAAAGCAGGTAAACCCGCTAAAACGGGTTATGAAAAAGCAATGAAATTGATGGGAACGGGTAAGAAAACCACCATATTTGTGGGAGACCAGTTATTTACTGATGTGTGGGGAGCGAAAAGAACGGGGATACAAACTTATTTAGTTAAACCCATTCATCCCAAAGAGGAAATTCAAATTGTTTTAAAACGTCAGCTGGAGCGAATTGTACTGTATTTTTATCATAAGCAGAAAAACAAGGAGAAAAGAAAATGATTTACAACGGGCATACCAGAACATGCGGATTAATCGGAAATCCGGTAGAACACAGCCTTTCGCCGTTGATGCAAAATTATTTGGCGGAAGAAGCAAATATAAATATGGTGTATGTTCCTTTTCGTGTAGATGCGGACAAAGTGGAAGACGCGGTAAGAGGAGCATTTGCACTTAATTTATTAGGGTGTAATGTTACGGTTCCGCATAAATCCGCGGTTATTCCTTATTTGGTGGATATGGACCCTTTGGCAAAAAAAATCGGCGCGGTAAATACACTGGTCAGACAGGAAAAAGGTTTCAAAGGATATAATACGGATATGCCGGGATTGTATCGTGCAATGCAAAGAGACGGCGTAGAACCGGCCGGAAAGGATTGCCTGATTTTAGGTGCCGGGGGAGTGGCCAGGGCAGTGGCGGTTATGTTGGCGGATAAAGGTGCAAAAAGCATATATATATTAAATCGTACTTACGAAAGAGCGGCGCTTATTGCAGAAGAAGTAAATAAGATGTTTGGCAGAATTATTGTCCGTGCAATGAAACTGGATGAGTATGGCAAATTGCCAAAGGAACATAAATTTTTGGCAGTACAGGCAACAACGGTTGGAATGCATCCGAATGTAAACGATGTGATTATAGATAAGGACGATTTTTATGATATGCTGGACGTTGCATATGATTTGGTCTATACTCCGGGAGAAACAAAATTTATGCAACTGGCAAAGAAGAATGGTGTCAAAGCCTGCAATGGTGTTGGTATGTTGGTGTTTCAGGGGATTATTGCATTTGAATTATGGAACGGTGTTCAGGTGTCGGACGAAACGGCAGATATTATTTGTAAATTGATTGCAGAGGCGTTGGGTGTATGAAAAAGAAAAATATAGTGTTGGTAGGATTTATGGGAAGCGGGAAGTCTTCCATAGGGATCAGACTTTCTTATCGCATGCGCAGGTCGGTGGAAGATACGGACAAGCTGATTGAAAGACGTATGGGCATGAAAATCTGCGAAATTTTTGCAACAGAGGGTGAGACCTTTTTTAGAGATTTAGAGACCTCGCTGTTGAAAGAGTTGGTTGATAAGTTGCAATACCATATTGTTTCAGTGGGCGGCGGAACGCCGGTAAAGGAAGAAAACAGGAAGTTGCTTCGTGATTTGGGCACGGTGTTTTATTTGAAAGCAAGCCCGGAGACTATATATCAACGTGTAAAAAATGATAAGAACAGACCTTTGTTACAGTGTGAAAATCCTATGGAACGGATTCGAAGTCTGATGGAAGAACGCAATGAGGCCTATGAAAGTTGTGCGGATATTATTTTGGATACTGACAATATGACCATAGAGGAAATACTGGAAACAATAGAAAGAAACAAAAGCGGAAGAAAGAAGGAAAAGAGAATGAAACTTCTTGTAATTAACGGCCCGAACCTGAACTTTTTGGGAATTCGTGAAAAGAGTATTTATGGTGCACAGGACTATAATTATTTGCTTAATATGATTGAAAATAAGGCGAAAGAAAGTGGTCATGATATTGCGGTTTTCCAAAGTAATCATGAGGGCGCTATCATAGATAGGATACAGGAAGCGTATTTCGACGGAACGGAAGGAATTGTTATTAATCCTGGAGCTTATACCCATTACAGTTACGCTATTCGGGATGCTCTGGCCAGTATTACGGTCCCTAAAGTGGAAATACATATTTCTGACATTACACAGAGAGAAGAGTTCCGCAAAGTATCAGTCACTGCACCGGTGTGCGATAAGCAGATTTACGGTCAGGGATTGGATGGCTATTTGCAGGCTATAGATTTTATTGTAAATAAATAAGCTGTTTTTGAAAAAAACAGTTGAAATATGGTTCCTTTTAGTATAAACTAGAAAAGAATTATAATGCGATAAATTTTAGGAGGAATATATTTATGATTTCTGCAGGCGATTTCAGAAATGGTATTACCATTGAGATGGACAATGGTATCTATCAGATTATTGAATTCCAGCACGTTAAACCGGGAAAGGGAGCTGCTTTCGTTAGAACCAAGCTGAAAAACATTATCAGTGGAGGTGTTATCGAAAAGAGTTTCAGACCTCAGGAGAAGTTCCCTCAGGCGCGTATTGATAGAAGAGATATGCAGTATTTATACAGTGATGGTGACTTATATTACTTCATGGACGTAGAGAGTTATGACCAGATTGGTTTGAACCAGGATACCGTGGGTGATTCACTTAAGTTTGTTAAAGAAAATGATATGTGTAAGGTTTGTTCACACAACGGCAATGTATTTGCAATTGAGCCCCCTCTGTTTGTAGAGTTGGAAGTAACCGAAACAGAACCCGGCTTCAAGGGCGATACTGCTACAGGTGCAACCAAGCCTGCTACTGTTGAAACAGGTGCAGTTGTATATGTTCCTTTGTTTGTTGAAACAGGTGACAAGCTTAAGATTGATACCAGAACAGGCGAGTATTTGTCAAGAGTATAATTACAATTATCAAAAGCAAGTAAGACAATGGCGAAAGTCATTGTCTTTTTTTGCGTAAAAAAACAAAGAAAGGACTTAACATGGAAAAGAGTAAATTTAATCAGGAAATCAAAGAGTTAATTCAAAAAAATATTACAACAGATGCAAAAGTTCACTTGCAGAGAGTGAGGAAGAATAATAATGTGTATTTGGACAGTATTGTGATTCAAATGCCGGACACCAATATTTCTCCGACGATTTATCTGGATGCATTTTATGAAATGTATATGCGAGGGATGGATTTGGAAGAGGTGGCAAGCAGGGTGTTGGCAGCGTATTATCAAGGTCGTCCTGCAAAAGCTCTCAGTGTAGACTTTTTCAAAGATTTTGAAAAAGTAAAGGGACGGATAGTGTATCGACTCATCAATGCGGAAAAGAACAAAGAATTGTTGGAAGAAATCCCTCATGTTCTTTTGCAGGATTTGGCAATTTGTTTTTATTATGCATTTCATGATGAACAGCTTGGCGACGGTAGTATTACTATAAATAATAAACATGTGGAATGGTGGAAGACAAGCCATCAGGAATTAATGCGGTTGGCAGGGGAGAATACGCCCAGGCTGTTTCCGGTGGAATATAAGAGTTTGAAAACAGTAATTGACGAATTTGGCAGGGAAATTCCGCATACGTTAAGCGAAGAGATTTTTCATTTATACGTAGTGACCAATAAGCAGAAAACAATGGGAGCTGCATGCATTTTGTATGAAGGAGAACTGGAAAAAATATCAGAGTGGATAGGCGGAAATTTTTATATTTTACCCAGTTCGGTTCATGAAGTGATTGTATTGGCGGATCATGACGGAGAGACGCCGGAGAGTCTGCATCAGATGATTAAAGAGGTGAATGATATACATTTGCTGCAGGAAGAGGTGCTTTCGGATTACCCGTATTATTATAATAAGGCAACAAAAACATTAACATGTCTTAATCAATTCTAGAGATTCTTGGTTCTGTTTGTTTATAGAAGTTTCATATGATTCCGTGAAAATCAGGTAGACATAAAAGGGAATATATGATATTATAGTCAAGGCGATGTAACAATTTTGTAATATTTGCATCCGTAGTCTAATGGATAGAACGGAGGCCTCCGACGCCTTTAATGCAGGTTCGATTCCTGTCGGATGCATTTCATCGCCTTGCTGTAGTGTCGGTTTTAAGAAAGGTTTTTTTATGTTAAAAAAGATATGGAATACAGTATATGATTATGTATGGAAGAACAGTAAGTGGATGTTGCCGCTGTTGTTGGTGGTAGTGGTTGCGATTGTTGTAGCAGTTGCCTTAAAAGCCAAGGACGCTAAAGAGTTAAGCGATGCGGCGCAAGACGAACAGGGTATTGTCGAAAACCTGGCGGAAGCTATGCCGGAGGCAACACCGGAGACAACACCGGATATTGCGCAGGTTCATCTTTTGGAAAATACCAATGAAGCATTGCATACATTGATTTGCACATATTATAACGCATATGCTGAGGGCGATGTGGAAACAATTAAGAGCATATCAAATTATGTAAAAGATACCGATGAGATAACCATTCCGGAGATGAGTGTTTATGTAGAGCAGTATCCGGTACTGACTATATATACTAAGGAAGGTCCTGTGGAGAATTCATATTTGGCGTATGTATATTACAAGATGAAGGTGACCGGGTTTGAAGAAACAGTATCCGGTATGGAGACCTTTTATGTATGTACAAATGCAGACGGCAGTCTTTATTTGAATAGGGGCGGAGCCAGCCAGGAAGAATTGGATTACATTCAGAAGGTAAGTTTGCAGGAAGATGTAGTAGAGTTGTATAATCGTGTAACAGTGGAATGTAGTGACACTTTTGCCAATAATGCAGATTTATATTATTATATTCAGGAAGTCGTGAATGAAGTTCAGAAGAATACCGGAGAGCAGATTGCGGCCGGAGTTACAGGTGACGGTGAAGGAAGCGGCGAAGAACCGGGAACAGAAGGTGACGGAGAAGGATTGCCGGATGCCGGTACTACCGATGAACCCACACCGGGTGGAGACGGTACGGCTTACGAGGGTCCTATCTATGCAAAAGCAACTACTACGGTAAATGTTCGTAGTTCTGACAGCGAGCAGGCTGACAAGGTGGACAAGGTGACCGGCGGAACTAAGGTGGAAGTGCTGGAACAGCGTGTTAACGGTTGGACCAAAGTAAAGGTAAACGGAAAAGAAGGCTATATTAAGTCGGAATTTTTGACAGTGATTACTGTTGTGAATGCAGGAGACTCTATTGGTCAGGTGACTGCTACCTCCAATGTAAATGTACGTGCGGCAGCCAGTCAGGATGCAGAACGATTGGGATTACTTACCGGCGGAACGACTGTTGAACTTTTGGAAAATCTGGGCGAGTGGAGCAAGATTAATTACAACGGCCAGGTGGGCTATGTTAAATCAGAGTTTTTGCAATAATTGGCATAATTTTTCAAATATGAAACATACTAAGGATGCTATGAAAATAGTATCCTTTTTTATTGCATAAAATATTATGAATAAGGAGGATAACAATGGTAAAGGAAGTGTGACATGCGGAAACAGGAAGTCAATATTTATAAGGAAATCCAGAAAACTACGGAACGGGCCATGAAAGCCATTGATACAGTTGCCGAGAAGATTTATGATGAAAATCTGGCTTTGCAAATATCGAAACAATCACTGAAATTTGCAGAAATCCGGAATCAGGCGTACGACAGGATTCTGGAAGCGAAAGCGGAGCCTTACAGAAGTAGTTATTTTAGTGATTTGAGAGTGTCGGGAGCTATCCAATACAATACCTTATTGAATACAAGCACCAGTAAAATTGCAGAACTGATGATAAAGGAGAGCAATGTAGGAGTGTTGGAAATGAATAAAGCCCTGAATCATAATGAGGATGCAGATAAAAGATCTGTAGCATTGGCGCATCAATTGATTGAATTGGAAGAAAAGAATATTGAAACCTTGAAAAAATATCTCTAGAATGGCAGTTGTGCAATTTGCATAAAAATATCAGAAAAACTTTTGCGATTTAGTGGGATAAAGTTGTTGTGTATTTTCAGAAGACGTAATATAATATTTCTTGATAAAAAGCATACTTGTATACAATGTGATGCTTGATAGTAAAATTTGATTGCAAGGAGGACATATATTATGTCATATGTTGATGAGGTTTATGAATTAGTGGTTTCCAAAAACCCTGCACAGCCCGAATTCCATCAGGCAGTTAAGGAAGTGTTGGAATCTCTTCGTGTTGTTATCGAAGCGAACGAAGAGGCATACAGAAAAGATGCATTGTTAGAGAGACTGGTAAATCCGGAAAGACAGCTTGTATTCCGCGTTCCCTGGGTAGATGATAAGGGACAGGTTCAGGTAAATACAGGTTACCGTGTACAGTACAACTCAGCAATCGGACCTTACAAGGGAGGCTTGAGACTTCATCCTTCCGTAAACTTAGGTATTATCAAGTTCTTAGGTTTTGAGCAGATTTTCAAGAATTCTTTAACCGGTCTTCCTATCGGCGGCGGTAAGGGTGGTTCTGACTTTGATCCTAAGGGCAAGTCTGACAGAGAAGTAATGGCATTCTGCCAGAGCTTTATTACAGAGCTGTATAAATACATCGGCGCAGATACTGACGTTCCTGCAGGTGACATCGGTACCGGTGCAAGAGAAATCGGTTATATGTATGGTCAGTACAAGAGATTGACCGGACTTTATGAAGGTGTACTTACCGGTAAGGGTCTTTCTTACGGCGGTTCTTTGGCAAGAAAGCAGGCAACCGGTTATGGTTTGTTATA
>JAZNQI010000028.1:0-16008 GCA_045590095.1 Acetatifactor sp. | reverse complement strand
GGTAAAGTAAAAGACTGCACCGTTTACATCGGTCCGCTGTATGAGTGGATTAGTTCAAAGGAGCATATAAAGAAGACGGCAGTACTTCTTACAATGATGACGGTAGTCCAGAGTTTTTTATTGGTATTCAGTCTGTGGAATTACAGCGACTTAACTAAGCTGTGGTGGGTGGTATTACCATTTTCCTGTATGTTATTCGTTTATCTTTACTTGGGAACGGTTTGTTATAACCTGTTTAAAGTAAGAGGACAGTTCCATAGAGAACAAAAGGACAAAACAATAGACCGTTTTAAGGCATGCAGTGTCATGGGACTGATTTTTGCGGGCTCTACTGCAATGGCGGCGTTGACTTCTTTATTTTTGGATTTTATCAGAATTGGATTTTGGGACATTTTTTTTGTGGTTGCGGATATGACTATGATAGTATTATTCATCTGTGAATTCAAAATGGCAAAGTCTTTGGAGATAAAGGAAGTACCGAACCCGGAAACTGAAAAGTGGAAAAACAGATAGGATATTAGACAGCACAGCTGTTTGATATAAATAAAGTATTATTAGATTTTAAGGAGGAAACATCATGAAAAACAGTTTTATCAAGAAGCTGGCACTTGCTATGACCATGGTAATGGTAGCAGGTTCCATGAGTGCATGTGGTGGTGATGAGAAAGCACCTGAAGCAAGTGCTCCCGGCGATTCAACTGTTGATTCTACAGGTGGAGATACACCAACAACACCAGACGGAACAACAGATAATACCCCGACTGATCAGCCTGTAACCGCTGGCGGTGAAACTCTTGTAGTAGGTTATGCACCGTTCTCCAGCAAATTCAGCCCGTTCTTCGCACTTACTGCATATGACCAGGACGTAGCATCTTTTGTTTCGTTAGGTTTACTTGGCAGTGACCGTGAAGGCAACATCGTATTAAATGGTATCGAAGGAACCGTAACTCCTTACAACGGAACAGATTATACCTACTATGGTATTGCGAACTGTGTTGTAACCGAGAATGATGACGGAACCGTTTACTATGATTTCACTATGAGAGACGATATCGTATTCTCTGATGGCAATCCTATGACCATCGATGACGTAATCTTCTCTATGTACGTATACTCAGATCCTACCTACGACGGAGCATCTACTTTCTATGCACAGCCTATTTTGGGTATGGATGAGTATCGTGGCGGTATGGATACTCTTGGTAATGTAATCTTTGCTGCAGGTCAGGATAACACAGATTACACACTCTTTACTAAAGAGCAGCAGGATGCTTACTGGGCAGCTATGCCTGAAGCTGGTGAGGCTTTTGTAAAGGATATTACCAGCTACTGTGTAACTAACTACTCAGGATATTTGGGAGCTGTTAACAACAGCGAAGTAGCACTTGGTATGTACGTATGGGGTTTTGGTGCACCCAGCGAAGACGGAACAACCATTACCGGTGCAGTAACCGGAACCGAGTATAAGTGTGCTGATGTTACTTATGCTGATTATTGGGCAGAAGTAGACGCGGCTTACGGCGGCGATTATCAGACAATGTCTGATACAGAAACTGCAAATGTATCTTTGTTTGCATGTATGAACGAAGTTCATCCTGAATTTGCAGTAGGTGTTAGTACAGGTGCATCTGCTCCTAACATCGAAGGTATTCAGAAGACCGGCGACTACTCTATGAGAGTTGTTTTGGAAACTGTAGACGCAACTGCTATTTATCATTTACCTGTAACCATTGCACCTCTTCACTACTATGGTGATGAAGCTGCATTTGATGCAGAAAACAACAACTTTGGTTTCCCTAAGGGCGATTTGTCAAGTGTAAAGGCTAAGACAACTGCTCCTCTCGGTGCAGGTCCTTATGTATTTGAAAGCTATGAAAACGGTGTTGTTACTTTCAAGGCTAATAAGAACTACTACTTAGGATGCCCTGAAATCGAAACAATTCTTTTCAAAGAAGTTGATGAATCAGATAAGTTAACCGGTATTGCTTCCGGTACACTTGATATTTCTGATCCTTCTATGTCTGTTACCGTATTGGAAAGCATTAAGAGCTACAACTCAAACGGCGATATCAAGGGTGATGTTCTTTACACCAGCCTTGTAGACAACTTGGGTTATGGTTATATCGGTATCAACTCTAACAACGTTAAGGTTGGCGATGTGAAGGATAGCGAAGCTTCCAAGAACTTGAGAAAAGCATTTGCTACCGTATTCTCAGCATATCGTGATACTGTTATTAATTCTTACTACGGAGAAATGGCTTCTGTTATTCAGTATCCTATCTCCAATACCTCATGGGCAGCTCCTAAGCCTGCTGATGACGGATATCAGTTAGCATACTCTGTAGATGTAAACGGCAATCCTATTTACACCTCTGATATGACTGACGAGCAGAAGTATGACGCAGCATTGCAGGCAGCAATCGGCTTCTTTAAGGCTGCAGGTTATACATGGGATGATGCTTCAGGTAAGTTCACAGCAGCTCCTGCAGGCGCAGAAATGACTTATGAAGTAATTATTCCTGCTGATGGTGTTGGTGATCACCCGGCATTCGGTATTTTGACCGCTGCTAAGGAAGCACTTGCATCTATCGGTATTACACTTGAAATCAACGACCCTGCTGATTCTAACTATATCTGGACTGTTCTTGAAGCAGGCGAAGGTGAAATGTTCGCAGCAGCATGGGGTGCAACTGTTGACCCTGATATGTATCAGATTTACCATTCAAGCAACGTAGTAGGTTTACCTGGTGCTACCGGTTCTAACCACTATGCAATCCAGGATGAAGAGTTGGATGCTTTGATTATGGCTGCACGTAACAGTGTTGACCAGTCTTATCGTAAGGCAACCTACAAGCAGTGTCTTGATATCATCATGGACTGGGGTGTTGAAATTCCTACTTACCAGAGACAGAATGCAATCGTATTCGGTTCTTCAAGAGTAAACATGGATACTGTTACTCCTGATATTACTACTTTCTGGGGATGGATGAACGACATCGAGAAGTTGCAGATGAAGTAATTTCAAAATGATTTTTAATAACTGTCGGGCAAGGGTCTGTTTTTACAGGCTCTTGCTTTGGCAGATATACTTATTTTCCGGTGTCTGGTCTGTCAGATAGTGCCGGACGAAAGAAAATATAGGTGGTGTTTTATGGGCAAATTTATTGCAAAAAGATTGGCATTCAGCGTTGTCATTCTTTTCTTTGTAACATTCATAATTTATGTATTGGAGTGTTCTTTGCCGTCAGGTTATATCGAAACAACGGCAAGACAGCTGGCGACACAGCCGGGTACTACCAAGAGTGCGCAGGATTGGATTAATGAATTAAATGCGCAATATGGTATGGATAAGGGTGTTGTACAGGGATACTTCGTATGGCTGGGTAACAGTTTACAGGGGAATTTCGGTGATAGCTGGAGTCAGACTATTCCTGTTACGGACTTGTTTAATAAATGTATTTGGTACAGTTTTGTAATGGGCGCGATTGCGTTTGTGTTACAGATTGTTATTTCCATTCCTTTGGGTGTGCTTGCAGCGAGAAAGCAGTACAGTATGACGGACTATACCGTTACCGTATTGTCATTAATCGGTATTTCCATGCCGACTTTCTTTGTGGCAACAGTATTTAAGATGATTTTCTCTGTTAAGCTTGGCTGGTTTGAACTGGTAGGTATGCAGGGAAGAGATTATGCAAATTTAGATCAATTTGGAAAATTCATGGACTTGGCATCTCACATGGTATTGCCTATTTTGACACTTACTACGGTAAGTATCGGTAGTTTGATGCGTTATACCAGAACGAATATGTTGGAAGTATTAAACTCTGATTATATTCGTACTGCAAGAGCAAAGGGCTTACCGGAGAATAAGGTAATCGGACGCCATGCATTTAGAAATACATTAATTCCTCTGGTAACCATTCTGGGTGGTTCCTTACCGGGACTTTTCTCAGGCGCATTAATTACCGAAACCTTATTTGCAATTCGTGGTATCGGTTATTATTCATACAATGCGATGGTACAGGGTGATATACCGTTTACTATGTTTTATTTAGCTTTTTCTGCGATTTTAACCTTGTTAGGTAACTTGATTGCGGATATCCTTTACGCTGTGGTAGATCCTCGCGTAAGAGTTAACTAATCGCGGCAAGGAGAAGAAAATATGAACAAGAAAAATTTTAACGAAGTATTAAAACAGAGGGAAATCGAAGAGGCAGGAAAGGCTTCTGATGATGGTAAAATGACTCTGGATAGTACCGAACGTGTAAAGGTACTCAGTCCGGGGCAATTGGTTTTTAAACGATTTATTAAGAATAAGCTGGCGATAGTAGGTAGTGTGGTATTGATTTTTATGTTTGTATTTGCGTTTATCATGCCATTGTTCTACCCTTACAGCCAGACTGAGATTTTCTATAAGTACGACAAATCTGTTGTAGATTATGCTATGGCTTCTGAACGTGCGGAATATCCTTTGCTCCAGTTGGAGGGAACAGGAGAAATTCACTATACTGTAAAGAATTTCCTGACAGGTACTGTTAAAGAGATTCAGGCAAACGGAAGCGGAGAGAAGATTCTGGAAGATGAAAACGGCGTAAGCTATTTGGTGAAAGAGTTTAATGAGAATATCTATACTTTATCAACTGCTCCCAGAACGGAAATCGGTACAATGACTTCTCAGTTAAAGTATGCTGATTACAACGGCATCCTGAGTGCATTGACTTATGCACCCGGTTGTGCAGAATTGGAAGGATTTGAGGACGCACTTACCAAGGCTATCGGTGCAGGCAAAACAGAGTTTACAGTGGATGGAACGACTTTTGAAATTGTAGCTGGCAGAAAGCAGACCTACGCAGTATATGCAACGGATGGTGGTTTTTCATATGTTTCTGCAGTTCTTGGCGAAGAATTCGAGGCGGCTGTAGAGGCTAATATTGCAAATACATCCTTCACTCATAAGGGTAAAAATTATTCAATTGTAGAAACTGCAGACGGACATGCTGTTTATGAAATGGGTGAACAGCAGGTAGTTGGTTATATGACCAATTATGTTTTCGATGCCTATGATGATACATTTGTAGTTTCTGATGAATTTAAGCTTAATGCAGTTGGCGCAGCAGTGGAAGGTAAGAATTTCAAGGCTGACGGCAGTGAATACAAGGTGGTAACAGAAGAGGAAGAAACCTATGTTTACGCAGTGGGAGATGATGCGACTCCTGTCGCAGTAATGTCAAGCATGGTAATCCGTAACTATGACGGTACCGATACCTTGGAATTTGCATTCAAGGAAAAAGTGCATGATGTAGTGGAAAGTATGGAAGCATCCGGTTTGTTGGAAACCACTTTTGTGTGGGATATTGCACAGGTTGACAGCAATGGTGAGTATACATTGGACGCAGACGGAAATCCTATTAAAGAAGCAACAGAGGTTAAGATTGTTTTAAAGAACGGCTCTTATGTTATGAGCGCTCCTACAACCACCTATTTGATTGATATTTTCGCAAAACCTTCCAAAGATCATTGGTTTGGTACCGATGGTGACGGTATGGATGTACTTGCACGTATGATGTATGGTGGTAGAGTATCCTTGATATTCTGTTTCATTACAATCTTTATTGAAATGGTACTTGGTGTTATCATGGGTGGTATTGCAGGTTTCTTCGGAGGCTGGGTGGACAATATCATCATGAGAGCAGTAGATGTATTCTATTGTATTCCTTCTATGCCGATTTTGATTATTTTGGGTTCCGTGTTTGATAGTTTAAAGATGGAGCCATATACTCGTGTGGCATGGATGATGGTAGTTCTTGGTGTACTTGGATGGGCCGGTGTGGCACGTATGGTTCGTGGTCAGATTCTTTCGCTTCGTGAGCAGGAATTCATGGTTGCGGCAGAGTCTATCGGTTTGAGAACAAGACGCCGTATCTTCAAGCATTTAGTACCCAATGTTATGCCTCAGTTGATTGTATCAGCATCTTCCGGTTTGGGTGGTATCATTATTATGGAATCAACCTTATCCTTCTTAGGATTGGGTGTAAAGCATCCTTTGGCTACCTGGGGTACTATGATTAACTCAGTATCCACAGCAGAAGCTATGGTTCGTTATACCTATATTTGGATACCGGTAGGTATGTTGATTTGTTTCACTGTTATTGCATTTAACTTTGTTGGTGATGGCTTGCGTGATGCATTCGATCCCAAAATGAAACGATAGAAAGGGGTTTCGAGATGGCAGAAAAGAAGAAGAAAAATTCGTATATCTCCAGTAAGGAATCCTCAAAGATTTCCCGTTTCAACCGTAAGGTAACAAAGAAGCTGGAGAAGGAAAGAAATAAAAAGAAAGTAGATCCTTCTACTTATATGACTAAAATGAAGAATAAGGACAATGTTGTAGAATTTGATAATGTTTGTTCTTACTTCTTTACAGATATCGGTACCGTAAAGGCAGTGGATGGTGTTTCTTTTGATATACCGAAATGTTCTACTGTAGGTATTGTAGGAGAGTCCGGTTGTGGTAAGTCCGTAACCAGCTTATCCTTAATGCAGTTATTACAGCGTCCTCACGGCCAGACCGTGGGCGGAGAAATCCGGTTCAACATCGGCAAGGATGATAATGGTACAGATTGCGGTATCAATATTGTAAAGACTCCTACCGAAATGATGCAGCACATTCGCGGTAACAGAGTTTCCATGATTTTTCAGGAGCCCATGACAAGTTTGAATCCGGTATTCAAAATCGGTTTTCAGGTAGATGAAGTAATATCTCTTCACAATCCTCAGATGAGAAAGGAAGAGGTAAAGGCAAGAACGTTGCAGATGCTTGAGCTTGTAGGTATTGCAAACAAAGAGGGTGTATATGATATGTATCCTCATGAACTTTCCGGTGGTATGCGTCAGCGTATTATGATTGCCATTGCACTGGCTTGTGACCCGGAGCTTATTATTGCAGATGAACCTACGACTGCTTTGGATGTTACCATTCAGGCACAGATTTTGGATTTGCTTAAGGACTTAAAAGATAAGATTAACAGTTCCATCATGTTAATTACCCATGACCTTGGTGTGGTTGCAAACATGGCGGATTATGTAGTGGTAATGTATGCCGGTCGTGTAATTGAGAAGGGTACAGCAAAGGAAATCTTTACCAATCCCTGCCACCCTTATACCATCGGTCTTATGAAGTCTAAGCCTGTAGTTGGCCGAAAGGTTGAGGAGCTTTATAATATTCCCGGTAGCGTACCCAATCCGGTAAATATGCCGAACTATTGCTACTTTAAGGACAGATGTGAAATGTGTGTAGAGAAGTGCGACGGAGCATATCCGCCGGAGATTCGTATCAGCGATACACATGTAGTAAGCTGTTACAAGTATTTTGAAAGTGGCGAGGTGCTGGGATATCCTCAGACCGTCGATGTTAAAACATTATTGTAAGGAGGAAACCGGTTAATGAGTGAAAAAGTAAAGAATCAGGAACCCTTGGTTTCCGCAGAAGAATTAGCAGATAAGGACAATGTGTTAATTGTCAAGAATTTAAAGAAATACTTTCCTATAAAGAAAAGTATTCTTTCTAAGAACAACAGTTATGTAAAGGCTGTGGACGGCGTGTCTTTTACCATCAGACGCGGTACTACCATGGGATTGGTAGGAGAGTCCGGATGCGGTAAGTCTACTACCGGACGTACCCTTCTTCGCTTACAGGAAAAGACTGATGGTGAAGTGTATATCAACGGACAGGAGATTTTCTCTTTGAGCAAAGAGGAACTCAGAAAAACTCGTCCCAATATTCAGATTGTATTCCAGGATCCTTTTTCCAGTCTTTCACCCCGTCTTCCGGTAGGTGAAATCATCGGAGAAGGTGTAAGAGAGCATGGTATCGTTCCGCCGGAAGAGTTTGATGATTATATCACCAGAATTATGAAGGCGTGCGGTTTGCAGGAATATCACAAGGATCGTTATCCGCATGAATTCTCAGGTGGACAGAGACAGAGAATTTGTATTGCAAGAGCACTTGCTCTGAATCCGGACTTTATCGTATGTGATGAACCGGTTTCTGCATTGGATGTTTCTATTCAGGCGCAGATTATTAACTTGCTTCGTAAGTTGCAGAAAGAGTTCGATTTGACGTATTTGTTTATTTCACATGACTTATCCGTAGTAGAACATATTTCCGATACTGTCGGAGTTATGTACTTGGGTAATATGGTGGAATATTCCGATACAGAGAAGTTGTTTGAAAAACCTTTGCATCCATATACACAGGCACTGTTTTCAGCGATTCCCATTCCGGATCCGGACTACAAAATGGAGCGTATCGTATTGGAGGGAAATATTCCTTCTCCTGCGAATCCGCCTGCCGGATGTAAGTTCCACACCCGTTGTAAGGAGTGTATGGAAATGTGTAAACATTGTGCACCTCAGTATCGTGAAGTGGAAGAGGGACATTTCGTAGCATGTCATTTGTACAACACTCCTGAAATGAATGCGGAGTATGAGAAGCAGTATGAAAAGAAATAAAGAAAAGAAAGAAACATTTGTGGACGATGGCAGAACAATTGCCAATATGAATGTGGAGGGTATGCCCTGGTATAACCCGTCCAAAGATATTGTGAAAAGTGAATCGGCACAAGAATTTGGAGATTTGACACCCAAGGAAAAACGCGCCATGATGCGTGGCATTTTAGGTGCGGCACTACTTGTGGGAGGTATTTTCATCGGTGGAGCATTCCTCTTTATCCTGTTCTGCACGAATGTGTGGTTTGGATAAAATACAAAAGAATGAAAACCCTCAAGGTAACTATGTGGTTACTTTGAGGGTTTTGTTATAGGCAGGATGATCATGTCTTGGAGTCTTCAGAAGAGCCTATTTTATCTTGATGTTGTTTTAGAGTCGCAAAACGTAACAACTGCTTTCGTGAGGAAATTCCAAGTTTGCTGTATATGTTTTTGTTGTGATATTTTAAAGTATTTTCTGTAAAGCCCATGATTTTGATAATTTCTTTCGCATCTTTTCCGTCCAGATAAAGCTCGTATATCTTGTACTCGGTGGGAGTAAGGGTACTCAGATTACATATAAAGAACTCGTAATCTTCCAATACAATATCTTTTTTGTAATTTTCGGACAGATGCTGAATTTCACTCTGCGCAAGGGAGTATTGCGCCAAAGCTCGTTCGTAAGCAAGCTTAGTACGCTGCGCCTCCTCTTCTGCAAGTTGCCTTGCCTCTTCTAAGGATTGTAGTTTCTTTTCGTATATTACGTCTCGTTCTTCCAAAAAAGCAAACAGGTCATCTATTTCACGTATATTAAGCGGTACAGTTGGCTCTTCGTTGGATTTGATTTGCTCAATAGTCTTAAGAATAGGTGATACAAATTTCTTGCCTAAGAATAAGCAGGATATAAATGTAAAAAATACAACAAGCAGAATAATGCATAAGGTTTGTAATTGACCTGTGTTGATGATTCTTCTAAATTGAGGTTCAGGAAGCATCAGAGCCGCAGTAAAGGTGTCTTTGCCTAATGTTACAGTAGTTGTTCGACCAACACATTTTTCGTTGCCAAAATCAAAAATTGTATATCCATTTTTGTCTGTTGTATTTACCAGAGAGTCGAAAGTGTTATATCGGCTGGAATTAAACTGTCCCGAATATACACCGCCCGCTTCATCTAATAAAGCACATGTAAGCTGACCTAATTTACTATCATTCACTTTATTGGATAATTGAAAATAAAGGTCATTTATTTCGAAACCACATACTCCAATAATGTTTTCTTTAAAATCATAAACGGGTACATATATATATCTTGCACGTTCCCAAGTTTCCGGAATGTTTACGGTTGGACTTAAAACGTAGTGTGTGCCGGGTGAAAACACTTTGTTGCAATCATCGAAAAAATCAGTCTGCATTTCGTTTTGCCATCCGCTGTGAAAAGTTAAGTTACATTCCTTTCCGGTCGTAACTGAACCACGATATAAAGATATTTTGTTGTTTACAGCATTTTCTGAGTATAGGTTTATGTATTTCAGGTAAAGACCGTTATATCGGGAAACATCGGAACTTGTATTCACAGTAGTATTTAATATATAAAAAGCTCCGCTGGATGGAGTGATTTGCATATTTAAATAAAGTGTATCGTATAAAATTTCCTGTAGCTCATTTAGATATTCTGAGTTGTTTTGCAAATCATCGAATGCCAGATTGTTTGTTGTCAGGTAGTTTTGAATGGAGTGTTCCAATTGTTCGGCAAAGGAGATGGCATAGGCAGCCACTTTGTCGTAGTCGTGTTCGACAAGAGAAACATAGGAGCTTAATTGAGTATCCAGTCTATCCATGATTTGGGGAGTGATAGGATTGAGTATGCCAAATATGTTGAGGAGCAAAAGAATAAGTGACAAAACCATCGCTATAGCGGAAATGATATAGGCAGTAAAACGTCGGCGCATAGAGGTCCCACCGGTTTTTATGTGCTCCCGTATCCTCTTTAGGTTAAGTGTTCGAAATAATTTCATATTCGGTTATTCCTTATTTGTTTGATAATTTTTTGAGCTCATAGAGCGAGTTGGTTATGAGTTCTTCCATCACTGTTGAGGGGTTTTCTCCCTCATTTATCCGTTTTATATATTGATTATGTGCGATTTTCAATACTGTTTTTACGTTGCTTTCAAAGTCAAGCTGGATTTCAGATGCATTTTCATAAAGTGGAAGTGCATAGAAATTATAGTTTTGAATCATTGTGTCAACAGCATTGTAAACACTGTGATAGTCTTTGTTTTTTACCACGTTGATATCGCTGAATAAAGTATTAAAAGCGTTATCTGTTACCGGTAAATAACCGGCTTGTGTGACGAAATTCAGATTGTTGGCTTCTTCGGTTAGCCATTTGGCAAATATGTAAGCGGCACGATTTTTGCGTTCGTCTTCACTTTTTGTAGCAAACAGGCCTCCGCCTCGATAAATAGCTCCGGGATTATTGTTTGAAAAAGTAGGATAGGGGAGTGCCAAGGTGTCAATGCTCTCACTGGTATTGTCAGAATAAATTACTTCCTTCGGTTGATAAAGAACATCTGCGGTAGAGCCGGTGTTGGCAATAATTTCAACTGTTTTCCATCTGGAAGCAGCATATCCGTCTTCTAAGCAAATACCTCCGTAAATAGCAGTTTGTGCCAAAGGTATCCAGACTTTTTCAAAAGCGCTGTCATCTAACTGTAATCGGTTGTCTCGGATCAGTTCACTACCATATGCTTTCATACCAATATAAGCATAGTTGTAATAGTCATTGAATTGCATAAAGTTTTGTCCGCCGGACCAGTCGTAGTAGTCACGAACGACTTGAAAAAGACCTTCAAAGGAATTTAATGCACTGATTGATGTACCCGTTTCATTACAGAAGCGGTCAAATAACGTTTGGTTAATAAAAAGTGCTTCCGTAGACTTTGCGATTGGAAGCATTAAAAGCTGGTTGTCGAAATATCCTTCGGATAAAAAGTCGTTGTGAAAGAGAGAGAGCTCTTCTTCAGTAAAATATTTATCCCACCGGAGCAGCTTTTCGATTCCCACAATTTCAGCAACTCTTGGATAAGCGGTAAATAAGTCGGGCATATCCTCAGCGCCCGGTTCACCCATGGCGGAAGCGGCCAGTGCTTTATCGATAGCAGAAGAACTTGTAACAGAAACCACATTGATAGTAATGCCCTTTTCAACGCCTACTGTACGATTAAACTCATCAATTGCATTGTTAAGCGGGGATTCAGTCTGGCTGCCATATACATGCCACATGGTAAGTGTAACCGGATTGGCAGGACTGGGCTCGTTTTGATTGGCACAGCTGCATAGGCATAATATTGTAAAAGAAAAAAGTAGTATTTTTGTAAGTATTCGTTTCATAAAAACCTCCAAAATCATAGGTACGAGAGAAAGGCGCCTACCCTAATTCCCACTTTTTTTGCTAAAAAATGAAGAAACCTACCCGTTTTTTTGATTTTGGGTAGGGTAAAATAGTGGTTTTTTACTTAATATTAAAAAAATGGGGTAATATTACTTGTATTTTTATTTGTATGCATTATTACATATTATGTGGGTTATCGTCAAGGATATTGGATGATTTTATAGATATATGTAAGGAAGGAGAAGAAAGATGATATACAATATTTATTTTGATATTTTTGCTGTTGTGATATCTTTCTTTTCTATTATTTTGGCCTTTACGAAGAAGGACTTTTGGAAAAGACAAAACTTCATACTTTTTATTTTATTGGCGGCAACTTTTTTTGCATCTTTGCTGGATATTCTCAGTTCCATCGGTAATTCTTATATTGTAGTTTGGTCCTATGGTCTTCGAGATGTATTGAATTACGGATATTTGGCAGTTCAAAACAGCATGTCTTATTTATTCTGCCTCTACATAGTATTTCTGACAGGAGCAGACAGGAAGAAGGCGCAGAAAAAGAGGAAATGGTTTCATATATGTCTTGCGCTTCCCTATGCTGTTGATTTAGTGCTTTTAATGTTAAATCCGTTTCTTAGAGAAGTTTTTTATTATGATATTAACAGAGTGTATTCCCACGATTGGGGCATGATTGTTCTATATGTGAATGCACTTGTATACATGGCCCTCAGTTACTGTTTAATGATGCGGTATGGAAAAGAAGTAAGGTTTGCAAAAAAAGCAACTGTATATGTGTTTCTAACGGCGAGTCTGGTAGCGGTTATTTTCCAAATCATTATTCCTACTATATTGTTACAGCTTTGTATAGAAGCATTATGCCTTTCCGGTATTTTATTTACAGTAGAAAATGAGAACGATATTTTACATAGTATATTGCTCTATTTCTTTTTGCTGATTTTATGCTTTTTTGCACAGGTGAATATTATTCCGGATGTTTTCCCGTGGACAATGCTCTCCGGTATCTATTTCCTGGCATTGGGAGTATTGCTTGTAATCTATTTTGCAGAACGAATAGCAGACAGAGGGCAGTTAAAACGTTGGATGATGTTTTGCGCATGGCTCATTGTCGCATTTATGCTTCTTCGAATGGTGAAGTATGAAGTATTTCCTGTGAATTCTGTCTTTGTAAGATTCACATGGTATCTATATTATTTGCCCATGCTGTTTATCCCGCTTTGTACGTTTTATGCCACATTATACATAGACGGTGAAGAGAAAAGAGAATTTGTGAAAGTGAAGCCGGTGTTTGGAACGATTACTTTTTTGCTGTGCCTATGCGTACTAACAAATGATTTGCATCAAGTGGTGTTTGGTTTTCAAGAGGGATTTTTAAATTGGGAAAATGAGTATTCACACGGACTCGGATTCTATGCAATTATCGCATGGACTTATTTTTTATACATATTTTCGATCATTGTTATGTTCAAAAAATGTGAGCTTCCCAAGGTGAAAAAGAAATGGTGGATTACAATTATTCCTTTTGCAATCGGAGTAACCATGCAGCTACTAATTGCCTTTGGAAAAATGCCGAAAATGAATGGACTCATGGTAATCAATTTCCCGGAAGCAGTATGCTTTATGATAGCTCTTTTTTGGGAGTGTTGTATTCGGATTGGCTTGATTCCGACCAATAAAGGATACGGAGAAATTTTGCGCGTTTCTTCGTTGGCATTACAAATAACGGATGAGAGCGGAAAGGCAATATACAAGTCTGTTTCAGCCCGGGAAATTGAAGGGATATATGCGAAAAAACCGGAACCGATACTTGTGGATGAAAATACAGAGTTGTACTGTGAGCAGATTCCCGGCGGCTATGCGTATTGGCAGAATGATATTTCAGAATTAAATGAAACGAATAAAAAACTGGAGGAGGTTCATTCCCTTTTATCAGAGGAAGCAGAATTAATCCGTTTGGAGAACGAGCTGAAGGAAAAGCAGGTTTCCATTGAACAAAGAACAAAATTGTATGAATTGATAAATGCGAGGACCATACAGCAGTCCAAGAAAATTGCAAGTCTGGCAGAGGAAGCACTGAAAACAGAGGATGTAAAGCTTAGAAATTACAACGCAGGTATTATTTGCTTTCTGGGAGCATATATAAAGCGCCATGCAAATCTCATGCTGGTTAAAGAAAACGAGCCTATGATGAGCATTGCGGAGTTGGGCATGGCAATTGGTGAATCATTGCGCTATTTAGGAAACACCGGTATTCCGTGTGATTATGTAGGCAATGCAGATGTTAATATTCCAACAGATAATGTTATTTTGCTTTATGAAATCTTCGAAAGACTGGCGGAGGAAACTTTACCAAATCTAAAGGCGGTTTATGTAAAAGTGGAAAATTCCGCAGGAATTATTCTGAAACTTACATTGGAAGGGGTAAGCGCCGTTTTGGATGAGGGAACGAAGGACAAATTGTTCCAGGCCGGTATTCCGGTAACCATAAAGTATGAAGACGAAAATAGTTATATCCGTTTTCGTTTAACCAAGGAGGTGTAAGGAATATGCAATTTGGTGATATGCCGGATTTGTTAAGAGGCTTTATATTCATATGGTTAATCTGCATCTTTATTTTAGGACTTTGTAATTTGTTTCATTCTGTACAGATAAAGCAAACAAAGCATATTATTATTTCATCTGCATTACTTGTTGCAGAGTATTTTCTGTTTCAGATTATTGCGGACATTATGCATAGACAAGCAGGTGAAAAGAACGTTGAACTTAGTTTTAAGCTGGGTCGTATTCATGTTGTATGGTGGATAATCCTAATTGCAGGAATGATGGCAATCAGTATAACGCTGGCATCTTTCTTTCGCCATTGGAAGGATAAGCATATTACGCCCATGTCTGTAAAGGACAGTATTGATATGTTGCACGCCGGACTTTGTTACTGGGAGGACGGCGGTAGAATTATTTTGTCGAATCAGAAAATGGATGAATTGTGTTTGGCCATTTCCGGAGAGATGCTTTTGAATGGCGAGAAGTTTTTGAATTGCCTGGAATCAGAGTGTATACCAATGGCGGATGGAACAATTAAATATTTTTTCCACAATCAGGTTGAGTTTGAGGATAAGCAAATACATGAGCTGATAGCTGCGGACGTAACAGAGCTTTATAAGAAAAATGAACTGCTGGAGCAGGAAACCATAAGCTTGCAGAAAATGAATGAGAGCTTGAGAAAGTATAACCAGAATATTGTGGAAACTGTGCGAAAGCAGGAAATACTGGACGCAAAGGTTTATATTCACGATGAAATGAATCGTCTGATGCTTGTTACAACGTCTAATACGGAGATGCCCATGGCTGAGGAGGAATTTAAGGAGATTCTTACCTTGTGGAGAAATAACGCAATTCTTCTTGGCGGGGAATCGGAGAAAGCAAAGGTCAATACGGATGTCTCGGAGGTGAATCAATTGGCTGAGTTATTAGGCATCCGGTTAAGATGGCAGGGGGAGTTGCCCGAGGTAATGCCCGAAAGCATAAGGAAAGTGTTCATAATGGTTGCCAGAGAAGCCATTGCAAATGCAGTGAAACATGCAGAGGCAAAAAACATAACCATCGGAATACATAAGAAGAATGAAAAGTTATCTGTTGAGATATCAAATGACGGAAATCTGCCTGCCGGTGAAATGACTTTGGGTGGCGGTTTGTCCAATATAAAAAGAATGGTAGAAGAAAAACGGGGGCAGTTTCGTGTGGAAGTAAAGGAACAGTTCTGTATGATTTTGGATTTCTGACTAGCCGATTGGCGGGGGAAATGGAATGATATAGGAGTAAAATAAGGAGTAATGAATCGGAAAGGGGAGCAACTATGGCATATCGTGTTTTAGTGGTAGAGGATCAGGAAATGCCCAGGCAGCTTTTTGAGATTTTTATTAATTCAAGTGAAGAATTCAAGCATGTGGGGTCGGTTGCAAATGCAGGTTTAGCTTTGTCCATGTGTAAAAACCAACAGGTGGATTTAATTTTGATGGATGTAATGACAGAGTTAGGACACAGTGGATTGGAGGCAGCAGCAGAAATAAAACAGGTGTTTCCAAAGATTAAGATTATCATTGTGACCTCCATGC
>JAZNQI010000027.1:0-34395 GCA_045590095.1 Acetatifactor sp. | reverse complement strand
AGAGCAGCTGCAAAGCGTCTTAAATTAACAGGAACAGGTAAGTTAAAGAGAAACAAAGCTTACAAGCGCCATATCTTAACCAAGAAGACCAGAAAGACTAAGAGAAATCTTAGAAAGGCAGCAATGGTAGATGCAACAAATATTAAGACAATGAAGAAGATTTTACCATATTTATAATCGGGTAAGGAGGAGAATGAGACATGGCAAGAATTAAAGGTGGCTTAAACGCTAAGAAGAAACACAATAGAGTATTAAAGCTTGCAAAGGGCTACAGAGGAGCTAGAAGCAAGCAGTATAGGATTGCACAGCAGTCTGTTATGAGAGCATTGACCAGCTCATATGCAGGTAGAAAAGAAAGAAAGCGTCAGTTCAGACAGTTATGGATTGCACGTATCAATGCAGCAGCAAGACTTAACGGTTTATCATACAGCAGATTTATGTATGGTCTTAAGTTGGCAGGCGTTGAAATGAACAGAAAGATGTTGGCTGAAATGGCTGTTAATGATGCAGCAGGTTTCACAACCTTAGCTGAGCTTGCTAAGAGCAAATTAGCTTAATAATACAAAGACAAATATCCCCCGAAGTTTCCTTCGGGGGTGTTTTTGTATGCAGATGTTTTAGGGGGCAACGGGTGCATAGAAGTCTTTTAGTTTTTGAAGATGCGCATAGCGTCGCGTTGCTTCCTCTTGAGCCTGTTTAAATAAAACTTCGGCATTCTCCGGAGCTACTTTCTGTAAGGCGGTGTAACGGGTTTCGCCGTTTAGAAATTCCTGATAGTCAATGGTGGGAGCTTTGCTGTCTAAGTTGAAAGGATTCTTGCCTTCTTCAATCAATGCAGGATTATAGCGGAATAGGTGCCAATACCCTGTTTTTACAGCTTTTGCTTCTTCCTGTTGAGAGCTTCCCATGCCGGCTTTGATCCCGTGGTTAATGCAGGGAGAGTAGGCAATAATTAGAGAAGGTCCGTTGTATTTCTCCGCCTCCAAAATCGCACGTAAGGTTTGGTTATAGTCTGCACCCATAGCGATTTGAGCCACATAGACATCGCCGTAAGTCATGGCCATGGCTGCCAAATCTTTTTTTCGCGTAAATTTCCCGCCGGTAGCAAATTTGGCGTAGGCACCTACTGGAGTGGCTTTGGAAGCCTGACCGCCGGTATTGGAGTATACTTCGGTGTCCATGATCAATACATTAATATTTTTACCACTTGCCAAAATGTGATCCAATCCGCTATAACCGATATCATAGGCGAAGCCGTCGCCGCCAAATATCCAATGGGACAGTTCTTCATCTGCACGAATGGTTTCACTGGCAAGTAACATTCCGTATCCGAATTCTGCAGCATCCTCAAACAAGGAATTTGACCAGGCAGGACCTTTTCCGTCCGAGTTTACCGTATAGGCGACAGAGGGACTGGAATTGGCCCAAATGGAAGAGCATCCGGTAGCATTGGCAATATACATCCTATCGCCGAATAATTGGGTAATCAGCTTAGGATAGGTAGTTTCGCCACAACCGGCACAGGCTCCATGAAATTCTAATAAAGGACGGCGCAGCTGACTTCCTTTAATGGTATTTCCCGGGAATGCGTTCAGTACATCCTTTTTGATAGGAAGTGCCTTATTATAATCAAAATACTCCTGATGCTCCTCCTTTTTGTGAATAGGTGTCATTTCCAAGGCTTTCTTTCCGCCTTTGCCGGGACAAACACCGGCGCAGGAACCGCAACCGGTACAATCCACTTCGGAAACAGTGATGGAAAAGTGGTAGTTTTCGTCAGGCATTCCCACAAGAGGAAGCGTTTTCATACCTTCAGGTGCTTCTTTTCGCTCGGATTCGCTTAAGATAGCCGGACGGATAACTGCGTGAGGGCATACGTAGGAACAGAGATTGCATTGTATGCAGTTTTCAGGTATCCAAACCGGTATTTCGGTGGCGATATTTCTTCTTTCATGGGCGGTTGTTCCCGGAGGAACTGCGCCGTCTGTATATGGTAAGAATGCGGAAACCGGCAGACTGTTTCCTTTTTGGGCAGTAATAGGTTTTTGCATGTTTGCAACATAATCGCAGATAACAGGAAAGTCCGGTAACAATTTCTCATCTAAGGGTTCTTTATCGCAGTTTATCCAATCCTTGGGATAGATTACTTCTTTTACTTCTAAAAATCCTCTTCGAATGGCCTCGTAGTTCATATGAACAATCTTCTCGCCTTTTTTTGAAAAGCTTTGCTCAGCAAATTTGCGCATATGAAGTGTGGCATCCTCTTCGGGAAGAATTCCCGTCACCTTAAAAAATGCAGCTTGCAGAATGGTACTGATTTTATTGTTTAGGCCGATTTCTTTTCCGATTTTTATGGCATCAATAATAAAGAGACGGATGTGATGTTCGGCAATATAGTTTTTCACTTGGCCGGGCAGATATTGTTCTAATTCCTTTTCTTCCCAATAGCAGTTGAGAAGAAAGATGCCTCCGTCTTTTATTTTTTGTACAATATCGAATTTATGCATATAGACGGGATTGTGACAGGCGATAAAGTCTGCTTTCTCAATCAGGTATGGGGCGTGAATGGGACTTTTTCCGAACCGCAAGTGGGAAATGGTAAGTCCTCTGGATTTTTTTGAGTCATATTCAAAATATGCCTGTGCCTGTAGGGAGGTATGGTCACCGATGATTTTTATGGAAGATTTATTGGCACTGACGGTACCGTCGCCTCCCAATCCCCAAAACATACAGTTGTATACATCCGGGGGAAGTACGTCGACTTGCTTTGACACAGGAAGGGAAAGGAAGGTAACATCATCCGTGATACCGATGGTAAAAGGCGTTTTGTTTGTGTTTTGGAGTACGGACATAATTTGAGCAGGAGTGGTGTCTTTGGAGCTTAATCCGTAGCGACCGCTGAAGACATTTACTTGCCTAAAAGGACTGTTCTTAATGGCAGCAAGAACGTCCAGATACAAGGGTTCTCCGCCTGCACCGGGTTCCTTGGTGCGGTCCAATACCGTGATTCTTTTGGTGGTGGGAGGCAGAGTATCCAGAAAGTGTGAAATACTAAATGGCCTGTAGAGATGAACCTTAATCAAACCGGTCTTTTCACCATCAACATTCTGCTGTTTGATGGTTTCTTCAATTGTTTCACAAACAGAACCCATAGCAATGATTACATGTTCTGCGTCTGATGGTCCGCAGTAGTTGAACAAGTGATAATCAGTGCCGATGAGACGATTAATTTTCTGCATTTGTTCCTCTACCAAAGAAGGAAGAGCATTGTAATAAGGGTTGGAAGCCTCTCGGTTTTGAAAAAACACATCCGGATTTTGGGCAGACCCCATGATTTTCATATGTGTGGGATGCAGAGAGTGATTTCGGAAAGTATGCAAAGCATTATTGTCCAAAAATCCTTTTAATGTTTCGTAATCCCAAACATTGATTTTTTGTATTTCATGGGAGGTGCGGAAACCGTCGAAGAAATGTAGAAAAGGAATGCGTCCTTGTAGGGCACACAAATGTGCAACAGGCGACAAATCCATGACCTCCTGAACACTGCATGTGGCAAGGATTGCGGCACCTGTTTGACGGCAGGCGTAAACATCCGAATGATCCCCAAAGATGGAAAGGGCATGAGTGGCAATTGTTCTGGCAGCCACGTGAAAAACACCGGGGAGAAGTTCACCGGCGATTCGATATAGATTGGGAATCATCAAAAGCAATCCTTGGGATGCTGTAAAAGTAGTAGTTAAGGCACCGGTAATTAATGCACCGTGTACTGCACCCGCAGCGCCTGCTTCCGATTGCATTTGGGAAATGGTAACCTTGTGCCCAAAGATATTTTCTTTGCCTGCTGCAGCCCATTCGTCCATGTATTCTGCCATGGTGGAAGATGGAGTGATGGGGTAAATGGCAGCGACTTCCGTGTAGGCGTATGCAACATGGGCAGCAGCTTGATTGCCGTCCATGGTCTTTTGTTCGCGTAATATTTTGTTTTCCATAAAACACCTCGTTTCTGCAGATTCTTATATTGTATTTTGTCCGAAAAATAGGATTTCTTGCATAAATTTCGTGAGATGTTTTATGCTTTTTATGATGAAATGAAAAAAGAATTGTGATATAATCGAATAAATATGGGATTTTACAGGCAAAGAGGTGTATCATGCGTGTTTTGGAAGGTTTAGAGCCAAAGAATGTTTTTTACTATTTTGAAGAGATTTGCGGAATTCCGCACGGTTCCGGAAATGTAGAGGCGATCAGCGATTATTTGAAAGCATTTGCAGAGAAGCGAAGCTTGGAAGTGATTCAAGATGAACTGAAAAATATCATTATCATAAAGGAAGCAAGTGAAGGATATGAAGAGGAGCCACCGGTAATATTGCAGGGACATATGGATATGGTAGCTGTGCATAAACCGGAACTGGATATCGATATGAAAACGGCACCACTGCGTTTGCAGGCGGACGGTGACAGGGTTTTTGCAGAGGGAACCAGTCTGGGTGGTGATGATGGTATTGCAGTGGCATATGCTTTGGCGATTTTGGATGATGACAGTATTTTGCATCCACGCTTGGAAGTAGTGATAACGGTAGACGAAGAAACCGGCATGGACGGAGCCAGAGGCATTGATTTGTCCATGTTAAAAGGGAATCGTTTGCTGAATTTGGACTCTGAAGAGGAAGGTGTTTTTTGGACCAGCTGCGCAGGCGGAGCACGCGTGAAGTGTGAATATGAACTATCTTGTGAAATGATGCAGGGACTTTTCTATGAAGTCACCGTAGGAGGATTACAGGGGGGTCATTCCGGTGCGGAGATTCACAAGGAACGCGGAAATGCCAATAATATTGCAGGTCGCCTTTTGTGGAGCGTCATGTCCGGCGATTTGGAAGCGGGTTTGAAAAGTTGTCACGGTGGGGTGGCAGACAATGCAATTTGTCGTGAGACAAAATTGGAATTTATTGTGAAGAGTACCGACAGCGTTCCGTTTGAACAGCTGTTAAAGGAGCTGGAGCAGGAAGTAAGTGCAGAACTGAAAGGGAAAGATGATGGTTTCACCATTACTTACACGGTAGGTGAAGAAGTTTCTGCATTATGTGTCAGTAATACGTGTAAGGATGCTGCTATTTTGGCAGGATTTTTAATGGCAGTACCAAGTGGTGTGCAGGCTATGAGTGCACATATTCCCGGTTTGGTGGAAACGTCATTAAATTTAGGCATCCTTACTATTGAGCCGGAGAAGTATTATTTCCTGGCAGAATTTTCTGTGCGAAGCAGCATAGAAAGCAGTAAGAAATCCCTTATCCGGAGATTGGAGGCTTTGGCATGGTTGGCAGGAATGAAAACCAAACAGAGTGGTGATTACCCCGGTTGGGCGTACAGAGTGGATTCTCCGTTAAGAGAGAAGATGATTGCATTGTATGAAGAGATGTACGGTGTAAAGCCTAAGGTAGAGGCGATTCATGCAGGTTTGGAATGCGGTTTGCTGGCTTCCAAGATCAAGGATTTAGATTGTGTCTCACTGGGACCTGACATGGCAAATATTCACACAACCGAGGAGTATTTGAGTATTTCTTCAACCAAGAGAGTTTGGGATTTTGTTTTGCGTTTACTGGCAAAGAAGGACAAGGAATAAGAGTACAGGAAAGGTAAAGAAACATGGGTTTTGACAAGGTAAAGATACGACAGATTTGTTTTTTGATGCTTTATGCAGCGGGTGTAATTCTGCTGTTAATGTACAGTGATGTATTATTTAAGGGCATCGGATTGGGAATCAGGATATTAACTCCGATTTTGATAGGCGGAGCAATTGCTTTTATTCTGAATATTCCAATGAATATTATAGAGAATAAAATATTCAAAAGATGGAACGGGAAGTTGGCAAAAGCATTAAAACGTCCCATAAGTATGATTCTGGCCATTATTTTTGTTTTGGCAGTAGTTGTTTTAGTGGTATGGGCAGTAGTACCGCAATTCCGTGAAACGTTGATAACATTGGGCAATAAAGTTCCGGTATTTTGGGAAGAGATGCTTGTATGGTTGAATTCATTGACCGTAGATTATCCGGAATTGAAAAATGTGAGTTCAAAATTGCAAAACTACAGTTTTGACTGGGCAAGTATCACGTCTACAGTGGGAGGATTCTTAACCAATGGTGTGGGAACGGTATTGTCGTCAACATTAACTGTGGCAGGGAATATTGTGTCAGGTATTACGACTGGATTTATTTCCTTTATTTTTTCTATTTATATTTTGTCCCAGAAAGAAAGTCTGCTACGTCAGGCAACCAATATTTTGGATGCATATGCCAAAGGAAAGGCAAATGCGCGTATTAAAGAAGTATTTGGCAGACTGCATATGAATTTTACTAATTTTATTTGTGGTCAATGCGTGGAGGCAGTTATTATTGCATTGCTGTTTATGGTATTCATGACAATTTTCAAAATGCCCTATGTTGTGATGATATCCACATTGATAGCATTTACCTCATTGATTCCCATAGTGGGAGCTTTTATTGGTAGCGGATTGGGAGCATTCATGATATTTATTGATAACCCTATGCAGGCTTTGTGGTTTTTGGTGATGTTCTTAGTTTTACAGCAGCTGGAAGGCAATCTGATTTATCCTAAGGTGGTTGGTAATTCCGTGGGGCTTCCGCCTATTTGGGTTTTGGCATCTGTCACAGTCGGCGGTAGTTTGTGCGGTGTGTTGGGAATGTTAGTTGCAATTCCGTTAACTTCCACATTGTATTCTTTGTTACGCGATGATGTGAATCAGAGACTTGGTATAGGAAATGGCCGCAGAAGAACGGAACGTACATCGGGAAAGAAGCGAGAACCAAGACCACAGAGTGCAAAAACACAGGAGGAAAAGCAGCAAACAACCAAAAAGCAGGATACTAAGCCGCAGGAAAACAAGTCACAGGGAAATAAAACGCAGGGAAACAAGCCGCAGGAACAGAGAACAAAAAATAATAAGAGTGTTCCAAACAGTAAAAATAATGCCGGTAAGGTTGAAAAGCCGGAAGACGGTGGTGAGAGTTCAACAGAAGAAATTATTGCACGACTGGTAGCGGAAGGCGAAGCGAAAGTGCTTGATGAGTTGGGAGAGGATCCAAACAAGCAGGAACAGACTCCTAAGCAAAATAAAAAGAAAAGATATTATTATAACAGAAACAAAAAAAGAAGCCGATAAACATCGGCTTCTTTTGCATCGGAGTGGCGGGATTCGAACTCGCGACCTCCGCCTCCCTAAGACGGCGCTCTAACCAAGCTGAGCCACACCCCGGCAACAGATAGAATTATACTATGGTTTTTTGCAAAAATCAAGTACTTTTTTAAAAAGAATTTAAGAATTTTAGTTTTTATTAAATACTGACAAAAATGTGTGAATATGTTATGATAAATAGGGGATTATTCATAAATTTAACAACTGTTTAGAATAGGGGTTATGATATGAGGAATATAGCAATATTAATGACTGCCTTGGATAATGATGCACAGGCAAACACCCTAAGGGGAATAGAAGAATATGCGAAAGAGAATAATTGCAATCTGGCAGTCTTTGTATGGTTTACAGGTGCGTTTGAAAAAGATAAGCACAATAGCGGAGAAGTGAATATTGTTAATTTACCGGATTTGAAATTATTTGACGGCATCGTTCTGTTTTCTAATGCATTGCATATGGAGAATAATAAAAAGAAAATTTTGGAACTGTTGGAGGATGTGGAATGTCCGATTGTTACAATTGGTTGTAAGTTGGGTGATTTTCCGGAAGTTCGTACAGATAATTACGTTGCCATGTGTGAGTTGATAGAACACTATATTGTTGATCATTCCATGCGCAGGATTCACTTTGTAAAGGGAATTGAGGGTAACGAGGATGCTGAAGAGCGTTATCGGGCATATGTGGATACTATGATGAAACATGGTATACCGGTTATACAGGAACGGGTGAGTCAGGGAGACTTTTACGTGACCGGTGGAGAACGCGCGGCAAAGGAGATTTTGAAATCTAATCTTGCATTTCCTGAGGCTATTGTATGCGCAAATGATATCACCGCCATTACAATCTGTGATATCCTCATGGAAAACGGTTATCGTGTACCGGAGGATGTGGTGGTTTCCGGATATGATTATACTTTGGAGGGCAGATACCATTCACCTAGAATCACTACGGTACGTTGCCGATTTAAACAACTGGGAATAGAAGCTTGTAAACTTTTGTTAAATAAAATAGAAGGTAAGGCAGTTCCGGATAAAGTGCAGTTGCCTGATGAAGTGGTTTTAGAAGAAAGTTGCGGTTGTCACGGAAGAAGGGCGCAGGATGATATCAACAAAGAAAAGCAATACATGAGTACGGATATTCTCCAGCGTATCTTTATTCACCATATGATATCATTAGAAAAAAGTTTGACTGAAGATACCACTATGGAACAGTGGTTACAATCTTTACGTGAGTTTATAGAGCAAATAGATCCTTCGGAATTTTATTGTTGTGTAAATGAGAATTTTGCGAAAGATATATTTGAAAATGGTGGAATGGAACAGGAAATCATGGATGAGGAAGAGCGTTTGGCTTATTCGGAAGTGATGAATGTGGTTTTGGCATATAAAAATGCAAACTTTTTGAAGAAATCATCTTTCGAATCCCAATATGCCTTTGATGAGATGTTCAAGGAATCAGAAAAAGGTAAGATGTTCATATTTTCGCCGTTACATTACCAGGATAGAAATTTTGGATATTTTGTATTTGTGGACAGTGGATTCCCTATTTCCAATCAATTGTATATCAGCTGGTTAATAAGTATGGGCAATTCCATTGAAAATATGCGAAAACAGAGTATGCTAACCAACGCCATGAAACGTTTGGATGAAATGTATGTGCAGGATTCTCTGACAGGAGCATACAATCGTTTTGGTATGGAAAGATATTTTGCAGATTTAAAGATGAGATGTCTGATGAATCACAGCAGTCTACATATATCTTTTATTGATTTGGACGATTTGAAGGGAATTAATGATAAGTACGGTCATGAGGAAGGCGACCGTATCATCAGTGCGACCGCAAGTATTTTAAAGAAAAAGGCAAAGAAGAGTTATGTGGTCAGATACGGCGGAGATGAATTTGTCGTAATGGGAACCGTAAATAACGAAAAGGAAATTAAAGATTATTGGACTGCAGTAGAGGCGGAAATAGAAAAGTATAATCAAAAGAATAGTAAAAAGGCTCAATTGTCATTTAGCTATGGGTATGATATTTTTGAGGTAGAAGCATCCACTTATTTGGAGGAATGTATCAAAGTTACTGATGAAAAGATGTATCGGAGCAAGAAACAAAAGAAATTGGCAAGAGCTGAAAAATTAAAAGAGAATTAATGGAAAGAAGCACTCGTTTCAAGGAGCGGGTGCTTTCTTAAAGATAATGATAAGTATGACTGGAAAAGGATTGATATGGGAAGTATAATCGGAATCGTGATTTTAGCATTGTTTGCGGTGTTTTTGGCAGTTATATTGGTGCGAGCCGCATTGTTTACACCTGTGGTGTCGGAGCGCGGGCAGAGTGCAAACGTGAATTTGAATCGTGAGAAAATCGTAGAAGATATGGCGGAGATAATCCGATGCAGAACCGTGTCCTATATGGAAGAAGAATTGATAGACAGGGCAGAGTTTGTGAAATTTGAGCAAGTATTGCAGGAACGTTTCCCTTTGGTTTATGGGGAGTGCAGTTTTACAAAAATCGGAAGAACGGGTCTTTTATATTGTTTGTCGGGTAAGAGCAGTGAAAAGCCAAGTGTGTTTATGGCTCATTATGATGTAGTGCCGGTAAATGAGGAAGGATGGGACAAGCCGGCCTTTGATGCAGTGGTAGAAGCCGGTTTTATGTGGGGAAGAGGAACCTTGGATACCAAGGGAACCCTGTGTGGCATTATGGAAGCGGCAGAACAGTTGTTGAGTGAGGGATTTGTGCCCGAGCAGGATATGTATTTTGCTTTTTCCGGGGAAGAAGAGATATCAGGCGACAGTTGTCCGTTAATGGTGGAATATTTTAGAAATAAGGGCATTACGCTTGGTATGGTAGTGGATGAAGGCGGTGCAGTGGTAGAGGATGTATTTCCCGGTGTAAAAGGGGAATGCGCACTTATTGGTATTGCTGAAAAGGGGATAATGGATTTGGAGCTTTATATGGAAGGGAACGGAGGACACGCATCCACTCCACCCACCAGAACCATGTTGGGGCAACTTTCAGAGGCTGTGGTAAGACTCGAGAAACATCCCTTTAAGAGTCAGTTGACTAAGCCTGTGGCAGAGATGTTTGATACCTTAGGAAGGTATTCGAGTTTCGGTTATAGAATTCTTTTTGCTAATTTATGGTGTTTTAAACCTGTTTTGAATATGGTTTGCAGATTATCCGGCGGGGAACTCAATGCCATGATGCGCACTACTTGTGCAGTGACAAGAATGGAAGGTTCTAAGGTATTTAATGTATTGCCCCCCAAAGCAAGCGTGGGGATGAATCTGCGTTTGATGGGAAAAGATACGGTGGAATCTGCGCAGGAATATATTCGCAAGGTAATCAGGAATGACAAGATTCAGTTTCGTGTGGTAGAAGGTTCTAATCCTACCAATATTTCTGTTACCCAAGGAGAAGCGTGGGATAAATTGGGAACGGCTATTCGTGCCACATGGCCTCAGACTGTTGTTTCACCGTACCTAATGATGGCATGTAGCGATTCCAGACATTATTCGGAGATATCGGATAAGGTGTATCGTTTTTCACCCATGAAACTTTCGGACGAGGAGCGTGCCATGATTCATGGAAATAATGAGAGAATACCGTTAGATACGTTGGTAAAGACGGTGGAATTTTATATTAGATTGATGAAGGAATGTTAAGAGATGAAGGACAACAGAGACAAGTTGATTGCAGCCAAAAAGAAAGCAGCCAGACAGGCTGCAAAGCAGGCAGGAAAGAATGCTTTGCAGGGCGGAAAGCCCGGTGGAGTGCTGAACGGTAAAGTGAGTAAACAGGGCGGAACATCGCAGGTTGAGCGGAACGATGGGAAGAATGCAGGTAAGAGAAAAAGCAACAGCCTCTGCCCGGTGTCTGAGAAATGTGGCGGTTGCAAGTGGATTGACAAAGAATACAGCGTGCAATTGAAAGAAAAAGAAAAATGGGTACGTGGATTGCTGGAGCCTTTTTGCAAGTTAGAGCCTATTATCGGTATGGAGCATCCTACTCATTATCGCAACAAGGTACATGCAGTATTTGGGGAGGATAGAAAGCACAATATTATCTCCGGGATTTATGAAGAGGGTACTCATCGAATTGTACCGGTGGATTCCTGTCTTATAGAAAACGAAAAGGCGGACGCTATTATTGTATCCATTCGAGAACTTTTAAAGTCCTTTAAAATTCGTCCTTACAATGAGGATACGGGATATGGACTACTTCGACATGTATTGGTGCGCACGGGGCATGTGACGGGGCAGATTATGGTAGTGCTGGTGTTGAGCTCCCCGGTAATGCCTTCCAAGAATAACTTCGTAAAAGCACTGTTAAAATTCCATCCGGAAGTATCGACTGTTGTGGTCAATGTGAATAATAAGGGAACCAGCATGGTTCTTGGGGATAAAGAACAGGTTATTTATGGTAAGGGGTATATAGAGGATGTACTTTGTGGTAAGACCTTCCGCATATCCCCTAAGTCCTTCTATCAGGTAAATCCGGTGCAGACGGAGAAACTGTATGGCAAGGCGCTGGAATATGCAGATTTGCATGGAAATGAAACGGTACTGGACGCCTACTGCGGCACCGGAACCATTGGTATTATTGCCAGTGACTATGCCGGTCAAGTCATCGGAGTAGAGCTCAATGGCGACGCTGTAAAGGATGCCAGAGAAAATGCCAAGCGCAATAATGTGAAAAATATTCAGTTCTACCAAAATGATGCGGGTAAGTTTCTGGTGGGCATGGCAGAGCAGGGGGCTAAGGTGGATGTGGTGCTTATGGACCCGCCCCGCAGTGGCAGCGACGAGGCGTTTTTAAGCTCTGTAGTGAAGATGAAGCCGGGAAAGGTGGTTTACATTTCCTGCAATCCGGAGACCTTGGCCAGAGATTTAAAGTATCTGACTAAGAACGGTTATAAAGTGAAGCGGGCAGTTGGATGTGACATGTTTCCGTTTACAAGCCATTGTGAAAGTGTGGTCAGCCTAGTAAGAAAATAAACAGACCACTATAGTTTTGTACATTGTATAGCATGAGAGGAGAGTTTAGATATGGGAAAAGTCGTAGTGATTTGGTCGAGCCCGAACGAGGATGGTTTGACAGCTTCTGCTAAGGAACGATTTATAAGGGGCTTGGCAAACGCAGGTGCTGAGATTGAAGAAATTCATTTAAACAAAAGAAAATTAGAGCATTGTAAAGCCTGTGGTAACGGATGGGGAACATGCAATAAAAATGGTACCTGTGTGATCCGGGATGATTTTGCAGACATATATAAATCCCTTTCGGATGCGGATGGAATTGTCTGGATAAGTGCAGTATACTGGTCCGACATGACGGAATGTTTCAAGGCTTTCTTTGACAGATTACGCAGATGTGACGCTACGAAGAATCATCTTCTGGCCCAGAAGCGCTGCATTCTTATGGCATGTGCCGGCGGAACCGGACGCGGAACTTTGGAATGTCTGCAACAGCTTGAAAGAGGGCTTACACATATGGGAATGAGAGTGTATGACCGTATTTCGGTCGTTCGATATAACAAGGATTACATTTTGCCGGCGCTGGAAAATGCCGGGGAAACATATGCGAAAACGCTGGAGACCGGGTTTGATATGTATTATTAAGAGAGTAGAAGATTGTGAATCAATGCGTGAGAGAGCCAGTATCCTAGCGCTCTTAAAAAAATACTTTTCAGAATAAATAATTCGTGTTACAATAGAGCAGTTGTTATAAATATACATAAATGGAGGAGACAAAATGAAGAAATTACTTACAACGTTATTGTGCGGACTGGCAATGATGACAATGGTTGCATGTGGCAATGCAGATGAACCGTCTGAGGATGAAGTTCGCGGCAAGCAGACCACCAAGGAAGAGGCTGAGGACAAAGACACTGTGGATGAAGACGCAGATGAAGATGCTAAGGATGAAGAAGCTAAAGATGCGGAAGTAGCAGATGATGAAACTGCAGGCGAAGAAGTTGCAGAAGACGCTGATACTGAAGAATCAGATGATGAGTTTTCTTTAGGAAAGACAGATGGACTTGTTTATGAAAATGCATTTATCGGTCTTGGATGTACACTTCCGAGCGACTGGTCATTCTACACAGACGAAGAAATTATGGAGTTGAATAATTATACTGCAGATTTTATGGGTGAAGAGTACGAGGAAATGGTGAAAAATGCCCAGATTGTCTATGATATGTATGCAGTTGACGGTACAGATATGAATAGTATCAATGTTACTCTTGAAAAAATTGACAACAGAATGCTTGCCGGCATAGATGTAGCAGACATTTATGCACAGAATAAGTCTGCATTTGAAACTATGTACACAAGCATGGGATGCAGTAATGTTTTGGTTAATCAGGTTACCATTGATATTGAAGGTGAGGAATTTGCAGGTATAGAAATTTCTGCAGAAATTAACGGATATACTTTATATCAGAAGTGCTTTGGTGTGAAGTGCAACGGTTATCTTGCAAGTTTGGCAATCACAACTTATGGTGATATTAGCCCGGATGACATCTTAGCAAACTTTTATTTAGTTGATTAATCTCGAAAAAATGCAAAACTTCCCACGATATCCCTTGACATTGCGGAAAGAATGCTATAAATTAGAAATGATCCCAATTGGAATAGATTTTCCAAGCAAGGTTGGCAATTACGGTTGCCTTATTGATTGAGTTAAAAGCTCAGTTTTATAAGTTGGTTACTATAAACCACCAAATGCCTAGAGCATGAACTTGTGAAATGGTCAATAAGAGTAGTGAAATTATTTTACTATTCGCCTGCATAGGGACCCCTTATGATACTGTTTACAAGAGGCATGCTACGAAAGTGGCATGCCATTTTTATTTTTACAAGCCAGAAATGAACAAATAACGGGGAAAGAGAACATGAAAAAGATTATTGAACTAAAGAATATTACAAAGGCTTTTGATGGAGAAACCATACTGGATAATATCAGTTTGGACATTCATGATAATGAGTTTATTACATTGCTTGGTCCTTCCGGTTGTGGTAAGACTACTACACTTCGCATTATTGGAGGATTTGAGCATCCGGATGCAGGTGATGTCATTTTCATGGGAGACCGAATCAATGATATCCCTCCGCACAAGAGAAATGTAAATACCGTGTTCCAGCGTTATGCGTTATTCCCCCATTTGTCCGTTTTTGAGAATGTGGCATTTCCTTTAAGGGAGAAGAAGGTACCTAAGGCGGAGATTAAAGCGAAAGTAGAAGCGATGCTCAAGATGGTTATGCTTTCCGGTTTTGAAAATCGTCGTGTAACCCAGCTTTCCGGTGGACAGCAGCAGCGTGTTGCCATTGCCAGAGCGTTGGTAAATGAACCCAAGGTGCTTCTTTTGGACGAGCCTCTGGGAGCATTGGATTTAAAGCTTCGTAAAGATATGCAACAGGAATTGAAAAAAATTCAGAAAAATACAGGAATTACTTTTATCTTTGTTACCCATGACCAGGAAGAGGCGCTCAGTATGTCTGATACCATTGTGGTTATGAGTGAAGGTAAGATTCAGCAAATAGGTACACCTACGGATATTTACAATGAGCCGGTAAATGCATTTGTTGCGGATTTTATCGGAGAAAGTAATATTGTAGATGGTGTGATGCTAGAAGATTACAGTGTGCGTTTCGGCGGTCAGACATTCCACTGTCTGGACTGTGGTTTCGAAAAGAACGAGCCTGTTGATGTGGTAATTCGTCCCGAGGACGTGGATTTGGTACCGGCTGAAAAGGGTCAGATTCAGGGTACTGTTACCACAGTGACATTCATGGGCGTGCACAATGAGGCTATTGTAGATATTGATGGTTTTAAGTGGATGATTCAGACTACGGACCCTGTGGAAGAGGGGGCGCATGTAGGTATTACTTTGGAGCCGGATGCTATTCATATTATGAAGAAATCTAAGTATTCCGGTATGTTTGGCGATTATTCTTCTTTCTCAAATGAATTGGATGAGTTGTCCAACATAGGGGAGGACGAAGAAGAATGAAGAACAAAAGTGTAAAGAGAGCTCCCAACACATATGGGGCAGCTTTGGCGCCATACTCAGTGTGGTCCTTGTTGTTTGTGTTGGTTCCCCTTATTTTTGTGGCATACTATGCCTTTACAGACAATCAGTTTAATTTTACAACTGAAAACATTACACGTTTCTTTACTGCTACCAGTAATATGGTGCAGGAAGACGGTTCCACGCAGGAAGTTAAAACATATTTATTGATTTTCATGCGCTCCCTGAAGCTGGCAGTGATTTCTACAGCAATTTGTTTGCTTATGGGATATCCGATTGCTTACATAATGGCGAGGGCAAAGGAAAAGACACAGAAAACCATGATGACCTTAATCATGATTCCTATGTGGATGAACTTCCTGATTCGTACCTATGCATGGATGACTATCTTGCAGGATAAGGGTATTATGAACGGCCTTTTGGGCAAATTGGGATTAGGACCGGTGCAGGTTATAGGTACGGAAACGGCCGTTATTATCGGTATGGTTTATGACTATTTTCCTTACATGGTTTTGCCCATTTACTCTATTTTGGCAAAAATGGACGTGAAGTTGTTGGAAGCTGCAAGAGACTTAGGGTGCGGAAGTATTTCGGTACTGCGCCGAGTAGTATTTCCTTTGAGTATGCCCGGTGTACTTTCCGGTATTACCATGGTACTTATCCCTTCCATCAGTACCTTCTACATTTCGCAGAAATTAGGTAACGGAAAGTTCTTCTTAATCGGTGACGCCATTGAAGGACAGTATGTTGCCAATAACTTACATTTTGCAGCTGCCATTGCTTTTATCTTAATGATTATTTTATTGGCAGGCATGGCACTTGTGAAGTATGTTACAGCAAAATATGTGTACGGAGGTGAATAAATGAAATTATCAGCTAAGATTTACAGTGGTTTAATTTTTGCTTTTTTATTCGCTCCGATTCTGGTATTGTTGGTATTTTCCTTTAATGAAGCAAAGAGTTTATCCGTATTCTCTGAGTTTTCGTTAAAGTGGTACAAGGAATTGTTTAATGACAGAAATACCTTGGAAGCTGTGCGAAACACATTGGTTTTGGCAGCATCAGCAACAGCTATTTCTACAGTTATGGGTACTTGTGCGGCAGTGGGAATTAACAAACTGCGTTCTAAATGGTATCGCGCAGCTATGAATACCGTAACCGATATTCCCATGACCAATCCGGATATTATTACCGGTATTTCTTTGATGCTTATGTTTGTATTTGTGGGCAGAATGATGGGAGCAGCAACAAGTCTTAATTTCTTGACACTTTTGATTGCGCATGTTACATTCTGTACGCCTTATGTTATTTTGCAGGTGCTGCCTAAATTACAACAAATGGATAAATCATTGCCGGAAGCAGCGATGGATTTGGGATGTACACCTATCGGTGCATTTTTAAAAGTGGAGTTGCCTGAGATTTTACCAGGTATTATCACAGGTGCGATTATGGCGTTTACATTGTCTTTGGATGATTTCGTAATCAGTTATTTCACATCCGGTAATGGATTTGAAACCTTACCTATACGAATTTATGGTATGACAAAGAAAACAGTAACGCCCAAGATGTATGCTTTAGCCACAATTATTTTCTTTGTGACTTTGACATTGTTATTAATCAGTAATTTCGTAGATAACGAAGACAGCAGACAATTAAAAGAAATCAAGAAAAAGAAAAAGCATAAAAAGATGGAGGAGAAAAAATGAAAAAATTTGTAATGCTTTGTGCAACAGTAATGTTGCTTGGTCTGTGCCTGACCGGTTGCGGCGGCGGAGACTCTCTTACACTGAATGTGTATAACTGGGGTGAATACATCTCAGACGGTAGCGAAGATTCTTTCGATACCATTCGTGAGTTTGAAGCTTGGTATGAGGAAACCTACGGACAGAAGGTTACCGTAAATTACAGTACCTTTGCTTCCAACGAAGATATGTACAGCAAAATTTCCAGTGGTGCGGTAAGTTATGACGTAATTTTCCCATCAGACTACATGATTGCCAGAATGGCAGAGGAAGGCTTGCTCATGGAGCTGGACTTCAACAATATCCCCAATTATCAGTATATTGACGAGTCCTTCAGAGGTCTTTACTATGACCCGGAAAACAAGTACACTGTTCCTTATGCTTATGGAATTGTAGGTGTAATTTATGATGCAAATGTAGTAGATGCTGCAGATACCGGTAGCTGGGATTTAATGTGGAATCCAAAGTACAGCGGAAAGATTGTACAGTTCAACAACTCAAGAGATGCCTTTGGTACAGCAATGTACAAATTAGGACTGGATGTAAACACCACAGACAAAGCCGTATGGGATGCTGCATATGATGAATTGTTGGCACAGAGACCCCTTGTATATAGTTATGTAATGGACGAAATTTATAATATTATGGAGTCCGGAGAAGCTGCAATCGGTGCTTATTATGCAGGTGACTATTTCACTATGGTAGATGCACAGGCTGAAAATGTGGATTTGCAGTTCTATTATCCGGAAACAACCAATTATTACGTGGATGCTATGTGTATTCCCTCTTGTGCACAAAACAAGGAATTGGCAGAGATTTTTATTAATTACATGCTTTCTGAAGAACCTGCTGTAGCAAACGCAGAGTACACTTATTATGCGACACCTAACAGTCTGGTTTACAACAATGCAGGATATATCGAAGATATGGGTGAAGATGTAATCGCTATCCTGTATCCGGATCAGACAAGTTTTTCTGAGAAATATAATAAGTTTGCATACAGAAATTTAAATGCAGATATGTTAAATTACTTGAATACTTTGTGGGAAAATATTAAAATCAATTAAGTGATGGATTATTCACAGATGATACGGTGGAATACAAAAGAGATGGAGGAGCTAGTGTATGTTTTGTGGACAGTGTGGAAATAACATATCAGATGGTGCAAAGTTTTGTAACCAATGTGGATGGAAGGTACCGGAAGTTTCTGGCATGCCTGCGAAAAATAGAAAATTAAAGGGATCTATGTCGGCAACATCAGGAAACAATACCGTCTATGGAAACGGAATAATGCAGCAGACTACAGAGCAACAGGAAGGACAGAGCGGCGTGACGAATAGCGCACCTGTTGCTGCAAATGTTACAGAGGCAAACATAACGGCTCAGAGTGTTGCACAGACAGGAACTGTGGTACCTGTTGTAAAACCTCCGAAAAAAACGAAACGCGTATGGATATGGATTTTGCTCATTGTGCTTGTACTTGGTTTAGGAGCAACTGCTACCGTATTGTACATTAAGTATGCTGATTCGGCAGAAGATGAGGATGATGACAGAGATTCAGATAAAGACGACGATGAAGATGACGATGGGGACGATGACGGAGACAGTCCCAAAGGCCCTTACGGTGAATATGTGTCAAAATCTAAGCGAGCTGCAGATGCGCAGTTGATTGGAGGTACACTGAATGCACTGGAGGTTATTGCTTGCGACCCGTCGATTTCATGGGGGGAGGATGAAATAATCTATGTTAAGTTTACGACAGAGGGTTCCGTATATGGTTCTGACAATGAGGAAGTGATTTCAGCTTTGAATGATATTATGGGAAGTAATACGAATGTCAGCGAATGGGGAGGCTTTGAACTGTGGGCCAAGAAAACAGAGTATGCGGTAGAATTTGCCACATCATGGGAATATAATGAACTGGCAGAAATTTCACCGTCATTGGCAAACAGATTTTCTATGACATCAGTAGAACAGTAAGAGATTTATGTTTTTTATAGAAGGCTGTTATATTGAATGAGAAATAAAATATGAAAAGTAAGTTATTACGTAAAAAATGGTTAGTTCTTTTGATGACAGTGGTGATGATGGCATTGACGATGACTGCATGTGGTCCTAAAGAGGCTGCGGAGATGACCGGAGAAGCTGAAGAGAGCAGAAAGGCAGCTGACGCAAGTTTAATAGACAATTTAATGAATGCCTTAGAGGTTACGGCAGCAGATCCGGAAATTCCGTGGGGTTCTGACCAAGTGTTTTATGTGAAATTGACTGCGAGTGGCGCTGTTTATCAATGTGATAGTGCAGAAGCACTTGATTATGTGGAAATGATAATGCCGGCAACGACTATGGTTATTATGTCAGAATGGGCAGATGGTTTTGAGATGTGGGGAAAAAAGAATGAAAATTCGGTAATTACTTTTTCTACATCATGGGATAAAGAAAAAATAGAAGAAGTTTCACCTGGATTGGCAAAGCGTTTTTCCGAAACATCGGTAAATAAGTAAAAAGAAAATCAGAGCGTAGTACGTGGAGATTCGAAAGAATTCTTACATACTACGCTCTTTTATTGCTTAGATTACAAATACCCAACCATCAATCCAACGCAGATAGGAAACAACAAAGTTCTTATCAATAGGTTGTCCGGAAAGAATCGGATAAAACAGTAGGAATAAGAGGAATGCTGCAATCGCATATCCTGTTAAAATAGCGATAAATGTTCGTGGTTTTATTTTGTATTTCAATTGATTGAAACTGTAGGCAATCATCAGTACCAGGAAGGGTACGCTTGGGAAGTAGTGGTATATAAAGGTACAACGTGACACCAAAACCCAAGGCAGAAACTGTGCCAAATATCCGATACATAGGAAAGTGGCGGTTTTCTTCTTTTTCTTAAATGCCAGATACAGCATATATATAAATGCCGGAATACCGGCCCACCACACCAAGGGATTACCAAAGGAACTGATACCCTGCCGCATAGTGCCTTCCAAGACATTGGAGTAGTAGAAAATCGGTCGAGCCATAATGGGCCATTGAATCCATGTGGAAGAGTAAGGGTGTGTAGCATTTAATGCGCTGTGGTAGTTAAACATGGTTTCCTGATTGTGTAACATTCTTCCCAAAAGTCCGCGTTCTGCAGAATCAACAAAAGGCAAATAGGACAGTAAGTAAATAAAGAATGGAATTACCACAAAGAAAATCATACAGAACCCAATGGTTCGTAATGTATTTTCTTTAAATACTTTAATAATATGATTGTGCTTTATGTGGTTTGTAGTTCCTTTCGGCTTTAAGACAGCATATTTATATTCACGATATCGGTTCAAAAGTGATGCAAAGAATATAATTGCCAAGCCGGCACCTGCATAAGCGCCTGTCCATTTGCTGGCGATACCAAAGCCGAAGGCAATACCGCAGGCCCCCAGTGGTATCCAAGTTTTTTTCAACGGACTGTCATAGAAGCTCATGTTAATATAGCGTTCCATAAAATAGTACATTGCAATTACAAAGAATGTAACGAATACATCAATGGTGGTTAATCGTGTTTGGGCAAAGTGCATAAAGTCAAATGCAAACAGGAAGGCTGTAAATGCGCCTACAAAGCGATTACGGCTAATGTTGCGGCCCAACAGGTACATAAGGGGAATCATGAGGACTCCGAAGAATGTACCCATAAATCGAAAGCCAAAAGGTGTTGTACCAAAAATCATGGCGCCAAGAGTAATCAATATTTTTCCAAAAGGCGGATGAGTATTTTCATAAGTACGGAGCCCATGCATAAACTCATAAGCAGTTCTTGTATAATAGATTTCATCAAAATAGCATCCGCTCAAATGGTTGATAGTTTCAGGAAAAACGGAAGCTTCGTCGTATAATTGCGGATAGACGTGGCTGTTTTTAATCGGAAGTACATTTCCGTCACTATCCTGTATCACGATTTCACCAATGACAGCATCTTCTTTGATATTCGTGATTCGTATATTTTCAGCAGGTTCCGGTAAGGTTAAGGTTCCCCAACTGAAAACACTTTTCATTGTAAAGTCCTGTACGTAGGTCCAATTGTTATCGGTATTGTTTTTGGTCTCTAAAGTAAAGTCAATATCCTGTTCGTTTAGTAGGTACCAATTCAAAGTGGAAATTGTTTCTCCGTTCTCTGCGGAAATATCTAAATACGTATAATAGGGAACCGGGTACTCCGTTTTTGGTGCGCTGGTATTGCCCAGTTCATGAAAAGCAAAACAGGTATAAAATAAGGTGACGCCCAGCATAAGGATCCAGTCAATCTTGGTAAATGCCATCGTTTTACGAGTGGGTTCCGGTGCCTTCGCGGAAAAAAGCTTGTCCAAAAGAGGTGAATTATGAGTACTCCTGCCGGAAGAGGCGGGGAGTACACAGGAGGATATTTTACCTCTTATGTCTTTGCAAAGTGTAATATATAAATATACGCCACCTATTATTGATATCAGAGAAATCAAAATAATGGCAGGAGCTTTCGCATCAAAGTTATGCGGATCATAGTGAAACAGCACATGCCATACATTCAGAAAGTGTCCGACAGAAATCACAATGTACGTTGTAAAATACGGACGCTTATTACTTGTCAGGAAAGTAAACAAAAGTAACATCATGGCAGGGAATAAATAACGTTCATGCATACGTACACTGAAAAGGAACATGGTTACTATAATAAATGCACCGCATGCAAAATAGCGTTCTGCACATTTGATTTTTCGCACGAACAGATACGCAGAAATCAGGGTGAGGAGTACAATGACTACCGTGCCCAATTGACCAAAGGTAAGGAATAAAAAGCTCTTTTCCTGAGAGGTCCAGTTTAATCCCCAAAAGCTCCAGAAGTTGTATGCATTTACGGAAATATAAGGATAGGAGCCTAAGGTAGTACCGTACTGTTTTAAAACAGTATCAAGACCATAAGGTACTGCCGCAAGTAACATACATAAGATGGCACCTAAGCCGCTTAACATATTTAAGATAAATTTCCGCCACTCAAATCCCTTGGTAAAAACGTGCTCGTAAATACCGAAAAGAACAAGTGGTGTAAATATTAACATTTGAGGTTTCATTAAAATACCAATGGCAAACACATAGTATGCCGGAATGGTCTTTCCCTCTGTAAGTAAAAGGCAAAGCAACAGAAGCGCCAGTGTAAAGACTGCATCTACTTGTCCCCACATGGAGGAGTTAATGAATACTGCCGGATTAAACAAATATACTGCACTGAGTATCAAAGAAGTATTGCGCGTGAATTTCTTGGATGCGACGCGATAAATAATATACCCGGATGCCAGATCACATAAAATGGCAGGCAATTTCAAAAGTAACAGGCTGAGTCCGGAAAGGTATTCCGTCTTCAGTGCGGACATGACTGCCCCTATTACATATAGAACATACATATATCCCGGGGGATAGTCCGTAAACACATCAGGAGAATAAAAATCAGCAAACCCACCGGTATATACTCTGTTTGACCAATAGGAAAAACAGGCAATATCGGACAAAAAACCTTTGTAAAAGAAGGCAAAGATGCATCGCACCAAAAATGCCCCCAGTAAGAGATAATATATATAAACCCGACCTTGTTCTTTTTGTTTCATGATTGTCAAACGCCTTTCTGTATATGAAAATAAAATATACATTGCTATTATAACAGAGAAACAAAAAGTTACAAAGAAAATCGTGAAAATAATCAGAAATTATGCAAATGAAAGGAAATATAAAAACAAAGGTGTTCCGGAAATATCAGTTTTGTCCGATTCGAGACGTTCGGGATGCCATTGGACACCAAAAACAGGATACTTTGTGTGCTCGATTGCCTCTATGCATTGATCATGGGGGCAATGTTGTACGGCTAACAGTTTATTACCCAGTTTGTCAATAGCCTGATGATGCCGGCTGTTTGTAATAATATGATCGCCATAAAGTGTATGGAGATAGGAATAAGGGGAAATAACAGTGTCATGATAGATGTCATGGCTACTGTGAGTATGTATAGAAGCAGTCGCCAGGTCTTGTATCAAAGTGCCGCCAAAAGCAACATTAATCAGTTGCATACCCTTACAAATGCCCAACATGGGAAGTTTTTGATTAAGACCATACTGGAATGCACGCAACTGTAAAATGTCCAACTCTGTATCAATATTTCCGGACCCCTGATTGGGTTGCCCGAATAATTCCGGTGTAATGTCCCCGCCACCCGGAAAGAGAAAGGCCCTGCAGGAGGAGAGGTCGCCTATGGAGAGACTGGTTATGTATGTTATGTTTAAGGAGGATAAGAATTTTTCGTAGCGCAGTGTATCTTTAGGACGTCCTACAATACCGACTTTCATAAAGCCACCTTTCCGGCACAAAGGAAGTAAGCTGCTTTCCGGGCCGGGGAGTTCTTATAATTATATGCTTTAAAAAGGTGGAATTATTCCAAAAAACACACAAGAGTACATTGTTGAAATAAGTAAAATATGATATGTTCATAGTAGAGTATTTGACAAAAATAGGTAAAGGGTATGGAGAGAAATATGAGCAAGATTTGGTTTAATAAGCAAGCAGATATTTGGGAAGAAGCGCTTCCGTTGGGAAACGGACGTGTGGGTGCCATGGTATACGGAAAGCCGGCGAGTGAACGTATTCAGGTGAATGAGGAAAGTATGTGGTACGGCGGCTCTGTGAATCGTAATAATCCGAACATGAAGGAGTATTTGCCGAAAATACGAGAAGCGATTTTTAACGGAGAAATCAGCAAAGCAGAGCAGTTAATGTGGTTTGCTATGTCGGGCTGTCCCAATAGTGAACATCCCTATCAGACCTTAGGAAATGTTACGATTGAGCAAAAGGGTATTGGTGAGGTGAAGCAGTATTACAGAGAACTTAATCTGAGTACAGCAGTTTGCACGGTCAGATTTTGTTCTGAAGATGTTGCCTATACCAGAGACGTGTTTATTTCAAAACCGGCGGATTGTATGGTAATGCGCATCAGTGCGGACAAGCCGGGTAAGATTTCTTTTTGGGCCGGTTTGGAAAGAGAGAAATATTTTGACGGCATCAAGGCACAGAATAATGACCGGATTTATTTGTACGGAAATTTGGGCAAAGGAGCTCCTGATTTCGGTATGAAGCTTCGTGCGGTTAATAAGGGCGGAAAAGTCTATACCTTGGGAGAACGTCTGATGGTGGAGCAGGCAGATGAGGTATTGCTTATCTTTGCGACGGATACCACTTATCAGCATAGTAAGGAAGAAAAGCAAAAGGCTTTGGAAGCATTTATGAATTGCAGTTTTGATGTGTCAGAAATTATGGGAGTGGAGGAAAAGTCCGAGTTTGAATTAAATGAAATCAAAATTCAGCAAGGTTTGCAGAAACTTCTTTCCGAGACCATGGATGAACAGATGGATAAGGCTTGTGCAAAAGGATATGAGGCTCTTTTATGTGAGCATATAGCGGATTACAGTACATTGTTTAACAGAACAAGCTTTGAAGTAGAAGGTGCAGAGGAATATGACAAGATTCCTACGGATGTCAGAATTGCAAATGCGGGCAAAGAGAAGCCGGATGTAGGGCTTTCAAAATTGTATTTTGATTATGGCAGATATCTTTTGATTTCTTGTAGCAGAGAAGGAGGGCTTCCGGCCACATTGCAGGGTATCTGGAACAAAGATATGACTCCCCCATGGGATTCTAAGTATACCATCAATATTAATACAGAAATGAATTATTGGCTTGCGGAAAACTGCAATTTGTCAGAGTGTCATATGCCCTTGTTTGCTTTATTGGAAAAGATGGTCAAGAACGGGCGTAAGACTGCAAAAGAAATGTATGGATGCAGAGGGTTTGTGGCACATCATAATACAGATATTAATGGTGATACAGCACCACAGGATTTGTGGATTCCCGGTACGTACTGGGTAATGGGAGCTGCTTGGTTGTGTACCCATCAATGGAACCATTTTCAGTATACGCAGGATGTGGAATTCTTGAAAAAGTCCTTTCCTATTATGTGTGAGGCTGCATTGTTCTTCGTAGACTTTTTGGTAGAGAAAGATGGTTATCTCGTAACCTGTCCCTCTGTCTCGCCGGAAAATACGTTCATTCTTCCTTCCGGAGAGATGGGAGCCAATGGTGCCGGTGTCACCATGGATAACCAGATTTTAAGAGACCTGTTTACCCAGTGTGTACAAGCATATGGTGTGCTGGAAGTACAGGGAGAACTGGATGAGTCTGTGAAGAAGAGTCTGTCAGAGGCGCAGATTGATAATATTGATATGTTCGTGAAGCAGATTGAGGAAACTTGCGCAAAACTGATTCCTACCAGAATCGGCGAGCGTGGTACTATTTTAGAGTGGCAGGAGGATTACAAGGAATGGGAACCCGGACACCGTCATATTTCCCATTTGTACGGATTGCATCCGTCGGAGCAAATTACCATGGATGAGACACCCGAATTGGCAGCAGCGGCAAGAAAGACCTTAGAATACCGCCTGGCAAATGGTGGAGGACATACCGGATGGAGTAGGGCTTGGATTATCAATCATTATGCAAAGCTGTGGGATGCAGAAACTGCGTATTATCATATTGAGCAGTTATTTGCTCATTCTACTTATCCAAATATGTTTGATAAGCATCCGCCTTTCCAGATTGACGGAAATTTTGGGGCTACTGCGGCTATGGCGGAGATGGTTTTGCAGAGTTCTGCTAAGAGAGTGGTATTGTTACCGGCTTTACCTCTGGCATGGGGAAAAGGTGCCATGAAAGGACTTCGCATGAAAGGAAATGCCGGAGCCGATGTGGCGTGGGAAAATGGAAAATTGACAGAATGCCGAATTCATGCAGATTCGCCGTTGCATACCTTAGTGCGTTATCAGAACAAGGTCGCTGAAGTGAAACTGGAAGCCGGAGAGAGTGTGGTGCTTACGGAGGAGAGTTTTTTATAAGCAATCAAAAACTTATAAAAAGTGCGATTTCCCAGTTGAAATTCTGCAAAGTCATGCTATAATGTAAGTGCTTACATTGTGAAATGTAACATAATTTTATGTCTAAAAACGAATACTAATAAAGCATAAAATGAATAATAGGCATGTGATGTCATGCAGAAAGAGGATGCAATGAATGCAGTATTAGAGCAAATCAGTAAGATAGGTATTGTTCCGGTAGTGAAAATTGATAAAGTGGAAGATGCAGTACCTTTGGCAAGAGCACTTTGTGCAGGCGGTCTTCCCTGTGCAGAAGTAACATTCCGTACAGAAGCGGCAGCAGGTGCTATTAAGGCTATGGTGGACAACTTCCCTAATATGTGTGTGGGTGCAGGCACTGTGCTGAACGCGGCACAGGTGGACGCAGCGGTCGAGGCAGGCGCTAAATTCATCGTAAGCCCCGGTTTGAATCCCAAGACCGTACAGTATTGTTTAGATAAGAACGTGCCCATTACTCCGGGTACATCAAGTCCCTCCGATATAGAACAGGCCATTGAATTAGGATTGGATGTGGTGAAATTTTTTCCGGCAGAACAGTCCGGAGGTTTGGCGAAAATCAAAGCAATGGCGGCTCCTTATGTAAATATGAAATTTATGCCCACCGGCGGAATCAACGCTAAGAATTTGAATTCTTACCTTGATTTTCCCAAGATTATTGCATGCGGCGGTTCATGGATGGTGCCCGGCGATTTGATTAATGCAGGAGATTGGGATCAGATTGAGAAATTAACCAGAGAAGCAGTGCAGACCATGTTAGGATTGGAAATTGCTCATGTGGGAATCAATGCGGAAAGTGAAGAGGAAGCAATGAAAGCTGCCAATCGCTTGTCATTCATCTTCGGAATGCCTGTGAAGAACGGTAACAGTTCTGTATTTGTAGGAAGTGCATTTGAAGTAATGAAGCAGCCGTATCTTGGAAAGAACGGACATATTGCAGTACGTACCAACTATATTGAAAGAGCAGTGAATTATTTTGAGACTGTTCTGGGCGTGGAATTTAATCAGGAATCTGCCAAAAAGAATGCTAAGGGCGGATTACAGGCGATTTATTTGCAAGAAGAGATTGCAGGTTTTGCAGTACATTTAGTACAGAAATAGAGAGGGAAAAGAAATGGCAAAAGTAATTACAATGGGTGAAATCATGCTGAGATTATCTACCCCTAATAATGAGAAATTTATTCAGGCTGATGAATTTGATGTATGCTACGGCGGCGGAGAAGCCAATGTGGCAGTGTCTTTGGCAAATTACGGACATGATGCAGAGTTTGTAACAGCAGTTCCCGACAATGAAATCGGTGAATGTGCGGTGGCGGCTCTCAGAAAATACAATGTAGGAACCAAGCATATTGCAAAATGTGGTGAAAGATTAGGTATCTATTTCTTGGAAACAGGTTCTTCCATGAGACCTTCCAAGGTAGTTTATGACAGAGCACATTCTTCTATTTCCACAGCAACAGAAAAAGATTTTGATTTTGATGCAATCTTTGCAGGCGCAGACTGGTTCCATTTCACGGGAATTACTCCTGCTGTGTCTGATGCAGCAGCAGAACTTACAGAAAAGGCTTTGATTGCTGCAAAGAAGGCAGGCGTTAAAGTTTCTGTAGACTTAAACTTCCGTAAGAAATTATGGTCTTCTGAAAAGGCACAGAAGGTTATGACCAATTTGATGAAGTATGTAGATGTTTGTATCGGAAACGAAGAAGATGCAGAATTGGTGCTTGGATTCAAACCCGGTGAAACTGACGTAACCAGCGGAGAATTGGAGCTTGCAGGTTATAAGTCAATTTTTGAGCAGATGGTGGAAAAATTCAACTTTGAATACTGTGTATCATCTTTACGTGTCAGCCGTTCCGCTTCAGATAATGGCTGGTCAGCATGTATGTACAACAGAGAAACAAAGGAATTTTACCATTCAAAAGAGTATACCATTCATCCTATCGTAGATCGTGTGGGTGGTGGAGATTCCTTTGCGGCAGGTGTGATTTGCGGATTGTTGGATGGCAAAGATTTCAAGGCGGCTTTGGAATTTGGTGTGGCAGCGTCTGCCCTTAAGCATACCATCCCCGGAGACTTCAATTTGGTATCCAGAAAAGAAGTAGAGACATTGGCCGGCGGAGACGGTTCCGGACGTGTTCAGAGATAATAAACAGAATGCATAAAATAAGGTCGTGGAATGTTGAGTATTCCGCGACCTTTTAATAATTATTGGTTTTTGTTAATGTAATTCTTTATAGCCTCAAAACTTTCCTGACTGATATCATGTTCAATGCGACAAGCATCTTCAGAAGCGGTTTGCTCGCTGACACCCAAACGAATCAGCCAAGTGGTCAGGAGTTCATGGCGTTCAAAAATCATTTCGGCAATTGCACGACCGCTGTCTGTCAGGTAGATAAAGCCTTCCTTCGTAACGGTAATATGTTCTGCCTCGCGCAAATGTTTCATGGCAACACTAATGCTGGATTTTTTGTAGCCCAGTTCTTCAGCAATATCCACGGAACGTACTACGGGACGCACCTTGCTTAATCTCAATATGGTCTCTAAATAGTTTTCAGCTGACTCGTTGATATGCATGTTCTTCTCACCTTTACGAATTATTTGTTTCAGTATAGCATAATTATTTGGGGGAGGCAACGAAAAGAGAAAATTTGCAGATTTTTGTGGAGAGAATATGATTAATATCAATAAAAAATTATAAACAAAAATAGAAGAATATGATATACTTATCTTATAAAATAAATTTACGGAGGATTATGGATATGGGTTTTTTGGCAGGCAAAACAGTAATTATTACCGGTGCTGGTCGTGCAGTCTTAAGTGACGGAAGGTGTGGTTCCATTGGTTATGGTATTGCTACAGCATATGCAAAAGAGGGCGCAAATATTGTTATTACCGGACGTAATGTGAGGAAGTTGGAAGATGCGAAGGAGGAGCTTGAGCGTCTGTACGGAATCAAAGTTCTGACTGTACAGGCGGATGTAAATGCAGAGGAAGACAACGAAGCAGTTGTAAACAATGTGGTTAAGCAGACTATGGATACGTTTGGAAGCATTGACGTATTGATTAATAATGCGCAGGCTTCGGCATCAGGTGTGACATTGAGTGACCATACAACAGAACAGTTTGATTTGGCAATGTATTCCGGCTTATATGCAGCATTTTATTATATGAAAGCGTGTTATCCATATTTGAAAGAATCCAAGGGAACTGTTGTGAACTTTGCATCGGGAGCAGGTCTGTTCGGCAACTTCGGACAGTGTGCCTATGCAGCTGCAAAGGAAGGTATTCGTGGTTTATCCAGAGTGGCAGCAACAGAGTGGGCAAAGGATGGCATAGGCGTGTTTGTGGTATGTCCGTTGGCTTGGACAGCACAGTTAGAACAGTTTGAAAAGGCATATCCGGAAGCGTTTAAGGCAAATGTCAAAATGCCTCCCGCAGGGCATTTCGGAGATGCGGAACTGGAAATCGGCCGTGTATGTGTGCAGGTAGCCAATCCGGACTTTAAATATATGACAGGCGAAACCTTAACCTTAGAAGGCGGCATGGGCCTCAGACCATAATGAATTTGTAGCCCTCTCGCGTATTTGTGGGAGGGCTTTTGGTATGTGGTGACGATGCTTTGTAGTGGTATGTTACATTTTCGGAATTGTATAAAAAACAGAAACAACTTTTTTCAAAAAAAGCATTGACATTTATTTGATGAGATGATATTATCATATTTGCTTGACAAACAATAGATTGTCGACATGCGGAAGTGTCGGAACTGGCAGACGAGCAAGACTAAGGATCTTGTGATCAATGCGATCGTGTGGGTTCAAGTCCCATCTTCCGCATTACACCACGCAACGCAAAAAGAGCGTAAAGTGAAAAGGACTGTTTACAGTCTTTTTTCATTTTACGCTCTTTTTATGTGGCGAAAGTTGCGAGAACGAGGATTCCCGAAGGGAATTCGAGTGCCGCAAGTTTCGGTTGCTCAATGTAACGGGGAACCCGAGGTTCAAGGTCTCCTCGCCACGGAGGGCTTCGTCGATCGGTTGCGAGGTGTAATGCGGAAGAGGAAAGCTTTCTTTGTTCTAAATAAATATATACCGAATTAATAACTTTGCAATACTTGTAAGAACTGGCTATTTAAGTCCCTATGGGAACACATATAAAACGAAAAAGTTTTTAGTTTTAATCCTGTACTCCGGCACGCCTATCTAAGTGAAGAAATAGAGTTCGGAGGATAACTATAGCTAACTCCTTTTCTTCCAACGTACGACCGTTCAATGATTGAGATAGCTGTATGAGAGTAGTATCTTTTACGGCCACGACAGAATCACATAAAAGATAATCGACAGTCACCCTCAACCGATTAGAAACTTTAATAAGACTTTCTAGCGTTAGATTACGTTCACCACGCTCGATTTGACCTATATAGGCAGTGGTTAAATCTACATCTTAAGCATACTATTGCACGTTCGGTGTAAAGCATAAAATTACGCAATTCATGATTTAAATATTTATACAAGTTATTTACAATTAATAGATTATTCGTTAAAATATATAAGAAAGGAGTTGTTGTATTATGATTAAAGAGATGTCAACACAGGAAAAAAGGCAAAAGGATTTTATTTTTGTTTGTTCTCTATTTCTGCTGATATTGCCTATAGTGTCCCAAGTATTTGTAGCTAAAAAAAGTTTTAATGATTTGGTGATTCCAATAGTGCCACTATTTTTTGTTATTTTATGTGTGGTGTTTCAAAAGAACGTTATAAATGATAAGATTGTGCTTGTTGGAACATTGGTTTATGGAGTAGTGGTATTGTATTCATTGATACAGGGTTTTGGTTATTTGATTCAATCATTACACCCAACTAATTTTATAAGTGTTCTTTTAATAATTATTAGATTAATCATATGTTTGGAAATAGTAATGGTTATAAAAAATAAGACTGCGTTAAAAATATGGAATAGAATAATTGTCATTTTATTCATTGTAACTATTCTTTTCTGTGTTTCTCCGTTATTTCCTCAAAAAGAAAAAAGTGAATGGGATAAATTAACAGACCAAGAAAAAGAATGGTACGAAAAAAGCTATGGAGATGGTAAATCAGAAGCTATTGATAAAGCAATTTCAGATTATGAGGATAGTTACTAAGGCATTTAAGCAAAATGAGTATATATATTTTGTAACAATAGAACAGACCAGTTAAAAGCGGCAAAAACTGCCGCTTTTCTTAGTTTGTTACTACTTGAGGTGTTGAGTGTTGCAACACATTAGATTTGTTTTTAGAACGATGTATTTAGAAATAGCACTTGGGCTGTGCTTAATTTTTACAAGTAACTTATGCTAATTGTGGCATTGTGAGAAAAGTTCATGGAAGAAGGAGGTGTTTAATATAATTGAGAAGAATAATTTCAAAAAATCAATGTTTTTTTGTCATCAATTCTAACAATATTTACATTTACCACGCATAATTACATATTGTTTTTAATGTTATTAAATGATTATTTTTTGTATTTTTTAATGGATCTTAATTTAAGTAAAATTGATATTTTACAAATGTAATAACAATTATGATAAGTATTTTAAAGCGGTTATGTGTTTGTAAGGCAGTGGAGGAATATTTATCGCTGAATTATATTCATATGCAAGCGAGTATACCCTCTCATATGAGCATATCCAGTTTTATGGAATATCTGAGGGAGAATCGATATTTAGAATATTTAATAGACATGCCAATTTAAGGTATATTTAGAATACATCCTTTTTGCTCAGTGGGTTGAATACGGGTGAGAAGATGAATATAACAATTATACAAAAGGAGAATATAATATGAATGCGAGATTACAAGAATTTATCCAACAGAGAGAAACTGAATATGCTAATATCAAAAAACAGGAGTACAAAAAAAATAAAGAAGAAATTTTGTTAGAGTTGGAACTCTATGAAAAAAAATATTCACCGGATGATAAGTATAGTAATGAGTATAGTTTTTGTGAGTATGTTGATGGGGAGAGTAAGTATTATAAGCATGAACCGATAGAGATAAGTGACGAGGAATTTGAAATGTTAAAAAGGTGTCTAGAAAAAACAGGAAGTGAAGCAGTCAAAAAAGATTCTGTCAAAGTATATAATGCAATAGGGAATTTGCTTGGAGCTATATCGTGGATAACATACATAATAGGGTTTATTCTGGGACTAGTATTGGGAGTTGATAAAGATGGGGAGTTTTCTGGGTTTGTGTTTTTATATTGGGGAGTTTTCTTTGTGGTAGGAACCTTATATGCTGGATTCGCTGAGGTTATAAATTTATTGGCTTGTATTAAAGAAAACACAAAAAGTAAGTGTTAGTGTGCATTCGTGATATAAAAAAAGTAAGTTATTTTCACGAAAGGAAAAGACAATGCTTATATCTAAATTAACAGAAGAGGATTTGACAGAAAAATCATAGATAAAGTACTGTTTGAAGCTCTGAAAGATACGGGAGAGGATGTAGATGTGCATGATTATTCCCGGTCGCCTCTGCGGCGACTGTAGAAAACCGTTCCTATAGTATAATGAGAAAAAACTTAGGAGGTATTTGATTATGGCTAATATTTGGATAAATGGTATAATGGGATTGGTTGTAGGGGATGCTCTTGGCATGCCGGTACAATTTGTAGATCGTAACGAGTTAAAGAAACATCCGGTAGAAACCATGGAAGGATACGGAACCTATAATATGCCGCCGGGGACCTGGTCGGATGACAGCAGCATGGCTATAGCCACACTTGTAAGCCTTCTGGAGAAGCAGGGCATTGATTATCAGGATATAATGGAACGATTTGTCAGTTGGACGACGAAAGGAGAATATACTCCGGCTGGCGTGGCTTTTGATCAGGGACGTACTTGTATGGAGGCTATTGGCAGATACGCAATGACCAAGGATTACAAAACCTGTGGAAAGACCGGAGAATGGGCGAATGGAAATGGTGCTCTTATGCGAATCATGCCCATGTGCCTGTATGCTTATGAAAAGGTAAAGTGTGAGGTTTGGTCTGTGGAAGAAGCTGTAGAATGTATTCATCAGGTAGCTGCCCTTACGCATAATCATTTGCGCTCTAATATGGCGTGTGGAATTTATTACTTTATGATTTGTAACATTTTAGATGGAGAAGGCTCCTTACAAGAACGGTTGCAGAAAGGCGTGGATGAAGCAGTAAAGTTTTACCGTGGGAATATTGCTGATTATGTAGAATTGACACACTACGGACGCCTGTTTCATTTGGATGAGTTTGCCGAAGTGCCTGAAGAGGACATTCAGAGCAGTGGTTATGTGGTAGATAGTTTGGAAGCGGCAGTTTGGAGTTTGATTACTACGGAGTCCTTTGAGTCAGCGTTGCTTAAGGCGGTGAATTTGGGAGATGATAGTGACACTGTCGGTGCCATTGCCGGTGGTTTGGCAGCGCTTTACTACGGATATGAGACGATACCGGAAGCGTGGTTGAGCAGTATTATCAAAAGGGACTGGATTGAGGAACTGTGTGAAAGGAGAGCATAAATCGCATGTCATTTAAAATAGTACGAAACGATATTACCAAAATGCAGGTGGACGCCATTGTAAATACGGCAAATGTAGAACCAATATATTCCAGTGGTACCGACTTCGCGGTCTATCAGGCTGCAGGGGCGGACTTACTTTTGGCGGAAAGAAAAAAGATAGGTTACTTGGAAGAGGGAGAAGTGGCTATTACTCCGGGATTTAATCTGCCGGCCAAATATATTATACATGCAGTGAGTCCCTATTATATCGACGGTGAGAGCGGTGAGGAAGAACGTCTACGCTCCTGCTATCGGAAAAGTCTGGAATTGGCACGAGAAAAGGACTGCAAAAGTATAGCATTCCCTTTGATTGCTACCGGTAGTTTCGGGTATCCCAAAGAGGATGCCATGCGGATTGCGGTGGATGAAAGTAACGCTTTTTTATTAAAGAACAGCATGCTTATTTATTTGGTGGTATTTGATGGAGAATCCACACGGCTTGGTCAAAATTTATATCCGGATTTGGAAGCTTACATAGATCGCAATTATGTATGTGATAAAAGAGAAGAGGAGTACGGTGACAGGTATTTTGGGGTTATGCCTGAAGTGCAGCAAAATATTGCCATTATGCCAAATGCACCCGAAGTGGCTGTGAAACCGAACGAACCCAAGCCGGCTAAACGAAGCTTCCTTAAAGGGATAAGGTTGAACTTTCCAAAAGCAGAAAAATCAAGTGCACAAATTGCGGACTGTCAAGAGATGGATACGGCCGCTTATGAGGATTTTTTGGAAGAAAGTGAATCTGCTTTGAACGAGCGCATCCGCCATATGGGAGATTCTTTTCAACAGTATTTGATGTATCTGATTGAGCGAAAAGGACTTACTAATGCAGAGGTTTACAAAAGAGCATTTGTGACAAAACAA
>JAZNQI010000026.1:0-8687 GCA_045590095.1 Acetatifactor sp. | reverse complement strand
CCTGCTTGGGGTATGATTGGTACCTTGATCGGTTTGATTGCAATGTTAAAGGATTTGAATGATCCTTCTTCCATTGGTCCGGCTATGGCGGTAGCTTTGATTACTACATTGTACGGTTCCTTATTGGCAAACTGGTTAGCAACTCCCATTGCAAACAAATTACGTGTAAACAATGCAGCAGAAATGCAGCAGAAGGAAGTTATGATAGAGGGTCTTTTGTCTATTCAGGCAGGAGAGAATCCCAGAGTTATTGAAGAGAAGTTGAAGTCATTCCTTGCACCTAAGGATAGAACAAGTAGCGAGGACGAGGAGTTCGGAGGCGAAGAGTAATGGCAAAGCGCAGGCAGGAAGATTCACCGGCAGGTTCGCCGGCTTGGATGGCTACGTTCAGCGATTTGATGAACCTTTTGTTATGTTTCTTTGTATTATTATTCTCTATGTCTACCATTGATGAAGAGAAGTATAATCAATTGGTTGCATCTATGGCATCGGCATTCAGTATCTTTAACGGTGGTTCAACGGCTATCGGTGAAGGAATATTGATAAGCAATGGTGTAAGTCAGCTGAATGAGCTGGATAAATATATTAACAGTACAGGCAATACAGCAGAAGATGTAGAAGATTCTGATGAGTTCAATGAATTTGATCCAAACGGCGAAATGAGCGAAGAAGAAAAATTCGAACAGATGCTGGAAGAAATTGAAATGCATAACCTTCAGGCGAATGAAGAGTTGGCAGAACTTATTGCAGAATCTGTAGCCGAAGGCGGTATGACGGAACAGATTGAAGTGAATTTTACGAATCAATACGTTATGCTTTCGCTGAAAGGTGCACTTTTGTTTGATTCCGGAAAGGATGAATTAAAGCCGGAAGCATTGCATGTTTTGGATCGAGTTGGTGTGATTTTGGAAAGATATGCCGGAGGCGTAATTGAAATTGAAGGTCATACGGATTCGGTTCCTATTCACAGCGTGAGATTTGCAAATAATAATGAATTGAGTAGTGCCAGAGCACTTTCTGTATTTGATTATTTGATTGAAAATACTTCTTTAGACCCGGCTGATGTGAAACATGCCGGAAGAGGTGAGTATGTACCGATTGCTGATAATTCAACAGCGGAAGGACGTGCGAAAAACAGACGAGTGGAGATTCGTATTTACAATTCGATTATCCAATAAAGGAGCAAGTAATGAAACAAAACAGTTTATTGACAGTCATCATATTGGCATTATTGGTGGTTAATATTATTTTGTCCGGTATTATGATGATTAGTTTTATGGGGACTAACAAAAAGACGGCGGATTTGGTAAGTGATATTGCCGCAGTGCTTAACTTAGAGCTTGGTGTGGACGAAGAGGAAGAAGAAAAAGAGATTCCCATGTCCGAACAGATGCCCTGGGCGATTGAGGGCGCACTGACAATTCCCCTTCAGAATGAAAAGATTTATGATGAAGATGGTAATGTGGTAAGCACGAAAGAACATTATATTGCATTCAATGTTTCGTTCTCTTTGTATACTGAGGGAGAAGGATACAAGGACTACGGTGCTGAATTCGGCAATTATGAATCTTTGATTAAAGATGCGATTAACTCTACTGTATCTAAACATACTATTGAAGAATGTCGTGAAGATTTTGAGGCTGTTCGAGAGGAAATGTTAGAGGCAGTGCGTCAGCTGTTTGACGAGAATGAGTTCATATATAAAATTGCAATTAGTGAGTTGAGATATCAGTAACCTCCGGGAACAAAGCATAAATAAAAGGAGGTGAGGCTTGTGGGTGAAGTATTATCCCAAAGTGAAATAGATAGTTTGCTGGCGGCATTGTCCTCCGGCGAATTGGATGCAGGTGATATACAAAGCGAAAATGAACGCCAGGTGAAAAACTACGATTTTAACCGTCCGGCAAAGTTTTCAAAAGAACACCTGCGAACCTTGGAGATTATTTTTGAACATTACGGACGATTGGTTTCTACGAATTTACCGGTATATTTGAGAAAGAATATTCAAGTAACGGTTGCCAGTTCCGAAACGGTTGCATTTTCTGAGTTCTCAAATGCGTTATCCAATCCGGTAATCTTAGGTGTAGTTAATTTTGCACCGCTTAACGGCAATATACTGATAGAGTTATCCACTAATTTGGGTTACGCTATGATAGATCGAATGTTAGGCGGAATGGGAACGCCTCTTGAAAAAACAAGAGAATTTTCGCAGATTGAGTTAACGATTGTGGAACGTATTATGGCAATGCTTACGCAATTGATGCGAGAACCATGGAAAAATGTGGTTGACATATCGCCGGTATTAAATCGATTGGAGACGAATGTACAGTTTGCACAAGTTGTTCCGCCTTCGGATATGGTTGCAATTGTTACATTAAATTTGAAGATTGGCGATGTAGAAGGATATATCAATATGTGTCTTCCGTTTTTTACATTGGAAGATGTTATGGATAAGTTGAATACCAAGTATTGGTATTCTGTAATGCAGGAAAAACGTGATGAACATTACGATGAATATATTGAAAGTTTGATTCGTAAGGTGGATGTTCCTGTAAAGGCTATACTGGGAAGAAGCAGTATTTCCGTATCGGATTTCTTGGGATTACAAGTGGGTGACTGTATTCGCTTGGATACGAAAGTAGATAGTGATATGGAAGTATATGTTGGCAATATCAGAAAGTTCACTGCACTTCCGGGAGCGAATGATGACGCTTACGCAGTGAGAATAACATCAGTTATTCGTGAGGAAGAATAAAACGCTTGCATGACGGCAGAATGGAGGATAAAATGGATGATGGAATGTTATCCCAGGACGAGATAAATGCGTTACTTATGAGCATGGACTTGTCCGGTAATGCAGATAGCACACCTATCTCAGAACCGGAACCGGAGTCGGAACCGGAACCGAGTAGTTCATTTTTTACCGGTTCGGGAGCAACAAGTGAAGATGAAGCTCTGTTATCAGAGGTGGAAAAAGATGCGATTGGTGAAGTGGCAAATATCAGTATGGGATCATCTGCCACCACATTGTATTCACTTGTTAACAGAAAAGTAAATATTACAACGCCGGTAGTTACTTTGGCGCAATGGTCAAGTTTATTGACAGAGTATGAAAAGCCTTGTGTGTTTATTCAGATACGTTATACACAGGGATTGGACGGTACAAATATTCTGGTACTGAAAGAGAATGATGTGAAAATTATTACCGACCTTATGATGGGCGGTGATGGTACAAATACAGACGGAGAATTGGGAGAATTGCATTTGAGTGCAATTTCGGAAGCAATGAACCAGATGATGGGTTCTGCAGCAACATCCCTTTCTACAATGTTAGGTACTGTAATAGACATCAGCCCGCCGGATGCATCGTTGCTTAATCTGACAGAGATTAGTAGTGCATCAGATGTTGCTTCTTTCTTAGGCGGTACATTTGTAAAAATTGAATTCCGCATGCAGATTGGTGAGTTGGTAGACAGTACTATCATGCAGTTGTATCCTGTGGAATTTGCCAGAAAAATAGTGGATACATTTATCGGAGTACAGATGCCGTCAGAGCCTGAACCTACGGTGCAGGAAACACCTGTGATACAGGATGTTGCACCTATGCCGGAGATGTCTGCAATGGGTGGTATGCCTCAGATGAATGCGGCACCTCAGATGGGGGCGGATCCTATGATGGGTATGAATTCTCAGATGGGTATGGATCCTCAGATGGGCATGAATCCTCAGATGATGGGTATGAATCCTCAAATGATGGGTATGAACCCTCAGATGATGGGCATGAACCCTCAGATGATGGGCATGAATCCCCAAATGATGGGTATGCCGGCATATGGATATCCTATGGGAATGGCACCGCAGATGATGCAGCAAGGTGTAAATGTACAGCCTGCACAGTTCCAAAGTTTTGATACAAATGTTAATGCAATACCAAGCCAGGAAAATATCGGGTTAATTCGAGATGTTCCTTTGGAAGTGACGGTTGAGCTTGGCAGAACCACTAAATCAATTGCTGATATTTTAGATTTTGCACCGGGTACAATTATTGAATTGGACCGTATTGCAGGAGAACCCATTGATGTTTTAGTTAATGGTAAGTTCGTTGCAAAGGGTGAAGTTGTAGTAATTGAAGAAAGTTTTGGTATCAGAGTAACGGAAATTATTAAATAAGATTACTAATGTCAGATGGAGGATAATATGGCAAAGAATATATTGATTTGTGATGATGCAGCATTTATGAGAATGATGATTAAGGATGTTTTGAGTAAAAACGGATACACTGTATGCGGCGAAGCTGAAAACGGCCTTAGAGCAATTGAGAAATATAATGAATTACATCCGGACCTTGTATTAATGGATATTACCATGCCTGAAATGGATGGTATTGCAGCTTTAAAGAAGATTAAGGCCGCGGACCCCAGTGCAGTGGTTATCATGTGTTCTGCTATGGGTCAGCAGGCGATGGTTATCGAATCTATTCAGGCAGGTGCAAGAGACTTTATCGTTAAGCCTTTCCAGGCAGAACGTGTAATTGAAGCAGTGAAAAAGGTTATTGGATAATGTTACTTACAAGCAATAGCGGGGAAGGATATGCACAATTGATTACTGTTTTGCTGATATTTGTGGTGGTTTTGGGGGTTACTGCGTTTACTACCAAGTATATTGCAAATTATCAAAAGCAAAATAGTGTCAATATGAATATCGAAATATTAGAAACGATTAAAGTTTCTACCACGAAGTATATTCAGCTTGTTAGAATTGGTGATACTTATGTGGCGATGGCTGTTTGTAAAGATACGGTTACAAAACTTTGTGAAATTCCCAAAGAGCAGCTAAAGATAAACGAACCGAATGGTGAACAAACAAAATCCTTTAAGGATATGTTGAATTCGGTATTGCACAAGGAGCCCAAGAAATAAGTGAAAAATGTATTTACGAAACTGAAAGAAAAGAATATTTTATTGATAATATGCCTACTGTTTTCGGTGGGCATATTGTGTATTAATAGCCCAATGACGGTACAAGCGGCAGAAGCGGGGCGGACAGAAGAGACGACGGTGATAGAAGAACCGGGCACTGCGGAAGAACCGGAAGATTTAATGGAGGCTAATATTGCAAACACGGTTACCATTACATACAACAATGGCAACGGAGAGATTAATGGTGCGTTAAGAATACTGATTACTTTGACGCTGATTGCAATTGCACCCATTCTTCTGATTATGTTGACATGCTATACCAGAGTTATTATAGTGCTGCATTTTACTCGAGCGGCGCTAAATACGCAAACAGCACCGCCGAATCAGGTGCTGATAGGATTGGCATTGTTTTTGACGTTTTTTATTATGACGCCGACTATCAACAGAATCAATACGGAAGCAATTCAGCCCTTTGACAGAGGCGAATTAACGCAAGAACAGGCAATTGTGGCTGCAGTGGATCCGATACGTGATTTTATGTATGAAGAAACGCTGGTGAAGGATGTTGAACTGTTTATGGATATTGCAGGTGAGGAATGGGATGGAGAGACGCTGGATGATATTCCGTTGTCCGTTTTGATTCCAAGCTTTATTGTAGGGGAACTCAGAACGGCGTTCTTCTTGGGCTTCCTCATATACATACCGTTCATTGTAATAGATATGGTTGTGGCATCAACCCTTATGGGTATGGGTATGATGATGTTGCCACCTACTACAATTTCCATGCCGTTTAAAATACTGTTGTTTGTGTTGGCAGACGGATGGACTTTGATAATAGGTAATCTTGTTAAAACTTTTTACTGACGAAAGAATAAGGAGGTAGGATATGTCAATTGATGTGGTAATTCAGATTGCCAGTAAAGCGTTGTATTTAATCATAAAAGTATCCTTACCTGTTTTATTGGTTTCGTTGATTGTTGGTTTGATTATCAGTATTTTTCAGACCGTAACTTCCATACAGGAGCAAACATTAACATTTGTACCGAAGATTGTTTGTGTATTTCTGGCATTGATTTTGCTGGGAAACTGGATGTTGACGGAGATTGTAGATTTTATGGTAGAGTTGTGGTCGAATTTTAGTATGTATGTCAATAGTTAGCGGAGAAAGAGGATGCTAAATTTATCATTTTCGCTTTATGATTTAGAATATTTTCTGCTTGTTTTGACCAGAGTATCTTGTTTCGTATTTGTAGCTCCGTTTTTTAGCATGAGTAATACGCCGAGACATGTAAGGATTGCACTAAGCTTTTTTACGGCGGTTTTGTTATACGGAACACTGACACCGGAGGAGATGCCGGTTAATTACAATACAGTGAGCGGTTATGCAGTGCTCGTGGTGAAAGAAGCAGTGACAGGCCTCTTAATTGGGTTTAGTGCAAACTTATGCAGTACAATTGTAAGTTTTGCCGGTGCAATTGTGGATATGGAAACAGGTCTTTCCATGGCACAGGTTATGGACCCGACTACAAGGCAACAAACAAGCATTTCAGGTGCTTTGTATCAGTATGTATTTACATTATTGTTAATAGCTACGGGAATGTACCGGTTTTTAATGGGAGCATTGGCAGATTCTTTTGTCATGATACCCATAAATGGTGCAATTTTTAACATGGATTCGCTGCTTTCGTCCATGTTACAGTTTATGAGTAGCTATATTGTTATTGGATTTAGAATTGCACTTCCGGTTTTTTGTACCATTCTTTTGTTAAATGCTATTTTGGGTGTTTTGGCAAAGGTTTCGCCGCAGTTAAATATGTTTGCGGTAGGTATTCAGATTAAAGTATTGGTTGGACTTTCCATATTATTTTTTAGTGCAGCCATGATGGATGGTGCAGCAGACTTTATATTTGTACAGATGAAAGATTTAATGAAGGCCTTCAGTGGAGGATTGATGTGAGTCTGAAGTATAATCTTCAATTTTTTGCAGACGGTCCCGGTGGTGAAAAAACGGAACCGGCTACACAGAAAAAATTAAGTGATGCAAGAAAAAAAGGTCAGGTAGCAAAAAGTAGAGAAATTGCGAATGCATTTGGTTTACTGGCTCTTTTTTTGCTGATTAAGTTTTGGGTAGGAACCATGGGAACACAGTTTTTGGAATTGTTTTCCGGTACCTATAACAAAATGCCGGAGATGGTTGTTCAGTGGAACGGATTCCTGTCTACAAAGGATATTTTTGATTTGTTGAAGGATAGTGTTTTACGGGTCATGATTATTCTGGCACCGATTTTCATTGTTGCTTTTATAGTTGCATTCATCAGTGATGTCTGGCAGGTTAAGTGGGAGCTTTCGCCGGAGGCAATGAAGCCTAAATTCAATAAATTGAATCCTATTTCCGGATTCAAAAGAATTTTTTCGGTCAATTCACTGGTAGAATTAGTAAAATCATTACTTAAGATTTTTTTAATCAGTTATTTATGTTATAATTATGTGATGAACAATAAAGAGAATTTGTTTCTCTTATATGATATACCGCTGATGCAGGCTATTGGTCTTGTGGCGGATATGGTAGTGAGTTTGGGAATCCGAATATCATTGGTATATATGGTGCTTGCCTTTGCTGATTATGCATATCAGAAGTTGAAATTTAACAAGGATATGATGATGAGTAAGCAAGAAGTAAAAGATGAATATAAGCAGCAGGAAGGTGATCCCAAGGTCAAGGGAAGGATACGTCAAAAGATGCGAGAAGTATCGCAAAGACGTATGATGCAGAGCTTGCCTACTGCGGATGTAGTCATTACAAACCCTACTCATTATGCAGTGGCGATTAAATATGATCCTGAAGTGGCCGATGCCCCGATTGTTTTGGCAAAGGGTGCTGATTATCTGGCCGCCAAAATCAAAGAAGTTGCAAAAGAAAACAAGATAGAAATTGTAGAAAATAAACCCTTAGCACGTATGTTGTACGCCAATGTTGATGTGGGACAGGTGGTTCCGCAGGAATTGTATCAGGCAGTGGCAGAGGTGCTGGCGTTCGTATATAAATTACAGGGAAAAATATAAAATACAACAGTAAGGAGGTGGACGTATGAAGATGAAAAAAGCGGATATATTCGTAGCGATTTATATTCTGACCGCTTTTATTATGTTCATTGTGACACTTCCGAACTGGTTATTGGACGTATTGCTGGCAATTAATATTGCTACGGCATTTACGATTATGTTCAGCTCCATGTTTGTGAAGGAAGTATTGGATATGTCTTTCTTCCCGACCATGCTGTTATTTACCACAATTTTTAGAATTGCATTAAACGTATCCTCCACAAAGTTGATATTATCCACCGGCGACCCCGGTAACGTAGTTTCTACGTTCGGTGAGTTTGTGGGTGGTGGCGATTTGGTTATTGGTACCATAATATTTATCATTCTCATTTTGATTCAGTTCATGGTAATCAATAAAGGTTCGGAACGTGTGGCTGAAGTAACAGCACGTTTTACCTTGGATGCTATGCCCGGTAAGCAGATGGCAATTGATGCCGACTTAAATACCGGTGCCATTACAGATGAAGAGGCAAAGAAAAGAAGAGAAAAAATCCAGGAAGAATCCAACTTCTTCGGTTCCATGGATGGTGCGGTAAAGTACGTAAAAGGAGATGCTATAGCAGGTCTTATTATTACCGTAGTAAACGTGGTTGGCGGAATAATCATGGGTGTGACCAGACAGGGATTGGAAATGTCAGCCGCTTTGGATAAGTATGTAATTCTTAC
>JAZNQI010000025.1:0-53091 GCA_045590095.1 Acetatifactor sp. | reverse complement strand
CACATTTGTTAATATATGTAAACTATTTTATTCAATAAAATGAATTTTTTTACATGTTTTTTAACAAATTCTATTGAAATAATTGAATTTTTTCCATTAACCGGCTACGTTTCTTGGCTTCTCTTAAGATTTCTCCCGTGGATACCTTCCGATATTTTCTGTTGTTTCTGACAAATCGAACAAAAGTAATCATCCATAGCCCTGGCCAGAGCAAGAAACATTTTCCGCTTTTAGGAAAGTTTAAATGCATCTGATGATGGAATTCCCTCATATAGTCACGAATTCCGGTTCCTCTCATCATAACCATACGGTTCACATGAGATTTTCCAAATTCTTCTGCATCCAAAATTTCGCGTAAAAATTCAGCCACAGGCAAGTCAGACGAACAGTTCATCCACGCAACGCACTCTTCCTCTAACCCTAAATAACGAACACAGGTCAGGGTAACGATATCAGAAAAATAATTAACACCACTCTCTTGTGTTAATTGTAAATACTTCTCTTTTTCTTCTTCGGAAACTTCTTCCCTCCAAAAGACTACCCAGTCGCATAACAGTTTAAGACCAAAACCGGAACGCAGAAAATGTTGTAGCATATGAAGCAAAAGCTCATATGCAAAATATGCTTTATTCAAAACAGGAAGTGTAAGTCCCATTACCTCACGTTCTTCTGCCTCACAGCGTTTCTCTTTCAACAGATTTTCCATAAACTGATTCATATTGCGATTATCAAAAGGTTCCGCCAGTAATGTATGAACTTCAATCTCTATACCGCTTCGGGTTTCAAATGTCACATGATGTAATGCAAGTTGCTCCTCCTTTACCCAAAAATCATGCTCAATCATGACCTCTTTCATTGTGTTTTCCTGTATGGGATCTAATAAAAGCAAATCTATATCACCGGATTTACGAAGTTCCGGTGTAGGATAAAAGGATCCGGCAGCAACACCCTTTAACACAACCGTTTTTATACCGCGATTATGGAGAATATCAACAAGATACTTACTTAAAAATAATAAATGATATTGTTGAAGTACGGTTTTCTTTGCACTACTTGAATATTTTTTAACGCTTTGTGAAGAAAGGGATTCTATATTTGTCAAAGGTTCATATAAAAGCGATAAAACACTATGATTATCCGCCAACGTTAATACAACATCCCAATCAACCTCTTCACTGACAGTTTCCTCTGCCCAGCACCTCTCCGAGGATAAACTCTTTGTTTTTAAGCTCTCGCTTATTAATCTTAACAAAAGTGTTTCTTCAATTTTAGTTTCAGCATGTACCGTTTTTTCATCAGTTGTATTTCTTTTTTGAAGAAGCGCTTTTGCTTTTCTGCATACAAAAACAAACTCTTTATTTCTGCAATATATAATCAAAAAGATTAGATTTGGAACAATAATACAGATGCCTAATTTGAGTACACACTGTATCAAAACACTACCGCCAATAAACGAACAAGCCATATCTGTCACATACCATGCACCGGCTGTTACTATAACATACCATGCGTACTTGATAAAATAACCTCGAACCGGCATTTTTAATCGATGTTTATAAAGCATATAGGGTTCTACCCACAAAGATGTGGTAATCGTACTGATTAAAGTACCTAAAAAGATACCTATCACGCCATAATAATATCCTAAAATCAAAGATACCACTAAATTAATCAGAGCTTCAAAAATTGATTTATATCTGTCGTACCAAAATAGTCCCAATGAATCTCTAAATACCAGTGTCGCCTGTCGCATTCCGGTCAAATAAAAATTAATACATAATACAAAGGTTATTGCCGTACCAAAAACATATTGGGAGCCAAAACTTAATTCTACAAACGGTGTCAACACCTCATATAAACAAATGGCTGCAAACCCGAACATCCATTGTCCGATAAAGAAAGAAGCATCAAAGATACGTTTAATACGTTCTTTACTCTCTTCCACTCCAAGATTGCCCACGCTTGCTGTAATTCCCTGAAATGCCTGATTCAATACCTGACGAATAGAACCGATAACCAAAAAATAATTAGAATATATGGCAACACTTACAATTCCAACCAAAGAAGATAAAAGCAAATTATCAGTGTTTGTAACAACAACATTCCCCACCTTATGCATCAGCATTGCTTTAATATTCTGCTTAATACTTTTCTTTTCCTCTGCTTCCAACGGTTCAACATTATGATCCTTTAAAAAAGGGTACATTCTATTCGCTTTAACAGAAATCGTAATATTATTAAAAAGCGTACAGGAAAGCAATACTATCACAAACAATAAAAAATTATGTGTAGTACATAAAATAACTATCTGAATAATGTTTTGCACTACCAAAAAGAAAGTCTGACACAAAACACCGATATAACTTAATTGATGTGCATCTATCAGGGTTCGCTTGTATATGAACAGATAAGAAACCACCGAATTAGCCAAATAGAAAAGATATAAAAGAATCAGGTTATCTACTTGTGGCTGATTCTTTATCAGAACATCCATAAAGGGGATAATCAACAAGCCTACCCCCAGAACTACTCCTGCAATCACCCTATACATCCGCTTATAAAGAAGCATCAAAGATTTCTGCTTTTCAATATTTTTTTCGGATATGGGCTTGTATAATGCATAGGTTATTGCGGTACCAATGCCCAACTCAGACAGAGCCAAAACATTCAAAATATCCGTAAACAGGCCATTAATACCCACATAATCTTCACTTAAGGTATGAGTAAAGACCACTCTGGTAAAAATCCCATCAGAATGGCAATAATTCTTGCAAACATGGCTACCGTCGTATTTCTTGCGGAATATTCTGTTCTGCTTTTCACATCATTATTCAGTTGGTAAGACTGACTAACATTCAAATGCTGATACCTCCGGAAGAATCTGTTCAAATGCATTACGCACTTCTTCTTTGGCTTTATCAAAATCGTCACCAAGATCCGTATCGTTAATGCATATCATTTTTTTCTTATGCTTAGTAATGGTTTTTACAAGCTTAGTATTATCTTTCAAAATATTGAAATAGCTAAAGTAACGATGTAAGTTTGTAGGGACAAAATTATCGGATAATTTTTGCCACTCTCTGAAAAGATAAGGAGTCAAATCAGTATTACTGCGAAACCGATTATACGACATACTTTCCAACGCTTCCTTTTCCTTATCCCAAATCTCAATAAATGTTTTCTTACAATAGGGAGACGGTCCATGCACAGTATAAAAACCTGTATACAGCGGAAATGCCAGCTCCAACATATTATAAAAGAAATACATAGGGGGATATCCTATTTTAAAATAATTGCCGGGATGTTTCCGGATGTTTTCCCTTTTCTTAAAATGCTTGCATAAAACAAGGGAATTATTCATATACAAATGAGACATTACCGGATTTGCCGGATTTGCCACAACCGGCTGGAAAGCAAGCATATCTCGAGGCTTTCCGTTTTTGAAAAAATGTTTTTCCTTCACATCATCAATCAAAAAGAAATCATCATTAAAATACACGAAATTTTCACTTAAATCCTCAATTTTATGCATGTATATTTCCAATACATTACTGTTAAATGTTGGCAGATATTCTGCGGGAATATAGTCTTCATGTCGAACAATATGCAACTTTGGATGTTCCGTATTTAACCATTTAGGTAAATGTCCCCACGTAATAAAGTGAATTTTTCGTACCCAAGGAGCAAATTTCTCCACCCCTCTAAACCAATATTTCAACAAGTCACAATCTCGATAACGTATTTCGTCATCATCCGTTCCCTTATTTGGATCATAAGATGCTTTTTGAGCACGCCATGCTTTATCTGCACCATCCACCCAAGTTATCACAAAGTCAATACCTGTGTTTTGTTCTGCCATACTTCTGCCCTCTTACCATTCCGGTCTGTTAATCAACAAATGGAAGTTTCATTTCCTCAATCACTATTTCTCCCAATTCGTATCCATACGATTGCATCTTTTGCTCATTCGCCAAAATTATCGGCATAGCACTATCCACATCTGTTACCGAAAAATATAATCTATAATTTCCGGGGTCATATCCTGTCAAAATAATATCCTTACATATTTCCAAAACATTTTCGGCTTCATTTCCGCCGGCAAGCTCCGATAGTTCACCTTCAACATCATAGGTGCAAACCGTTCCGTTCATTTCATTGATTATATGGATGTTCATTCGGACTTCTTTATATATTGGGGCAAAACCTACATTTTTAAACTTTAATGTCACCGCCAAGGCATCCTTTATATAGGCATATTCATAAGAAACTGAATCCAATAAAATACGATACCCCAAATGCCTGTCAATATAAGTCAATCCATCCATACCATCATAAATTGTTCCATTGTTTATGGTCTCTTCAGCCCATTTATCCAAAACAGATTTATCATAATCACAGTTTAAGTACGTGATATGCATGGTTTTTAAGTTATCCAAGGCATTTTCAAAATCATTATACTCATTATCTATAATGACTTCTCCGCCATTTGGTACATACTTACAAAGCTGCTCTTGGAATTGTAATTCCTCTTCCCGATTCCAATGTGTAAAGTCTCCCACTTCGCTTCTGCTTTTAGTGCCGTAAGTGCCATAATCACCATAATTCCCCATCATACCATCATTAAATAAACTCAGATTATGGGCAATACTCTCTGCTTCCCAATCACTCTTATCAGGCGATGCAATCTCTGTAATTTTACGCCACTGTGCAGGCATTCTCACCGCCATATATGTATCTTCGTGCAGGGAACTGCGCAAAGTCTCCGCCAGCAACTGCATGTGCTCCAAATGAATCGTTCCGTTCATTTCGCCCCAATTACCAATAAAGATTCCCTGATGCACAAAAATGATATCTTTATAGGTATGTAAAATACCCTCTAATTGTTCCATATGCTTTACAATTACATTTACATCCTGTGGCTCCACTTGCAGGTTCTCGCCATTCCAATCATACAAAAAACGAATAAGATATTGTTTGTTTTGTTTACTCAGCGCATCAAAAATCGTCGCAATATCCTTTAGACCTTTTTCGGAAATCAATCCGTCTTTATACTCACGCAAATTAATTTGAACCATAGATAACGAGTGCTGTTGCGAACGCAACATCTTTTCAGCAACCAGCTCCTCATAATCTACGAAATTATCATCTGTAATGCGAAATCCGCAGATATAATAAAAACCTCTGTTTGGATTGTTTAATGCATCCGCAGATTCTGAAAATGTAACACTCTTTTCAATCAATACATTCCCATGATTTCTCCTCGCAAAATAATATCCTGCAAAAAAAGCGCTAATCACTGCGAATACAATTACAATTATTAATAAAAGCTTTAAAACACACCTAATACATTTATGTTTTTTTACTTTGCTCATTCAATCACCAAGTTGTATAAATGCTGTGGATTCTGTTGAATATAATAACAAACAAAATCGTCATCTTCGTAATATACCTTAAATTCATAAGGATATAATTCTTTAAATCTTTGGCACCATGCATATGCTTTTGATTCAACAATTGTCCTGCTATCTAAATTCGAATAAGTATGCGATGGGCTGTTAAAGAAACGAATAGGTTCTTTTGCTGCTTTTGATGAAATCTGTGAGCATGCAACATCAGGACAAACGCTGTAAGAGTACGTATACATGTCTTGATATTTCTCAAGTGCCAACCAGTCCGGCCCAGAAAAGAAATGACTATGCGCATACTGTATCGGTCTCTTTTCGACAAAAATAAAAATATATTCTGTCGGAAGTGTATAAGATGTTTTAACCTGACTGGTCATAAAAGTAAGTAACTCTTCATGACGACCGTCTTGAATCACCTGATAAATCTCATCCGTCGGTGAAACAATCGTATATGTATTTTGCGGCAGGGATTCCATAATTTCGTTTGTAACCGTTACCGCAGCATTATATCTGGTTAATTCGTAATACAAATATCCGTGATAATTTCCTGATGCACATACAAGCACAACAAATCCTAATGAAACTACCACTGACCATAGGGCCAAAGTATCTTCTCTGTTATTTGGCATCAAAAGAGCAAATATCATATCAAAAGGCATAATCATAACCATCAAAATGAGCATTTGCTCCGTTGTACATAATCGGGCACCTGCAATTAATTCAGGCAATCCGATAAGAGGTGCCGCGTACAACAACATAAACAGGAAGGAAGCAAATACAATAGGAAGATAATTCGGAAATAAGTTATCCGAACTAACCGGGCTCTTTAAAATCTTACGTTTCACCCAATACCCGATACGATAGATAATATACAAAATCACTGCAAGATAAGAAAAACCTACAATCCACTTTGCCCTGTCCGTTCTATATAACGTTACATAACCGTTTGAATAAACACCTTTTAATTTTTCTTTTATGGTATTTCCTATAGAAAGCGCTTTTTGTTTTATTTTTTCAAACGTTCCGAGTTCCTGAGTCTGTACTGAAATATTCGTCACATTTCCTTCCGTTTCGGGGAGTGTTCCGGCAACCGTACTATCTGCAGCTGCATTACCATCTGAGATATTTATATCACCCGGCTGCCCTTCTTCTGATGTGGAATCCGTAGCATCTGTTACATCTTCCGTTTTATCAGTATTTTGAGCTCGACCTACACCTTTGTCGGTTCCGTTAATTACATTCATAGCCCATCCGATAGACCCCTGGAAAGGAATGCCTGACGCTAATGCTCCTCCCATAGGTATAAATGCAATCATTAGTCCTAAAAACGCTGAAACAACAAGCGGTACAAAATGCTTTCTGTGGAACACACTTCTGAGTTTAAAAAGAGCAATCGCAAAACAGATAAAGAAAGCCATTATTGTCACGTAAAAGTGTATTGCAATGGAAGCTGCAAGCGCCATCATAAACAAAAACAAATTTTGATCCCAACATGCTTTCAATTCCACGTCTTTATACATTGATTTCTTGTAACTTTTTAAGTACAGAATAAGTGCTAATGCAATGATGTACATTGTATGGAATCCATATTCCTGCGGCAAAGTCCATTGTAATCTGGACATACTGAATACTTCATCAATACATGCAAGATCCAATATTAAAAATAAAATCAACACAAAAATCGAACTGAAACGCCACTGGAACACTTCTTTCATTAAGCAGTATGCGGATAAAAGAATAACTGCTATATGTATTCCTGCTAAAAATAACATACAGCTGTATACTTCAACACCAAGCAAAGCATGCATACTGTAAATAACACAATGCATTGCTTCCGGATAAACACCTGCCGAGAAAATCTTTCCTTCAATCAGACCGTAAATCCATGAGTGATGCACATACATATCGCCAAAACCATAAGAATAATCCAAAAATGCACCATAGGAAAAATAAAGCATTCCGTACATCAATACGAAAATTAATGCCGTATACTCAATCCAATGTTTTTTGTAAAACTTAGCAAACTTTTTCCAGGCATCTTTCAAATCTATATAAACAGAATTCCAACAAATAAGAAAAAACTGCTTACATCCCAATGTTCCGGTCAGTAACGATTTAAGACGTTTTTTTCGTTCCTCTGTTAATTCAAATTTGTCCCTTAAGGACCACAACAATATCCCGTAAAAGGCAATACACATTGTCCACTTATTCAAAATGTGGAACAATCCCAACATCAAAACCAGTGTATTTATGATAATTACTTGAGCTGTGGCGCAAAAACAAAAACGAAATGTAGCATTTTTGTTACTTAAATATTTACGAAATACCACCATAGGCCAAATAAACAAAACAAACCCATAGGAAAACAAAACTTTAATATATTCAAATATCCAATATAATAAATTATTATCCATTCGTTCAATCACCTTACTTTGTTTCTAAAAACTGTCCCAAAAAAACTCTTCCGCTTCTGTCGGATGGATTGGCAAAATAAATTATTTTTTCATCCTTTACACGAATTGCGGAAAGATATATATAACAATTCTGTATTTCAAGCTCTGTTGAAATGCTTGTCATTGATGACGCTTCCCAGCATTTCATATCCGTTATTATTTCTTTTTGAAATGCTTGATTTTCCTCATTAATCCACTCCAAAAATACCTTTGCTTCATAATAAAAATTTGCAAAGCCGACATTTTCAATATCTATGGTTATCTTTGCGGTTTGTGCTTCGCTTATTTCAACATTCACATTTCTAACCACAAAGCGATACCCCAAATGTTCTCCTATATATTCATATAATGTTTTGTTTTGCCATGCTCCGGCAACTCCGCAGTTCCATTTTTTCCAATATTCTAAAATCACTTTATCGTAATCTTTATTTAAATATGTAACATGCATTTGCTGTAATGTGTTGATGATTTGAGCTTTTGCACTCTCCTGCAAGAAAGATTCTCCTGATAATACTTCACCACCATTAGGCACTCGTAAACACAGTTCCTTTTCGAATGCCAATTCACTCTGCCTGTTCCATAACGCATCCCATCCGGAAAACTCTCTGGGATTGGCTCCAAAGGTTCCTAAATGAGTAGGTGAACCAAATATTGCATCATCAAACAATCCCATTTTATCATACGCAAGTTGATTTTTATCACAACTCTCAGGATGCAACATACGCCAAAAAGCCGGTTTACGAACTGCAAAAAAGACTTCTGTTCCCATTTCCTGTTTCATTACATTCCATAACTCGTTCATTTTGGGTGGTGTAACAAATTTTGATGTATGCATTTCTCCCCAATTTCCAATCAGCATCCCCTGATAAATAAATATGTGCTCTTCATATTCCTTCACAATCTCTGATACCTGCTTCAAATGGTCTTTCACTTGCGCAAAGAAAAAGGGTTCTCGTTCTAATGCATAACCTTCATGGTCATAAGTAATTCGCAAAATAATATCGAACTCTCTGCTTGAGAAAAAATGTAAAATATCACGAATATTCTGTAATGCTGCATCCGAAATCGGCTCATCCTGAAAAGCACCTATATTAACAATAACCAATGCTAATGTATATTCTGAAGTATCGCACCACTTTAATTTGTCAAAATCAGGCACCTCATGTGCATAAAAAGGGAATAATTGAAACCATCCTCGTGCAGGATTACCTAACGAATTTGCAATTTCAACTATATCTGCTTTTTGAAATATCATTCTTTTTTTTCTGGATAATATTTTAGGTAGTACCATCCTCATCAGCAGCCCCCACATCTACCTTGTACAGTTTTACGCGTATCCAAACAGCAATAATGGAAAACATCATGCGAAACATATATTTAATGGGTTTTAATCCCGAATGCATGCTAACCCCTTCGGTTCTTGCATGCATTACGGCAGGAACTTCATTTACTCTGAATCCTAACATAAGCATTTGCATAATCATATTTGCATCAGGATATTTATCATCAAAATGACCATATCCCGCATAATAACGAATTGCTCTTTGATTTAATCCCTGCAATCCCGTTGTCGGATCTAAAATTTTCTTACCTGTCCCTAATTTGATTAAAAAACGGAATAACTTAATTGCAAACTTTTTTACCTTCGAAATCGGAAAACTTACACTACCCTCTAAAAATCTGGAACCCAACACAATATCCGGACATTTACCGGATTCATCTTGTTGCATTAATGCCTGATAAATTGTTGAAATATTACATGCATCGTGTTGACCGTCCGCATCCATTTGAATAACATATTTATATCCTTTACGCAATGCATAATTATATCCCACTTGCAAACCGCTTCCGTAACCAAGATTAAACACATGCGTTACTACTGCGTGATTTCTTTGTCGTACGATTTCTGCAGTATTATCTTTTGAAGCATCGTTCATCACCAAAACATCTGCTATATTCGCAATTTCGGGTTCTTCTAATTTATCTAAAAAGTTTCCTATATTTTGCGCTTCATTATATGCCGGGATAATAATTAATAATTCCTTATTCATATGCAACCTTCTTTCCACGCTTCTACATAAGCGAAAGAATTTTGTCTATCTCTTTGTCAGTACCTGTATGTCTGTGAGAAGCCAAAACCCCGTAGGATTTTGCCTTTTCCCAATCATTAATCAATTGCATGATACCCTCACAGATATCTTCCGGTGTCAATTCGCAAATCAAGCCATCTACACCATGTTCAACCTGTTCGCGGTTACCTTCACAATTAGAAACTAAAATCGGACATTGCAATACTTGAGCTTCCTGTATTGCAATACTTTTTCCTTCAAATCGTGATGCATGCACATATATATCCGCCTGTTTCAAATAGGGGTAAGGATTATCCGTAACACCCAAGAGGAAAAAATCTTCTTTTAATCCTTTTTCGCATATAAGTGCCTCCAATTCACCTCTGAGTTCTCCGTCTCCCAGAATATACCATCTGGCATCAACCCCTTTTTGTTTCAGCAAAGCCAAAGCTTCAATGGATTTTCCAAACTCTTTTAATGGCACCAAACGTCCGATTGTAAGAATTCGATATCCTTTAAAATCATCCGTAAAACCACCCTCTGCCAAAGCAAGTGTTCGAATTCGTTCCACATTTATTAAGTTATTAAATACTTCCGTCTTTTCTGTACATTCCGGATAATATTTCAAAAATACATTTTTTCCGGCCTCTGAGATAGGAAATATTTTATCATACTTTAAATAACAATCCTTATCTAATGAGCGAGTATAACCGGCCTGCTCGTAATTGGTATGAAAGAAAGCAACTTTTTTCTTTGCCTTTACATGATCCAACACATAATATGTAGAACCACCTTCAATGTAAGCAATTGCCATATCATATTCTTCATCAAAACGTTCTGCGGCATCCGAAAAACATCGCCATAACAATTTATCAAACATTATCTTTTTCTTTTTTATCATGTGAAATAAATTTTTCACTATATAAGTGAATAGCCGGATGCAATTTGCACGTTTAAACAAGTTTTTAAGAGATGTCTTAAGCAATATTTTCTTGCCTTCATCACTTAAAACAGATACATTTTTATAATTTTTATTTTTTAATATAACACCCTCGGGCAATTGTTCAATCAGCTCTCCCTGTCCGGTTAATACATACAGAGAAAGCTCTACATCACGCTTTTGCATACTTCTGAGAAGTTCCAAAAGTGCTGTTTCGGCTCCGCCGCGGCCCATTGTGTTAATCACAAATAACATCTTTTTCATGCATTATCAACCTTTTCATTAACAAGATGAGTTAACTCTTCAATCTTTTCCATCATCATTTGATTCTCTTGATTAATCAAAGAAACCTGAATTGCTAACTCTTGATTTTTTCTTGTTAATTCTGATACTTTTGCAGTGATATAGTAAAATCCCCACAGCAAACAATACCCTACTACAACGATTACAACCAATGCAGTTACACTCATAATATTAGCTATGCCATAAGGTCTTAATACAAGTCCTGCAATAATCAGCATAACAGATACAAGTCCCCATGTAAGGCAAAACGACTCAGTCATTTTACGTCTGGCCAGAGAAGAAAGCGTAATTGCAAAAAGGCCAACACCTGTTAACGCTATAATCAATCTCAAAATATCAATTAAAAACATTTACACTTCTCCTTTCTATTTCACATTGGCTGCCTTTGTATAACGATCATATACTTTATTGGATGGACAACTTCCGTTTCCTCTTTTCATAATACTTCCGCTACAGAAGATATGCACATCCAAATCTTTCTCCATCTTACGCAATCTGGCATATGCCACTAAAAATCCAATCAATGAGCCTAAAACAACGCCGATACCGTACCACATTACCGTTAAATGAGTTGCAATTATCGCCCCTAAGAATGTAACGAAACAGAAAACACCAGCCGTAATAAGGGCACCTTTTAAGTCATTAAAATAGTACAAGAAAATAATTGCAGAATACATAATAAACAAGATAAAATATCCTGCAGCCAAACAAGGGTATATCTGCATTACTCTTCCCCCAAATCCCAAACGGGGTAAGAATACCACACTAAGGAAATAAATAATAACTGAAACAATAAATTGCAATCTGGCCAAATTCATTAATTCATCTGACAACTGACGGAACATTCTTCTTTTCGCATTTTCAATATCCATTCCGCGTCCACCGATACCCGCTTCCGAATAAGCCTTGTATCGTTCGTGGAAATGCATTTCTACACGAGAAATAAAAATCACACTGGCAGAAATATTTGTAAACATTGCCAAACACGATGCCATATCATAGGAAGTCATACATACAAAACTTTTCACTACAATCATGTGCATGTCAGTGGACCAAAACACAAAATTGTGAATATACAGACCTAAAATATATAAAAAATTAGTACCGACCAATTGCCAATATTTCTTAAAATATTTCAGTACTTCCTTATATTTTTTACTATTATTTCTAAAATAGCTTTTAACCTGCGCCCACTCCAAACATGCAATCAATAACAGGCCTATGTCCAAAGCAATCAACATACTTATGGTCTTTTCCATATGGAACAGATGTACAAAAACTAACGAAATTAATACGGTAAATAACATTCCCCAAAAGAAAAAGGAAGATATTTTCTTATAATCCTTGCATATAGAAAGGTACAACATCGTATAAAACACAAGCACCAAGGAAACATATCCGCAATAACCTGCAAAAACAAAAGCAATGGGAACCCCTCCTACAACATACTCCCAGATACAAAAAGGAATCCCCAGCAGGCAGCTTAATGATAAATTCATAATAAGCCCCACAAAATAACAGGGTAAAATATCATCATATGTTTCATTATAAATTACATCCGACATATATTTTGACAGAACTGCATTAAACGGAGCTGATGTTAATAAAGCAAAGATAAAAATATACAATAATGTACAAGAATATAATTCTCTGCTTGCATATCCTAATTTAGACACATCCAACAACAAACCCATACAGAGAACTGCACCAATAACCATAATCATTGGTGCAACCGTAATTACTGCACTGTATCCAAAACCAACCAGATTTGTTGCAATGGTATTTTTATTGAATATTTTATTCAATTTAACACCTATTCCAGCCATACCATAACTCCTTTATATGTCTCCTATTGTAAACTTTCCTGTTGGGAACTCACAACCGCTCAAAGCTCCAACATTTTTATACAATTCCTTGTAAGATTCACGCATTTGTGATAACAGATATCTGTTAATTACTCTGTTATATCCGCATTCTCCCATTTCTTCACGCATTTTAGGATTTTCAGCCATTTCAACCATAGCCGCGGAAATCTCGGTAACATTCATAATATGCGTCAAAATTCCGGCGGTACCGTATCCGTCTCCATTGCCAAAAATCAATTCTCTACAATTACCAACATCCGTTGCAATTGTTGGTTTGTGGGCTGCATAGCTTTCCAAAATAGTCAACGGCTGTCCTTCACTGATACTTGTCAGTATGGTAAAATCCATACGTCCAAGATACTCCAACACATTAACTCTGCCTACAAAAATCACTTCCGGTATTCTCTGTTGCTCCACAAGATCAAAACATTCCTGCGCATATTCTTCATCCTCATCCAACGGTCCCATAATCCATAGTCTCAGATTCGGAACTTTTTCTTTTGCAAATGAAAATGCTCTGATTAATGTTTTTACATCCTTTATTGGAGCCACTCGTAAAACCGCTCCGATATTTATATACTTTTCATCCTCTTCTTTTTTACCGGGTATATTCGCAAAACGCTCCACATCAATACCGTTTGGTGTAATCATAAGCTTTTCTTCCGGGCAACCCAGACCAATTTGCAGACTTTGAGCATGCGCATACAGGCTTGTTACAATATCAGCTCTGTCGTATGCCAATTTAGACATCTTACGAAATTGTTCAATCCAGATATTTTTATAAATACCGGCAACCCAGGAAGCTTTAAGAAGCTCTTCTTCTCTTTCTCTTGTGTAAATTCCGTGTTCTGAAATAATTAATCCGGTTTTATATAAATATTTCGCCATGCTTCCCAATACACCTGCATAACCGGTAGCCACACAATGATATATATCGGCTTTTGGAAGCTTGGATTTCAAAACTAAAAACAGCGGCAAGTAAATAGATCGTACCGTCCATAAAAAATCCGAAAAAACCATCTGAGGATATTTGGTATTATACGCCTCTTTAACAACTTTTAAAAAGTCGGCACCCATTAACAAATCGTCCACGGATACTTTATCATTTTGAAACATATCAAACAAAGTGTTCCAATCCACTTTTTGGTTTAAAATAATACTTCTTAATGCACTGTATTGTTTCTCATTAAGTTGGGTACGTTTTCCGTATTTACGCTTATTTCCCCAATCAAAGTCATCCAAATACACTTCGTATACTTCTGTCAAATTCTCCGGAAGTTCATATAAAAACTTACCACTTTGTGAACGATTAGAGATGATTGCCAGCACACAAAACTCTAAATTGGGAAATGCTTTTATCATACTATGTATCCAACCGGACACACCACCAACCACGTAAGGATAGCACCCTTCCGCCACTATACATATCTTCATATCTTCACCTAAATTTCATTCAAATTATTACCAGGTTTTTGCACCTTGCTCCTCTAAAGCTAATGGTTCCAATTCAATTTTCACTTCCTCCGCTGTTACGTGGATTAAGTAAGCATTTTTTTCTAATTCCATAGCTTCTCCGCCATTTACGGATAATACTTTTTCATCGTGGGTTCGAAGCATAAACCAAGCCTCAGTTCCCAAACCGTCAACTTTCAAAGTAATCGTATCATTCACCCTTTGATCCTGATAGTTTAAATTCAAAAGACTCCGAATACGATTGTCGCTTTCTGATAATGTTGTTTTATCAAACCCGTTATTTCCGGCCCAATAGGTCAATACATTGCTTGCCATTTCATCATACAAAAACTGCCACTCATCTTCCTTCGTTTCCGGCCATAACGCAGTATGTAAATCCAATAAAACATTTGAATATCCCAAAGCAGTTTGCAAACTTTTCACCGTAAAACTATCCATGTACGAATGCGCCTTTGCATTACCTGTAGTATATTGAATGGTAATATCATCCGTAACATAAGAAAATAAGGGCTGACTTCCTTCATATTCACATGCTATTGTACGAACCTCGGATAAATAATCTGTACCTGAAACATTGTCTAAAATAGGATTTAAATCCTCTTGTTGAATATAAAGCGCACGATATTGATAATCACTATCCAATGATTGTAAAAAAGCATTATCCCTTGCACAAACACCGGCAACATTTATATTACTTTTATACTTCACAGAAATTCCGGCTTCGGAACTTAACTGCTTTAATTGCTGTAAATAGAACGAAACTAATGCCCCGTCCGGCTCCAACGCATCTGAATAATCAAACTGCGGATTAAAAAAACAGGTCAACCTTAATGCTCCGTTTGTACTCATAGAAGCAATACTGGGCCACATCACATCTTGAAATGCCGTTTCTGAAGTCCTGCTATACAACTCCATCATCTTGTCGTCATTCTCTCCGGCAAACCCCGGATAATTAGCGATTAATATATTCTGAGCATTCACAACAGGATAAATCTCATAGGGATTAATCTCATAAGCAAATGTATCCAAAATGCCGAGACCTGCCAGTGTTGACATATAGTCTCCGCAAACAGCAAATATTTTTGTATTATTGTATGTATTACGCCAAATCAGCGCCGGAAAATCCTCTCTCTTTGCTAACTTCTCATCTTTTACGCCAACCATGTACGTCTTAGTGCCTCCTCTGGTAACATACCAGGGAACTAAGAGATCCATATCCTGTCGTTTTTTCTCTTTTTCAGTTTCTGCAACAAAAAAAGTTTCTCCGCCTAAAAAGAATCCCTCAAACAAATGAACTCCGTCTATATCTGTCTCCGTAGCTCTTACTTCTCTGATTCCCAAAACATCTCTGAGTCTCGTAGATACTTTAATATCATAAGCTTCCGGTAAATTACAAAAAACGATGGGAACTTCATACTCTGTAAGGTCATTAAGCAACTTTCCGTTGATACCAAAGTCAAGCTTATAGGCATCCAATAAGATGATTTCCGGTTTATGGGATGGCATCACATAACTTTCCAATGTATCAATTTTTACGATATTTCTTTTTGTATAATCACACCATTGAAAAATAATATTCTCTAATTCCGTCGTTTCCGGCGAAACAAATAATACATATCTGTTTTCTTTATCAAAAACCACATCACCATCTGTACTTACAGTCGGTTTCCACGAATCTTTTCCGTTCAAAACCTCTTCGTCACTGACCGAATATGCATTTATATCAAACTGACTGCCTTTATCGATGACAATTTGCGAAAAGATAAACATCACAAATACAACAAGCATCATCAATAAAATGCTTAAATAATTTCTACGGGAAATCATCTTTTTACTCCTTTATTAACGAAATACACGTATCAATTCAAGGGTTTCATTATCAATAACTATCGCGGACTGTTTTAACTCTTCTATTACTGCAAAAAAACGTTCTTTCTGTCCGCTGTTAAAATATAGTTTCAATTGACTGGTGTAGGAAGACAATGAATTGGGATACTCATATATGGCTCGTTTGCACCATTTTTCACACGTTTCATAATCTTCTACTTCAATCAAACGCAAACAGATTGCTTCATATTGATTACTGCCCAAGCGCTCTTTTTCTTCGTTATAAATTAATGTACATACTTCATCTAATGTTCTGACATATGATTTTTGTTCAATATCTGATAAAACCTTTTGTTCCAAAAACTGATTCATATAATCAAACAGCATTCCGGCATACAGTAATCTGTTTTCTTCTTCAGTTTGAATATATTTATACTGTCTTTGAACTGTAATACGAAATTCATTTAATGCATCCTGCAGTACAGAAGCGGCATAATGCGCAGTTTCTGTATCTTCGCTGTTTAACGCTAAAGAAATAGCAGAAAGAGTATTCCTGATATCACCCTTAACAATATTTAACATTAGCGAACGCAAACCGTCCGTATCCGTAATAGCAATTGCTTCTTCCAACGGCACCATATTTCTTTCGCTCTCTTCATCTGCATGTACAAAAGTCCGCACACGTTCTTTACTAAAGATAACGTCTTCCAAGTCAACCGGTTCCGAAAAGAATACTATATACAATATATGAGATACCGCAAAGAACAATATACCCACTATCGGACATAAAAACATAACAATCGCTCTAATCCAAAAAGAACGTTTATTTTCCTTCTTTTTCAGAACAATATTCCATAATAGGTAAATAATTACAATCAGCAAATTAATGAACAATATTGTCAAAAAAACAATCATTGATTTTGCCATGCAATCTCATCCTCCACAATTTCTGTTACATATCCTCGTTCTGCAAATCTTCGCATAACATGCTCCGCCTCTGAATTCGTTGTATTAGAAAGCAGTGCATACATCTTTCCGTCCGGTAAAGTACCCACATAATCCATAGGACGTAAATTGGCAGCAAAAATCTTACCAATTTCGAGATAATGTTGTTCCTCAGCCAAAATACGAAGCATTGTACATTCTGTCAAATGTTTGCCTTCAGCCTGAACATATGCTCTTGCCAAGGTGGTAAACGCATCTGTTTTTAACATTCGGGAATCAGCAACATAACGCTCCTGTTCCAGAGCAGCCAAATACCGGTTCGCACGTAAAGAAGCATTTTGTATCAATGCACTGATAACGGTTAACTGATTCGCTTGTCCCAATGTCATTTGTTCCCACTGAATACCCCAGATAAAAATCATCATTTGTATTTCATCATTCTCTAAAATAGCACTTGCCATTAATGGGTATTTTTCATCCATTTTACGGTTAATATATACTTTTCCGCTCTGAAGGGACTCATATACTTCACCAAGTTCACGATATTTTACAGAATTACCCATTACTTTTGCCTTTGCCGAAGTATAGGAAAATAATCTGGCATAATCACTATTGGAAACAGTATAAATTGCCACATCTTTACTGCGCATTAATTTACTTAAAATCTCTGCTGCATGGAATAAAACTTCTTCAGGACTATATCTTTCCAATGCAGATGTAATGCTGTAAATCTTACCCACACTATCATTCTGATTAATAATTTGTGTGGAAAGAGCATCTTTTACTCTTACATTACTGCTGTTGATATCCTGAATATCATTTAATTGTTCTGACAGGAAATCACGTTCTTCAACATTCTCGCTCTTTATATTCTTTAATTGGTCTCTCATATATCCTACGGATAATCCAATAATAAACAATTCCGCCATCCATACATACGTGTGTGAATCCATAATCGTTTCAAAACTTGTACGAGTTGCAGATTGGGCATGAAAATATCCTATAAACGATAACACCGCTGAAAAAGTGGCTTGTTGCTGACCATATACCATAGCAAAAATCAACACGTACAGCAAAAAGAAATCCATACCGGAAAAAATCGCACTATCTACCAAAATCACATGCAATATGTAAAAAACAAAAAAGCAAATCAAATTCTCAGCAAAAGGAACGAGTGCCTTAACCAACCAGTTGGAACCATCCAATAAGCGCTTCCAAATCGGTGGTTTCTTTTCTGCATCTGTCAAGAAAACATATCTGTTTTTCTTCATATAACTGATTATCTTTTTGAGAATCTGATGCAACTCACAGGAAAATGGTTTCCCAAATTCACCGGCATATCTGTCACCGGACAAGACCTGTCTGTTTCCCGTCTTTTGTGTTGAAATCATTTTCACATCAAATCCCATATCATCTATAATCAAAGATGCCAAATCAAATTCTGACATTTCCTGTCCCGAAGACAAATTATAAATGGGATATTTATGTTTACGGGCTTTAATCACCTTATAAATCAATTCTACAGCGTCTGTTTCATACAACAAAGAAAGAACATTTCCTTCTGTTAAAGTAATTGTTTGTTCTTCCAAAGCCTCCAAGCACATCTTGGCACATATATTGTCCACATCTTTTCTGCACTTAGGCATGGTATATAAATGGTCCAAACGCAAAGTCACAATATCTTTTCCGCGATAACCGCGATGACTTTGGCATATTTCTTCTCCCTGCGCCAAAACCATACTTCTGTATCCGCTCGGACTTAATGGCTCGTCTTCTGAAATATCCTCCGGATAATGTGAAGAATATACTTCATTGGAGGACAAATATATAAATTGTCCGGAACAATTCTTTGCATACGCCATTAAGATATTCATCAAATTTGTAGAATATCTTACTGCTTCTCTTTCTTCTTCCACCCATCTGTAATTTGTATCATAAGCACCCATATACAATACTACGTCCGGATTAACGCTTTCGTATATCTCATCCAAACACGAACAATCATATGTAAAATCATAACGTTCAAACACCTTCTGATATGGTGCCTGCTTGTACCTGCTACCGGTCAGCAAATATAATCTATGACCTTCTTTATTCAGCTTGATTATTAAATTATCAATAAGACTACCCGGTCCACCTATCAATAATATATTCATACTTTTTCCTCTATCTTTACTCCGTATGCATGTAACTGATTCAAAAACTGATTAATATCTTCTTCCAATTCCGATTTGGAAATATCGTATTCTTCAGATAATTTTTTACACATTTCATCTATGCCATATTCTGCGACAAGCATTTCCCAAATCTTTGCTCCTACTTCATTAAGCGTCATGGGACGCTTATAAGGGACTCCCTTTTGAGACATATCTATCAACCAATAACAGCCCGCCGCATATCGCAATGCATATGTATTATCAACAACATGTATCTTTTTCATAAAAACTCCTCAACAAACTCTCGCAAAATCAAACCATAATATTTTACCACAAATAATTGTTTTTTCATAGCAAAAGTTTATTATTTATGCATCCACCATATATTACCATCAGAAAAATACAGCCCTAGTTTTTGTTGAAGTTTTACCGAGCGCTCATTTTCTTCAGTAATTTGACAGTAAGGTGTTTCACCTCTGTTTATTTGTAAATTAATCAAGTAACTTTCCAAAGCTGTTGCAATACCGCGGCCCCGATATGGTTCTTCTACAAACACCATCCCCATACTGCCTTCTGCATGCATTCCGATAAATCCTACAAGTTGATCCTCTTCAAACGCCCCATAAACAGCACCCGCTTCCATACGCATTCGAATATATTCCTCGGAACAAACATGATAATTATCAGCCACCTGTTTCAAAAAATCCGTCCCCAATATTCTGATATCTCTAAAACGAACCGGCAGGGATACATTTCTTGTATAACAAGCCTGCAAACACTTCATTCCCGCTTTAACATGAAAAGATGATTCCAAAAAATCCTTTAAGAACTCTTGAGAAACAACCATGGCAAACTCTAAATATTCAGGGTTAGCGCAAAAAACTTCCTGCAACATTTCAAGAGACTCTTTTTCATTATTCCCGCAAATCATTAATACCTCTTCGCACAGAACAGTCAAATTGTTTCCTTTTTCGTAAATCACTTTGCCGATACCGCGCTTTAAGGCCTCTATCATATGAATATTCATTCTTTTATTCTTTGACAGACGCTTGATAATTTCCTGTTTTTTGCAATATATTTTATATAAATCGGGACGATTCTTTTTGGTTCGTTCTTCCGATTGTTCCAATCTCCATTTAGAAATATTTTTATGATTTCCTGATAACAAAACCTCCGGCACTTCTTTGTCGTGCCAGCTTTCCGGTCTGGTATATTGCGGATATTCCAGCAAATCATTATGAAAAGACTCTGTTTCACCTGAAACACCGTTATTCAGGACCCCGGGAATCATTCTTGAAATTGCGTCAATCATGACCATTACCGGAAGTTCGCCCCCGGTCAGTACATAATCTCCTATGGAAACATAATCTGTTACAATCTCCTCCAATACACGCTCATCCACACCTTCATAATGACCACAGAGAAAAACCACTTCCTCTTCCCTTGCCAATTCTCTTGCCATGGACTGATCAAAACGTCGACCTTGAGGGGTTAAATATATGGTGCGCGGCTTCTTTTTCATATTTGATACGATTGCCTGATATGCATCAAAAACAGGCTGTGCCTGTATTAGCATTCCTGCACCGCCTCCATACGGATAATCATCCACTTTTCCATGCTTATCAAGCGTATATTCCCGAAAATTAATTGCATCAAAAGAAATCAGTCCTTTTTGCGCTGCTTTTCCTAATATACTGGTATTTAAACCATTCATTATCATCTCAGGAAATAAAGTTAAAACATGAAATTTGATCATGTCAGTTCTCCTCTAAAAGTCCTTCCAAAACATGTACCTGTATTCTGTTATTATTTATATCGACATTCAAAATACATTGTTTTATGGCAGGAAGCAAAAGTTCTCTTCCATCCGTCAAATTTATTACATAAACATCATTGGCACCTGTAGACATTACATCTACTAAAGTTCCCAAATCCTTATTTTCTTCATCAATAACCTGAAGTCCAATCAAATCAGCCACAAAATACTCGTCCTTGCTTAGTCTGACAGCATTTGCTCTGGTTACATATATACTCTTTTGACGATATTGTTCCACGTCATTTAGTGTGTCAATTCCTTTAAACTTTAAAATAACCATTTGTTTAAAAAATTTCACACCTTCTACTTCTAAATTGATTTTTTCTTTTCCGGTGTCTAAAATGACTTCCTTTAATCTTTTAAATCTCTTTACATCATCTGTTGTCGGGAAAACCTTTACTTCCCCTCTGACACCATGTGTTGATGTTATTATACCAACCTGAAATAATTCTTCCATAAAATTCTTCCTTAATAATTGTAATAATTCACATTGTTAACAATTTCCTTCAATAGGACAAAGGCGAAACATACTCCAGTATGTTTCGCCTAATCATTAAACTATTTCAACATCTACTATTTTATTATCCTTGGATGATGCTGCTTTTACAACGGAACGAATTGCTTTTGCAATTCTGCCCTGCTTTCCAATGACTTTGCCCATATCAGATGCGGCAACATGAAGTTCGACTACGATATTCTTACCTTCAGTCTTCTCTGTTACAACCACTTCATCCGGGTTATCTACAAGTGCTTTTGCGATAACTTCAACTAAATCCTTCATATTCCACCTCCAGAGTTCGTCAGTGATTATTTTACAATACCAGCAACCTTGAACAATTTACCAACTACTTCTGTAGGCTGTGCACCGTTTGCCAACCACTTCTTAGCTGCTTCCTCATCAATTTTAAAAGTACTGGGTTCGGTAGAAGGATCATAGGTACCGATTTCATCGATAAATCTACCATCTCTGGGAGAGCGAGAATCTGCAACGATGATTCTATAGAAAGGTGCTTTCTTCTGTCCCATTCTTCTCAATCTGATTTTAACTGCCATTATTTTTTACCTCCGTAAATAAATTTTGTTTATTGTGTCTCTGTAGTTATCTACAGGTTATTTATGATAAGAACCATTTAGTCCATTATCTACTTACAATTAGAACGGAAATCTTCCTTTTCCGCCACCCATACCGGGGAATCCTCCGAACAAACCTCTGCCCTTTTTGCCGGTGAATTGCTTCATCATCTTCTGACTTTGCTCGAATTGTTTAATAAAACGGTTTACTTCACTGATATCTACGCCCGAACCTTTTGCAATACGGAACTTTCTTCTGGGATTCAATACCTTGGGATTTCTTCTTTCTTCAATGGTCATGGACAACACAATAGCTTCCATATGTGCCAATTGTTTGTCATCCACCATTCCTTCCAAATCACCGGCTTTTGCACCCATACCAGGCATCATTCTTAAGATACTTCCGAGTCCGCCCATCTTACGCATTTGTTTCATGCTTTCCAGGTAATCTTCGAAATCGAATTTACCTTTCTTCATGCGGCCCATCATATCCTTGCCTTTTTCCTCATCCAAGTCAAGGTTTTCCTGTGCTTTTTCAATCAAAGTAAGCACATCACCCATACCTAAAATTCGATTGGCCATTCTATCCGGATAAAACTGTTCCATATCGGAAAGTTTTTCACCCATACCTACAAACAAAATAGGCTTACCGGTAACCGCTTTGATAGAAAGTGCTGCACCACCCCTGGTATCGCCGTCTAATTTGGTCAAAACAACTCCATCGATTCCGATTTGCTCATCGAACTGTTTCGCTACATTTACTGCATCCTGACCGGTCATGGCATCCACAACCAACAATGTCTGGTGAACAGCAACTTCTGCTTTTACATCCTGCAATTCCTTCATCATGTCTTCATCTACATGAAGTCGTCCGGCAGTATCCAGGATTACCACATTGTGGCCGTTTTTCTCTGCATATGCAATTGCATTCTTCGCAATTTCTACGGGTTTGTGGTCTGTTCCCATGGAAAATACTTCTACTTCCATCTTCTGACCGTTTATCTTTAACTGCTCAATTGCCGCAGGACGATAAATATCGCAGGCAACTAACAAAGATTTCTTGCCTTTTAATTTCAGCTTACCGGCAATCTTTGCAGTTGCAGTGGTTTTACCGGCACCTTGCAAACCTGCCATCATAATAACAGTGATGGATTTACCCGGCTGGAATTGAATTTCCGTAGTTTCACTACCCATCAAGGCTACCAACTCGTCATTAACGATTTTGATAACCATTTGTCCGGGATTCAAACCACTCATTACATCCTGACCAATTGCGCGTTCTTCCACGGTCTTTACAAACTGCTTTACAACACGGAAGTTAACGTCTGCTTCCAAAAGAGCCATTTTAACTTCTTTTAACGCTTCCTTAACATCAGCTTCACTCAAACGTCCTTTTCCACGCAATTTCTTGAATACATTTTGCAATTTATCGGTTAAACTCTCAAATGCCATTTATAATCCTCTCAAACACTTAGAATTCATTCATCAATTCACTTGAAATCTTTCGAATCTGATTAATAGTTTCCTTTGTCAGTTCATCCTGTTCACTCGTTTCCAAAGCTTTAGTATAATTTTCTATTTGTGCAATTTTATCTTTTGCTTTGGTAAATTTCTCTACCAGATGAAGCTTATCTTCGTAACTCATCAAAAGCTTATCACATCGCTTCAGCAAATCATGAACGCCTTGTCTGCTGATTCCATATTCTTCAGCCACTTCACTCAAAGACATATCATTATATACCGCATCCTCATATACATTTCTCTGATGCTCTGTTAAAAGCTCTCCATAAAAATCATACAAAAGTGCCTGTTTTACTATTTTTTCCATGTTTTCCACTCATCTTTCCAACACAAAAACGAACACCTTTGCTATCATACACTAAGACAGCAAAGGTGTCAAGTATTTTTTCTTTACACTTGAATTAATTTTTGAATTTATCAGCATCCCAGTCATCATCGAAGTAAAATTCATTATACTCCATAATTACTTCATCATCTTCTGTAATTTCTGCTTTTACTACAACAATTGATTCAGCCTCTTCATCTTCCAATAGTTCACATGCATCCGACATTGCAAAAGCAAGAATAATTTCTTCTTTCAACGAAATACCTTGTTGTTTCACACTATCTTCAAGTTCATCATATGAATTGCTTAATTTCACAAAATCTGCATTAAACAATCTACACACTAAGCGAATACAATATGCGTTAGAAAAGCATTCTTCATATGCTTTTGCAAAGCCCTCATCATCAAGGGTATCCTTCCACTCTTCGAAATTCTCTTCGTAATCATCAAAATCCACCATTTTTCCATCTACAAATAACGCCACATAGGTATCGCTGTTACGATATTTAATATGTGTTGCTTTCATAAAACCATCTAAATCTTTTATTTCCTTTTTTTCAGATTCAGAAGTAATACCTAACTTTGATTCAAATTCAACACTTTTATCAAGCATGTACACTCTTTGTATGAAACAGTCCGAGTCATCCTCTTCTAAAACAAAAGGAACCTGGCGTTCATATGCAAAAAGATACGGTTCATCTCTATCAAAATCCTCGGCCGGACTCAGTTTGCCATCTTCATCATATACATATGTATCAAGTCCTCCTCCATAAGGACCATAAGCAACCTGTAAATCGTCCTCTGCCATAGCACCTACCACTTCCTGAAAATCACCTGACAAATCATATGTCTTTCCTTCAATCGTAATTCCTGCCGGATTTTTGGAACCACAACCTACTGTTGCAAGCATCATTCCCAATGTCAACACTACAGATATAATTTTCTTTTTCATAATATTTCTCTCCCTTTATATTTTTTCTTTACTTCTCCATATGCCAAAGCTTATACATATCATAATCCGAATCAAAGTAATAATTTTTATAAAACTTAACAATATCTTTTTCGTTCACTAGCGAAAGGGCAAAACTCACTATACTGCATGTCTCAACTTCCCCTTCTTCCATCATTTTAAGGGCATCATTTAGTGCCAATTGCATTACAACGATTCCTTCAAATATATCGTCCCCAAATTCTTTATCAAATCCTTCGATCAATTCATCAATATCTGTTATCCCATTGTTTTCATAGTAGAATATAATCTTATAAAAGCCTTCACCCATTTGATATGGGTCATTCATCCCGGCATAAATTCCGTTTTGTTTCACATGTTCTATCCAGTCTTCATAATCATCCTCATAGTCGGAAAAATCAACCATGTCGCCATTTACATAAAGTGCAGAATAAGCATCAATAACACCCATGTACATATCTGTTCTGATGAACCCTTCCAATTCTTCTATATCTTTCTTTTTCGAATCAGAAGTAATACCTAATTGTTTCAAAATCAAACTTATTTCCATCTATCTTAAATTCACTATATAACAAGGTGCCGCCATTCCATTCATCAGAATAGACATGCTCCGTAGCTCCCACATAATCAACCCCTTTTTCTATCTTCTTTTGTGTGGAAAACATCCCCTCTTCATCATAAACCAGTAATCTGGGTGTTTCACATACCTCCAAGCCATTCTTCACCATTGTTCCGACTACTTCTTGAAAATCTCCGGAAAGAACATACTTTTCTTCTTCAATTATAACCGTAGCAATTTTTTCATGATTATTCCCACTACAAGCCGCCATGGTAAAAATCATACAAAATAATAAGACAATAATTAAAATCTTTTGTTTCATGATTTCTTCTATTTTCTCCCTATTCTTGAGCTTATATACGCATTGTCATTAACAAAACACCTATAACCACAAAAAAGTTTCATCCCTTATTAAATTTTTTCACTAAATAAATTTTTATAACCTTCCCCATATATCTCCGTTGCCGAAGTTACAATCATAAATGCCATAGGGTCCTCTTCTTTTACTACATCTTCTGTCTTGGGTGCAATATGCTTCTTTACCACACACATAATCACATTTTTGTCTTTACCGCTGTATGCACCTACACCCTTCACATAAGTTACACCAATATTCAGTTCATCCAATAGTCTTTTTGCAATCAGCTCAGACTTATCGCTGATAATATAAATAAATTTTGCGCTGTCCTTGCCGTATAAAACAATATCCAAAACCGTAGAACTGACAAAGACCATAATTGCTGCATATAAAGCCGCGTCAACATTATGAAATACAAATGCTGAACAACCCACTACAGCCGCATCCAATGTTAAAAACAAAACACTGGTCTTCAAATGCGGGAAACGAAGTCTTAATACCTTCACGATAATGTCCGTTCCGCCGGTTGTCGAACCTGCTTTAAACACAAGTCCGATACCAATGGCCATAAGTACACCACCCGCAATGGCAGCCAACAAAATATCATTGGTAAGGGGTGGTACTCTTCCGTCAAACACATTAGTCATAACCGACAACAATGCGGTGCAGTATACCGTGGAAAGAATAAATTTACCGCCAAATTTCCAAAGTCCCAACAACAAAATAGGTATATTAAAACACCATATCAAAGTACCTGTCTGGACAGGGATTACACGATTCAAAATAATGGATAAACCTGCCACACCGCCGGGTGCCATGGAATTGGGGTCAGCAATGGTACTAATTGCAAATGCATAGATTATTGCGCCCAATGTCATCATAATGAAACGTTTTAAGTTACGCAAAATAGGATGTTTCATTTACAAAACCTCGTTTTTGAATTATTCCCCGACCAAACGGTCAGGGAACGTTTACAATATCATTATATACGATTCTTGTTTAAATATTTGTACGCACTAATTTTGGTAAATATCCTTCTTTTTCCAAAGCGTCCATAATCTGATGCTTGTGGTCTGTTCCGAAAGCCTCCAAAGTAATACGTAGTTCCACTGCAGCACTTCTGTTTGTTGTTACAAACTGATTGTGTTCCAATTTAATAACATTACCGCTTTCTTTCGCAATCACACCTGCAACACGACATAATTCTCCCGGTTTATCCGGCAAAAGCACGGAAACAGTAAAAATTCTGTCACGGAAAATAAGTCCCTGCTGAACCACGGAAGACATGGTAATAACATCCATATTTCCGCCGCTCAAAATAGATACCACTCTTTTATCCTTTACATTTAATTGCTTTAATGCCGCCACCGCAAGAAGTCCGGAATTCTCTACTACCATTTTATGATTCTCTACCATATCCAGGAAAGCAACAACCAATTCCTGATCCTCTACAGTAATAATATCATCCAAATTTTCCTGCAAATAGGGGAACAATTTATCCCCGGGTGTCTTTACTGCCGTACCATCTGCAATGGTACTTACTTTTGGCAAAGTCACTACTTTTCCGGCTTTAATTGATTCCTGCAGACAATTTGCACCGGCAGGTTCTACGCCGATAACTTTAATCTTAGGATTCAACATTTTTGCCAAAGTAGAAACACCTGTAGCCAATCCGCCACCGCCAATGGGCACCAAAATATAATCAACTAACGGAAGTTCCTTGAAAATCTCCATTGCAATGGTTCCCTGACCGGTTGCAACTCCCAAATCGTCAAAAGGATGGATAAAAGTATATCCGTTTTCTGCTGCGAGTTCATATGCTTTCTCGCAAGCTTCATCGTATACGTCACCGTAAAGCACTACTTCTGCACCATAGCCTTTGGTTCGATTCACCTTCATTAAAGGTGTGGTAGTAGGCATAACAATAGTTGCTTTTACACCATATGCTTTCGCGGCATAAGCCACTCCTTGCGCATGATTTCCCGCCGAAGCAGTAATCACACCTTTGGCGCGTTCTTCATCACTCAAATTGCTCATTGCATAATAGGAACCACGTAACTTATATGCACCTGTAAGTTGCATGTTTTCAGGTTTTAAATATACTCTGTTACCTGTCTGTCTGCTTAAATAATCACTATATACAAGTTTTGTTTCCAAAGTAACTTTTTTTACTACTTCAGAAGCTTCTTCAAACTTTTCCAAAGTTAACATTTGCGTTCTCCTGATTACCACTCGTTCTCTTCTTCCGCTTCTTCATCTTTGTTTTGGTTAACATTAAATAAAGCATTTACAAATTCGTCGGAATTGAATTTTTGCAAATCATCTATGGATTCACCCACGCCAATATATTTTACGGGCACCTGCAGTTCTGATTGAATTGCAACAGCAATACCACCCTTTGCAGTACCATGCATTTTCGTCAGAATAATACCGGTAAGCTCTGCCACATCTCCGAACTCTTTCGCCTGTACCAATGCATTTTGTCCGGTAGTACCATCTAAAACGATAAGATTCTCTCTGTGTGCATTCGGAAATTCTCTATCGATAATTCGATTCATTTTTCGAAGCTCTTCCATGAGATTCTTTTTGTTATGAAGTCTGCCGGCCGTGTCTACAAGCAAAACATCCACATTACGGGCTCTTGCCGCATTTACCGCATCAAAGACAACACTGGCAGGGTCAGTGCCTTCCGTCCCGCCTATCATGGGAACATTTGCTCTTCTGGCCCACTCTGCCAACTGATCTCCGGCAGCTGCACGGAAGGTATCCGCTGCAGCAATCAAAACCTTTCGACCATTATCTTTCAACTTGCCGGCCAATTTCCCTACAGATGTAGTTTTACCTACACCGTTAACACCGATAACCATAACAATTGACTGTTTCTCTTCAAATTCATACGCAGTTTCTTCCACGTGCATCTGCTCTTTAATACTGTCAATCAACAACTGCTTACATTCCATAGGTTCTTTGATACGCTGTTCTTTTACCTGTTCTTTCAGACGCTCAATAATAGACGTTGTGGCATTTACACCTATATCTCCCATAATGAGGATTTCTTCCAGTTCCTCATAAAAATCATCATCAATAGATGAAAAACCGCTAAAAATTGCATCAATGCCTCTTACAATATTATTTCTTGTTTTTGCAAGTCCGGCTCTTAAGCGTTTAAAAAAGCCTTTCTTTTCTTCACTCATAAATAACTCCTTAATTATCTAATTCTTTGTCAATCAAATTTACACTGACCAGCGTGGAAACACCCTTTTCCTGCATGGTAATACCATATAATCGATCGGCGCTTTCCATAGTTCCTCGTCTGTGTGTAATAACAATAAACTGTGTGTATTTCGTCAATTTATGCAAATATTTTGCATATCTTCCTACATTGGATTCATCCAATGCCGCCTCAATTTCATCCAACAAACAGAATGGTGAGGGTTTTAAATTCTGAATAGCAAATAGAAGTGCTATTGCCGTCAATGCTTTTTCACCACCGGATAACTGCATCATATTCTGCAATTTCTTTCCCGGAGGCTGAGCAATGATTCGAATTCCTGCCTCCAGCATATCCTCATCTTCCATAAGCTCCAAGGTACCCTTTCCGCCACCAAAAAGTTCCTTAAACACCTTATCAAATTCTCTTGCAATCTCTGCAAATTTTTCTGCGAATTGCTTTCTCATGGCAGTATCTAATTCTGCTATGATACCTTCCAATGTTTTTTCTGCTTCCACCAAATCATCATGCTGTGTCTTTAAGAATGAGTATCTTTCCATGAGTGCCTTGAACTCTTCTATTGCATTAACATTAACCGGACCTAATTTCTTAATTCCTTCTTTAAGTGCCGCAATTGAACGTTTCATGGCAGGTAAATCCGTCATATTTTCATCACGCATGGACGATGCATCACTTAAGGTAATTTCATACTCATCCCACATATAATTAATATGTGATTCAATGGATTCCTCCAAACGTTCCTTCTGGGCATTCAAACGATAGACTTCTTTGTCCAGGATACTCATACGCTCTGCTAATTCCTCACGACTTGTAAAGAAGTTCTTCTGATTTGCACTCAGTTGATCCTTACGTGCAATATCTTCTTTTAATTTTGCTTGTGCAGCATTCTGAGCATCATAGGATGCTGCAATGGTAGCCTGAATCTGCTCAATATTATTCTTCTTTGTCTCAACATCCTGTACATTCTGTGTCAGAGCTCCTTCAATTTCCTGAAGTTCCTTTACATATCTTTCCTTTTCGCCTTCGATACGGTCCACATTGGACTGATGGAACATTTGCGTCTGCAACATTCTTTCTACTTTCAATTCCCACTCTGTTACATTGGCAGCCACTGCAGACTCTTCCTGACGTTTTTCTTCCAATTCTTTTTGGAAAAGTAATATTTGTTCCTGAGTATTTTTTTCCAGTTCTTCACTTGCAGAAAGTTCTGCAAGAATAGAATCTTTATCCCTTTTAATCTCCAGAATCTGATTCTCAAGGTCTTTCTGTTCCTTTTTCATGGAATCATAACCCTGTTCCTCTTCCTGCATTCTTTCACGAGCCTGAGAAATACTGATTCTTAAAGTATTCTGTTCGATAGACTTTCTTTGCATTTCCATCTTAGACTGTTCAATAGACATTCTAAGCTTGTTACGATTACTCTTTATCTCTTCAATCAGAGCATTAATCTCATCTATAGTTTTTTGCAGCTTTTCAACATTCTTTTGCAGTTCATCAATTTCACGTCTTCTACCCAGCAAGTTACTGTTATTCTTGAATGCACCACCGCTGATGGCACCTCCGGGTACCAGCAATTCACCTTCCAAGGTAACCATACGAATACCGTATTCAAATTTCCGCGCAATCTTAACCGCATTGTCTACATTATCAACAACCATAATACGACCAAGCATTGCCTTAGCTACATTGCGATATGCCTTGTCTGTCTTTACCAGTTCGTCAGCAATTCCGATAACCCCCACTTCTTTAAGGGCTTCCGGATTTTTAAACTCCTGGGGGTTGGTAATGCTGGTTAGAGGCAAAAATGTCGCTCTGCCGAGACGTACTTTTTTCAAGAAACCAATCATTTTCTTTGCAGTTTCTTCATTATCCGTTACAATATTTTGGATATTGCCCCCAAGCGCTGTCTCGATGGCAATTTCATAATCTTTATCTACCTTGATAATATCTGCAACTACACCAATGATGCCTTTTACATCATCTTTCTGCTCCATAACCTTCTTGACACTTCCGCCATAACCGTCATACCTTTCGGTAATATTTGCCAAGGCTTCTAATTTGGATTTTTCCTGATGGTAACGTGTCTGTGTTTCACGAAGCTTTTGATCCTTTGCGGAAAGTTCTTCACGATATCCTGACAATTCTGCTTCCATATCAGATTCGTGTTTCCTTAAGTCTCGTACTTCTTCGCTAATCTTTTCAAAAGCATCTTCCAACTGCTTAATACTCTCAGAACGTTCCTCTTCGTCTGATTTTGCACGCAAAATTCTGGAATTCAATTCACTCTTTCTGATATTAATTTGTTCCATCATAGAATCCAGACGGCCCATTTTTGTTTTAATGGTTGCCCTCTGGTTCAATTCACCGATAATTGTATTCTTACCGGTTTCCATATTACTGTTCAATTCCTCAATCTTAGACTGAACTTCTTCTAAATGCTTTTTAACTTCATCTCTGGTTGCCGTAAGCTCACGAACCTGCTTATCAATTGCTTCTTTATCAGCAAGAATCCCCTCTTTATCCTGATTCTTACCTTCAATTTCAGCTACAACACTGTTTTTACGATTTAACAAATGTTCTTCATTGGAATGTGCAGAATTAATCTGCTCCTTCAACACATTAATTTCACCTTCCAAACGTCCACGCATAATGTCCGCGTCTGTCACTTGTGTTCTGGAGGTTTCGATAGCTTCATCTAAAAGTTCAATTTCCCGCTCAATGCGTTCATATTCCTCTTTGATTCCCTCATATTTTGCAGAAGTATCGTTCAAATCTCCGGTTGCAATACGTAACTTTTCATCTACAGAATCAAGTTGCTCCTTAATTCGCTTGTTTTCCAAAAGAAAAACATTAACATCCAGAGTTTTTAATTCTTCTTTTTTCTTCAAATAAATCTTAGCGGTCTCAGATTGTTTCTCCAAAGGTCCTATCTGCTTTTCGATTTCGGATAGTATGTCTTTTACACGTATCAGATTTTGCTTTTCGTTTTCCAATTTGGCTTGTGCAGCATTCTTTCTACGCTTAAACTTAACAATACCGGCCGCTTCATCAAACAGTTCTCGACGTTCTTCCGGTTTACCGCTCAAAATTTTATCAATCTGCCCCTGACCGATAATAGAATATCCTTCTTTACCAATACCGGTATCATAAAAGAGTTCGTTAATGTCCCTTAATCGGCATACAGAACCGTTAATTAAGTACTCGCTTTCACCGGAACGGTATATTCTTCTGGCAACAGTCACTTCATCATAATCAATTGCCAAATGATGATCCGAATTATCCAGTGTGATTGCAACATAAGCATAACTTAATGGTTTTCTGGTTTCAGTTCCCGAGAAAATAACATCCTGCATGCTGGCACCACGAAGTTGCTTAATACGCTGTTCACCTAAAACCCAACGAACCGCATCAGCAACATTACTCTTACCGCTGCCGTTCGGTCCTACGATACCCGTAATACCGTTATGAAACTGAAACATTATCTTATTTGCAAATGATTTAAACCCATGTATCTCAATACTTTTTAAATACATACTTTTTCCCGCTTTCGCTTATTTTCGCATACCCCGTGCTTCAAATACCAATAAAGCTTCATATGCAGCTTCTTGTTCGGCACTCTTTTTTGTTCTTCCCGTTCCGCTACTAATAATTTCACCCTCTAAAACCACATTCACAGTGAAAACCTTATTATGTTCCGGTCCTGTTTCGCTTACAAGTCGATAGGCAAAACTTTTCTTTAACTTGCCCTGTATAAACTCTTGAAGCATAGTCTTGCTATCAATAAATAGACGCTTCTTATCCAAATCCGATAAAACAAACTTATTTACAAATTCTCTGGCTGTATCCATACCACCATCAATATATAATACACCAATAACAGCTTCCATTGCATCTGACGTTATTGAATCTCGCAAGCGACCTCCCGTACTCTCTTCTCCCTTGCCAAGCAATAAATACTTTCCAAGTTCCAAATCTTTAGCACAGAAAGCCAATGCCGGTTCACATACCATGGAAGCTCTCATCTTTGTCAACTCTCCTTCCGGACAGTCGTCATGCTTGTAAAACAGAAATTCGCTGGATACCAATTCCAAAACTGCATCACCCAAAAACTCCAACCGCTCATAACTCTTGCTTCTGTTAATCAGCATCTCATTTGTATATGATTTATGCGTCATAGCCTGCTTTAAGAGTGATTCATCTTTGAAAGAATACCCAATCTTTTCCTGTAGTCTTTCCAAAGTGTATTCTTTATTCATTTCGAATCCTTTCTGAATAATAATAGCGTTCCGCCGCTCAAAAGAGTATCCGGAACGCTATTCATATTCGAAATACTATTTAAGCAAAAAATTAGTTGATAGCATTCTTAATCATTTCAACTGCTTCTTCAACTGTAGTAATACTTTCTGCGCTTTCTGCAGGAATTTCAATATCAAATTCCTCTTCAATACCCATGATAATCTGGAAAACATCCAAAGAATCTGCTCCCAAATCATCTACGAATGTCGAATCCAATGTAATCTCATCAGGATCAACACTCAATACTTCTGCAATAACTTTTTTTAACTTTTCGAATTCCATACTTAATAATTCCTTCCTAATCCTCTAATATTATTTTTTCTTTAATTTTTTCATTTATCTTCTGTTCCTTAAATGCGATGCATTGAAGGATTGAATTCTTAATCTCTACAGCATTGCTGCTACCATGTGCCTTTACAACCAAACCTGTCAAACCAAGCATGGGCGCACCACCATACTGATCGGTACTGAAGCTTTTTAAAGTCTTTTTAAGTGCTGGCTTCACCAATAAAGCACCGATTTTACTCTTTAAAGTAGACATCATGCCCTCTTTTACTTTTTTAATTAAGGAGCTGGAAACACCTTCATACATTTTCAGTACTACATTACCCACAAAAGCTTCACAAACAACCACATCTGCGATTCCTTTAGGAATGTCTCTTGCTTCCACACTACCGATAAAATTAATTTCCGGACAATTTTTTAATAAAGGAAACGTTTCTTTCACTAAGGCATTTCCTTTTTCTTCCTCTGCCCCAATATTCACAATACCTACTTTGGGATTTTTTACACCTACAATATGCTCCATGTATACAGAACCCATCTTAGCAAACTGTACCAAATGGGAAGGTCTGGCATCCACATTCGCTCCGCAGTCAACCAAAAGGCTCACACCTGTTTCTGTAGGAATAAGCGGTGCCAACGGAGGTCTTTCTACACCTTTAATACGTCCTACAATCACCTGACCACCTACCAAAACTGCGCCTGTACTGCCGGCAGATACAAATGCATCACAGGTACCGTCCTTCACCATATACATTGCTCTCACAATGGAAGAGTCTTTTTTCTTACGAATAGAAATAACCGGCGGTTCGGCTGTTTCAATCACTTCCTGCGCATGAACAACTTCTACCTGCTCTATATTGTACGTATACTTTTTCAGTTCCTCTTTGATAACCTCTTCGCGACCAACCAGAAAAACTTTCAACTCTTTGGATTCCTGTATTGCTTCAATAGCACCTTTAACAATCTCCACAGGTGCATTATCTCCGCCCATAGCATCCACTGCTACTTTTACCATAACATACCTCCATGGTTTATTTTCGCACATAAATGTCATATAAACATCTTATTTTACTATACTAGACGAGTTTATAAAAATCAAGCATATTTTATTAGGATATTTTACAATTAAACGAGGGTGCAAGAATGCACCCTCACTAACTATTTATTCCTTATAACCATATTCGTAAACGTACTCATATCTTGCATCAAAAGGATCCCATATATAACGCTTGGTACTATAACTAATCACATTACCCCAAATATCATACTCATACATTTCTTCCTGATCCAATTCGCCATTCTCATATACAAAATACTTTAAAATATTTCCGTCACTGTCATATTTATATTCATATCTGGTTTCTGAACGTTCTAAATACACTTCTGACCAGGAAACAGCAAAAATAATATCTCCGTTTTCATTATATTCGCATTCCAAATGTTTATCCCATGTGATATTACCTTGTGTATCATATTCTTCATTCTTACCATTAATTGTATTGCCGTTTTCATCATACTCATATTTTTCATAAAAAATCATATGCCCCTGTGCATCGAATTTAGTCCTCTCACTAATCAAATCGTTTTCAGGACCACCGTAGGACATTTTTTTAACACTCTCCACATTACCATTCTTATCATATGATTTGATTTCGGTTTTAAGTCCGTTTTCACTATACTGATATTCTTCCCATATTAAATGTTCCCCATTGTAAGTGCACTTATACGAAATCATATTGTCAAACTCATCATATGCATATTCATTGTAATAGTCGTAAACAAGATATAATCCACCCGCTTCTTTTTCCACTACGACCCGATTTTTTTCATCATATTCATATTCAAAGGCTTTAACCATCTCACCACTTTCTACATCAATGGTAAGACTGGAAATCAAATTAGAATTCTCATCATACTCGTAGGTAGTCTCACGCACAAGATTACCGTTCAAATCATATTGATTCTTTGAAAGAAGCTTGCCGTTCTCATCATATTCATACACCTGAAGTTCATTTCTATTCACATATTGTTCACTTAGAGTATTACCCTCAAAATCATACGTGATAATCTCGACAGCATTTCCATTCTCATCATACCACACACTCTCTAATATCACACCATTATCGTTATATACTTCAGTGTTATGCAGTACTCCGTTTTCATAAACCTTTTGTGAAATTATATATACTCTTTCCCTAATCTCATCTCTTTTTGCCTTCAAAATTTCCGAACCGGTATCAGAAACTCCACTGCCAAGTGTAACATAAGCGCCTTCAATATCGCCTTCTTCCAAAAGATTTTCCGCAACAGTCAAATAAACATTTGCAACTTCATCCACTAAGCTTTCATCCTGAGTCACACCATAACCTTCATACAAAAGATCGATTGCATTTGAGCAGTTTCCATTCTCTACTTCACTCTGCGCATATGCCTTATATACATCAGTTGTTCTTGACATTAAATATTCATCTTTTGTATCATCATACCCTTCACTTAACGCATAAATTGCAGAATAAAATTCTCCGTTATTTATGTAATAATCCGCAAAATTATTATAAACAAGTACTTTTTGTGAATCAAAGGAAGGTGATGCTGTATCGGCTTTTCCTTCGTTTAAAACAGTAAGAGCTCCATAGAAATCATTTTCCGCAAGCTTTGCATCCGATTTTGCAATATAAAGAGTTGTCTTATCGGAAGTATACTTGGATTCATCCAAATTTTCCTTTACCATTTCCAACAATGCAAATGCAGCATCAAAATCATTTTCTTTCTTATATTGCGTCGCGCCCGTATTATATGCAGCTTCCAAAGCGCTCTGAATAGTCTGATTATCAGCATCTGCAACATCCTTCAGACCATCCTGCAATATTTCAATTGCGTCCTCATATTTACCTTCCTCAAGATAAATATCCGCAATCTTAGTATAGGCATCTGTTAATGTTTCATCACGTTTTAAAGCTTCTTTATAGTACTTTAATGCATCCTTCTTTTCACCGTCCGCAAAACATTCTTCTGCTAATTTCATATTTCTTTGGCTGTTAAAGTCATCTCCTGTAAAGTACCACACAGCAACTCCGCCGCCTGCTAATAATAAAACAAGCAAAATAATCAGAAAAATTATTTTTCCTTTTGACTTCTTCTTTTCTTTCTGTGGCTTTTGCTTTTTCACTTTTTCTTTCTTTGCTTTTTTAGAAGTTTCTGCCTCCGGTACAACCGGTACCTCCGCAGGAATTACCTCTTCCACAGGAGTAACGCCTGTTACAGGAACTTCGATTGTCGTAGCCACCTCCTCAGCTACAGATGCAACAGTCGTCGCTGTTCCTTCTTCCGCAGATGTAACCTCTTCCGCAGGAACTTCTTCCACAGGTGTAACCTCTGCCGCAGAAACTTCTGCTGCAGGTGCAATCTCTGCTACAGGCACTTCTGCCACAGGTGTAGTCTCTGCTACAGGTGCAACTGCCTCCACCTTAGTTCCGCACTGATTACAAAACTTAGCTGTATCAGGCAATTCTTTTCCACAATTAACACAATTCAAAACAATTCCCTCCTTTTTTCTAAAATAATGAAAAAGGCTCTCCTTATAAAAGGAAAGCCCTTGCAATCATGTTGAAATTAATTAGTCAACGCTAACAACTTGCTTTTTGTTGTAAGAGCCACAAGCCTTACATACTCTGTGAGGCATCATAAGTGCACCACATTTGCTACATTTTACTAAAGTAGGAGCGCTCATTTTCCAGTTTGCTCTTCTCTTATCTCTTCTACTTCTTGAAGATTTATTCTTAGGACAAATAGACATATTCGTTACACCTCCTTATTCGCGTTGAAGATATCCTGTATTGCCGCAAAACGTGGATCCGGTACAAAAGTATCACAGCCACATTCTTTTTCATTCAGATTCTGACCGCAAACCTTGCAAATTCCTTTGCAATCATCTTTGCACAAAATCTTCATCGGCCAATTTAATAAAATTTCATTGTACACAAAAGTCTCTACATTAAGCTGATAACCTTCCATGTAATCGAGTTCATCTTCCCGGTCACCTTCCTGGTCTGTCGGACTATCCGGTGTCATATCCGGCGAAGCAATTTCCCTTTCCGATAACAAGGTTAATACAGTAGGGACTTCTGTCAAACATCTGTCACAAAATGTATCAAAAACTAATTTTACTTCTGCCTCTACTCTCGCTTTACCCACACCGATATTGGCAAGTTTCAAGGCAACCGGTCCTTTCTCTATAATAGAAAACTTCCCGATTCTGCTTGTAAATTCAGTCATTTCAAGCTCTGCTGTAACAGTTGTCGTTAATCCTTCAGATGAAAAAACATCAGATAAATTCACTAACATAGTTGACTCCTATGTAAAGAGCATCTCAAATTTGAACATACTCTTTGTTTTCACACTTAGTTGATTATACATATGTAAACCACTTTTGTCAATAACTATTTACGATTTTTTTCAGGAATGTTTTTAGCACATTGCCGTCCCCCTACAAAAGTAATTTTACACATATGTTCTCGCTAATTTACTTGAATTGTATGGGGAGTACTTCTTTAGATAAAGGTAAAAATTCATATTCCGGCAACAAATCCAAAACCTCATTCAGACATTCAGCGGTTTCATCAACTGTATCATGGGCAAGCATAATTACTTTCTTTCGTTTCAAAGTGCTCTCGACTGCATTCTTCACTATTTGTTCCCGGCTCGGATTCGAAACAGCATCTTCAAAGCAACCGTTCCAATCATAATAAACATATCCCTGTTCAGACATCTTTTCTATTATATCACTATAAATATGCTTATTATATTTATTAATACTGCCCCCCGGGAATCGATAGCACCAGACATCTTCACCCGTTATTTCATATACTAATTTTTTTGCCTGTTCAAAATCATCTATATACTCCTGGACGCCGGCATATATCTTTTCGTAGGAGTGATTATAACAATGAATTCCGATCACATGGCCTTCTTGTACCATTCGTTTAATAATATCCGGATATTTCTTTACATTTTCTCCTACTACAAAAAAAGTAGCCCTGACATTTCTTTCTTTTAAAATATCCAGTATTATTTCTGTATTCTCTCTGCTTGGTCCGTCATCAAATGTCAAATACATTTTCTTAGGATAAAAAAAATACCAAACAGCATCCGCTAATCCTTGTACTATTTTTTCACAATAGTCTTCATTCAACAACAACTCTCTTTCTTCCGGATTTGATAGAAAACCGGTTTCTACCAAACACGCCGGCATACCGCATTCACGTATCACATAAAGTGTATCGGTATTACTAATTCCTCTGTCTTTTGCTTCCGTGCCCGAAATCAAATATTTCTGTAATAATCTTGCCAATCTTTCGCTTTCACTATTTACACTTTCATCATACCATATTTCAATTCCTTCCACGTCATCGTATTCACAGGCATTTTGATGAATGCTGATTAATAAATCTCCATTCATTTTTCGAGCAAAATCCGCTCTTTCCGTAAGAGAAATACCTTCATCATTTTCCCTTGTCAACAATACACAAAAACCTTTTTCTTCGAGTTTATTCTTTAAAGAAAACGCAAGCTTTAAATTAATTTCCTTCTCTTCTATTCCCTCTCTGCTGCAGCCTTCATCCATACCACCGTGTCCGGGATCCAGAATGATAACCGGAACATCTTTTTCAGCAAGCAACTCCACACAATTATCGATTTCCTTATCTTTATTCGTATCTATATTCTTATTCTCATCAGCTTTTTCTTCTATATTCTGCGGTGCCGTTTCTTCTTTCTGGTCAATTAAATTTAGTGTGACCTCTTTTCTATTTTTTACAAAGAAATCTCCCCATGGTATACAAACCAAAACAGCAATCACCATTAGGCATATTATGATTTTTCTTCCCCATGACATCCATCGTTTCAGCAATATCTTCCTTTTCTTTTCTCTTTGATACCATGTCAATTCACTGACGTACATAATAATGCCCTCCAATAAACTTGCTAATTGTTAATACAAGCTTATTCGAAGGGCACATCAAACTTTCATATTACATGCATAATACATACATAATTATTGCATCTTTTTTTCATCATTTGGAAATTTTCAAAAACAATTCATTGATTCCTTCGTAAAATCCAATGGTTACAATAGTATTATTTCCATCTATTCCCGGCACCTGATACTTAAGATAATATGGTGTGGTTTCCAATAAAGGATTATCATTTTCATATTTTTTAACATCCTGCAACTCTAAATACTCACTCCACTTTACCATCATAGCTTCCGGATTTATATTATCCCATGTTTGATCAACTCTCACATAAAATTCATATATTTTACCGGTTTCCGCATCCATATAAATATCCAGGACCCTTTTAGATTTGTCAGCATTTACATGACTGCTGACCAAAGAAACTTTCCAAACCGAAAGATTATTCCCCGGTTCCTTTAAATCAATTGCTGAATATAATTGAGCACTGTATGCTGAACTGTCTATTTCTTTTACTTCAGGCGGAACAATCCCTAAGTCTTTCAAAAGCTCTAATTCACCATTAATATGTTCCACCACCTCAAAAGATTGTATCTCATTTTCTCTTGCGCCCTGATAATTAGTCACCAATGCATAAGAACCACTTAGTTCTTCATACAACAGATTTGAATCCGCGTTCGTCTTCTCGCTCAGCTCTGTTTCCGGCAATACCATATTGTTCAAACCGGAAGATAAAATATATAGCTTCTCATTTGCACTTAAAGCATAGTGATATCCTTCCGACGCTTCCTTCAACGGTACTTCATTAATTTGATTTAATGTATTTTGATCGAGATATAAGGCAAGCCGCTCCGGTCCCAAAAGAGAAAGTACCAAAACCAACATCACACCAAATACAAATAAGGCATTCATAAATACTCTGTTTGGTCTAAGCATCGGCCTTCACCTCCTCCCAAGGAATCAAAAAGCTGAAACAACTTCCTTTTCCCACTTCACTTTCCACTTGTAATTCACTTCCGTGGAGATTTAATATTTCAACGCAAAGTGCCAATCCCAAACCTGCACCGTTTTTGCTTCTGGAACGTGATTTATCTACCATATAAAAGGCTTCCACTATTTTCTTTTGCTCTTCTATCGGAATTCCGACACCATAATCCTTTACCGCAAACAAATATCCCTCTTTCTGCTTTCGGCCTATTATTTCCACCTTCCCGCCTTCTGCAGAAGCCTTTTTGGCATTATCCAGCAAATTTAACAATACTGATTTTAATAAGTTTACTTCTACTCTGATAGTAGCCAATTCATATTGACATCTGACACGCACATAGGAATCGTCCTCATACATGGTTTTTAAATATTGAAATAAACTCTCTGTATTAACTGTCTGTTTTTCAATTTCAGTACGCTTGGTAACAATCAAATCCAACAAGCGGAAAGACATGGATTCCAGTCGTTTTCCCTCTGTATATATATAATTGGCCGACATGAAATGTTTGTCTTCCTCTAACTTACGTGAACGAAGCATATCTGCATATCCGATGATTGCAGTAAGCGGTGTTTTCAATTCATGGGAAAATGCAGCAATAAATTCTTCTCTGGCCTTTACTTCAGCCTCCAACTTACTCATATTTTCTTCCAGCGATTGCGCCATTTTATTAAAATCATCGGTAAGTTGTCCCATTTCATCATTGCTGATTACTTTAGCGCGATAGTCATATTCTCCGGATGCCATCTTGCGTGTTGCCTTTGTCAAATAACGAATAGGTTTTGTCAACCACGATGTAATCACCAACAAAACCACAGATGCTATCAACAAGACCACAAACACTACCTTTCGATACACACTGAATCCCTCTGTACGTTCTTCATACACCTGCGTCACATCACGCATTGTCTCCAAGTATAGTTCACGATTTAAAATATCAAATTTGATACCGGTCTGTACATAGTAATCCCCATCTGCTGAGAGCAATTGATAAATTCTGGCGTCCTTTTTTATTTCTAAAAGGAACTCCTCATTTCCCGCAAAATTATCACTGGCATATAAGATTCTTTTGGATTCATCGGATATTCTCAGTAATCTTTCGTTGCTTTGCCCGCTATTCTTTAAATTAACTCCTATTTCCTGAATAGTAGCATCTTGCAACACATTATACCTGGAAGGTATATTTAATGCAGCTGTTTCAAAAGCAAACTGAATAATTTCATTTTCCTCCAATGCCTGTTGCACTTCTCGTTCCATGGAAGTTTTAAACACAAAATTCACAAAGAAAAAACCGCCCACACTTAAAGAAACAGCTATAATAACCACATTCCATAATAACAATTTATGTAAAAACTTCATATAGTTCCTCACCTATCATTACTTATATTAGTTATATCTCCAGTCTATAGCCTATTTTATATACTGCCACCAGATTTTTTTCCCAGGACATTTTTCGTCTCAATCGTTGTACATGAAGCTCCAAGGTCCGACTATCTGCAATATATTCATCTCCCCATACTTTTTCATACAGCATCTCCTTGAATAATGCTACATTTTTATTACGGATAAACAATAACAATAATCCATATTCCTTGTTGGTGAGTACTACCGGCTTACCTGCTTTTGTAACTTTACGTGCCTGAGTATCCACCATCACATCTCCAACCTGCAAAATGTTTTGAGTTTTATGATAACGTCTGCACACAACCTCTACTCGTGCCAAAAGTTCAAACACATCAAAGGGCTTAACCAAATAATCCTCTGCACCCATTTTCAAGCCTTTAACTCTATCCTTCACCTCATGCTTAGCAGTTATGAATATTACCGGTATTTTAAGCGGTTTAATATATTCAAAAATATCATACCCATCAGCTCCCGGAAGCATAATATCCAACAAAATAAGATCAAACTCCTCCTTTTCAATCATGTCAATTGCCTTCAATCCATCCTGCACCGTTTTGCATGAATATCCTGCTGCACTTAAATTCATATCAATTAAATCGCAAATTGCTTTCTCATCATCCACTATTAGTACTTTTATCATTTTTTGCCTCGTTCTTCATTCTTTTGTTTCATATAATCTTTTACTTCATCCGTTTCCCATCCCCAGAATGCACGTATTTCATTAACAAGCGCCTCCATTGTAAGGTCTTCCGGACATACAAACTGTTCCACGAACTCCGTATCCACATCAAAACCGCCTGTACGTTGGTAATAAACATCACACGCCATTACTATCTCCCATTTGCCTTCCGGTGACTCGTAGCTGTATTTTGCCAAAACAACTATATCCTTCATACCGTCTCCGTCTACATCTTTTCCGGAAATCCCACGCAAGGCATAAAGATTATCATATTCTCCCATAGGTTGAAAACTCCAAACAATATTTCCTTTTGTATCTATCAGATAAATCATAAAAATATTGTAATCACCCATTTTGAAAGAACCCGGAACAACCTGTAAGCGTCCTAATTTTTCAAACTCTCGATAATAGCACTGTTCCTCTTCTATTATAAACCCATTTTCCAAAAGTTCGTCTTTAGTCGTTGCCGTGTATAGAAATTCTGCGGAAATATTATCACGCACATAAGAAACAACACATTTTGCACTTTTATTCATTCCAAAGCGATTTATGGTTTGAGATATCCTGTAATCACGATAAAAATATTTTTCCCCTTGAAACAATACATCACCTATTTTATAAAGTTTATCCGAGTATTCTCCCGAATCATTTTTACATCTGCTAATCAAAATAACATCCAACAACTCATCACAATTTAAATCCACAAAAGATACCGCAGCAATATCCTCGGTATTTTGTTGCATCTGTCCCAGTACACGGTTATTGGTTTCCAAACGATTGTATTTATATATAATTTTTCCTTCCTTGTCTGCCAAAAAAATTCCTATGCGATTATATTTATCATCCATGGTAACCATAAATGTCACAGGTTCTTCTCCAAAAGATTCAAACACAATCTCAAAAACCTGCCCATCTAAAATACGAAAACCATTTTTCTCAATATCAGAACTATTTTCTACCGCTTTAAAACGAGCTTCAAACTCTTCATATTGCTCTCGCACAGACAAAGTTTCAGCATCTTCCGACGCATAAACAATTAATCCGGCATCAGGATTTTCCAAGAACAACAATACTAATATGGGTAAAGTAAGTATTAACTGAATTATCTTTTTCTGCATAAAACCTCCAAATAACCACAAAAAACAACCATTCTAACGCTAACCTACATTATATCACTATTTTTACTACAGCGTAGCATCATTTTTGCATCAAAATACCCTTATATACAATGAATTTATCAATGTATATAAGGGTTACATTAAAAAATATAATATTATTTTACCAAACGTACTGTTTCTCTTGCTATAGCAAGCTCTTCATTGGTCGGAATTACCATAACCTTTGTCTTAGAATCCGGTGTACTAACTACCAAATCCAAACCTCTCTTATTATTTAATTCCTGATCCAGGGTAATGCCTAAGTATCCAAAATATTCACATATCATATTACGTACTATCGGGCCATTTTCGCCAACACCTGCCGTGAAACAAATCACATCCACACCATTCATGGCTGCCACGTAAGAACCTACATACTTTGCAACGCGATAACAGAATGTTTTCATAGTGCGTACTGCATGCTCATCTCCGGCTAACATACCATCTTCCAAATCACGGAAATCAGATGATAAATTATTAGAAAGTCCTAATACGCCGGACTTTTTGTTTAATACAGACAATACGTCATTCAAGCTCATATTCTCTTTGTTAGCAATGAACTCAATAATAGCCGGGTCAATATCACCTGAACGGGTACCCATAATAAGACCTTCCAAAGGTGTAAGTCCCATAGATGTATCCACACACACACCATTTTTAACTGCTGAAATAGAAGCACCGTTACCCAAGTGGCAAACAATAATCTTTAAAGAATCATAATCTACTCCCAAGACCTCTGCCGCTCTCTTAGATACATAAGAATGGCTGGTTCCGTGGAAACCATATCTTCTCACTTTATATTTCTGATAATACTCATAAGGCAAACCATACATATATGCTTCTTCCGGCATAGTCTGGTGAAATGCAGTATCAAAAACACCTACCATGGGAGTATCCGGCATTAAGGTTTTACATGCATTAATACCGATTAAATTGGCAGGGTTATGAAGCGGCGCCAAATCATTACATTCCTCAATGGCTTTTATTACTTCATCCGTAATCAATGTAGCTTCTGCAAATTTCTCTCCGCCATGTACAATACGATGACCTACTGCACCGATTTCGGCTAAGTTTTTCACAACTCCGGTCTTTTCATTGGTTAATGCTTCCAACACCAAACGAATAGCCTCTGTATGATCCGCCATAGGAGTTACTGTTTTCTCCTTCTCCCCGCCTGCCGGAGAATAAGTAATCATACTGCCGTCAATACCGATTCTCTCGCAAAGTCCTTTTGCAATACACTTTTCTGTTTCTGAATTAATCAACTGAAATTTCAAAGAAGAACTACCACAATTAATTACTAAAATATTCATTTATGTTTCCTCCAGTTTTTTATCAAACCAACTGTGCCTGTACTGCTGTCAATGCTACAACACCAACAATATCCTGCCATGAACAGCCACGGGACAAATCATTAACCGGGCGCGCAATGCCCTGTAACATAGGTCCGTATGCCTCTGCACCACCAAGACGCTGTACTAATTTATAACCAATATTACCCGCATCCAAATTGGGGAAAATAAGTACATTCGCATTACCGCCCACAATACTGCCGGGGGCTTTTGTCTTTGCAACTCCGGGTACCAAAGCGGCATCCGGCTGTAATTCACCATCAATAGTAAGCCAAGGATACTCTTCATGTGCAATTCTGGTAGCTTCTACTACTTTATCAACCAAGGGATGACTTGCACTGCCTTTAGTAGAATGACTCATCATTGCAATACAAGGTCTCGGACCTACCAGAGCCTTAAAGCTCTTTGCTGATGAATCTGCAATCGCAGCCAATTCTTCCGCACTGGGATCCTGGTTCAAACCGCAATCTGCAAAAATAAAGGTTCCGTTTTCACCAAATTCTTTAAATTTAGTATCCATAACAAAGAATGCCGAAACTAACTTCACTCCGGGAGCAGTCTTTAAAATCTGAAGTGCAGGACGTAAAGTAGCTGCAGTAGAATGATTAGCACCGGCAACCATACCATCCGCATCATTTGCTTTAACCATTACAATACCATAGGTAAGATAATCATTTAATAGAATTTCACGTGCAGCCTCCAAAGTCATTCCTTTAGATTTTCTGGTTTCATATAATAATTGTGCATATTCTTCAAACTTCGGGTCAGTAACCGGATTCACAATCTTTACATCTGTCAAATCCACTTCCAGCCATCCGGCACCATCGGTAATCTTTTCTTCATTACCAATCATAATAATATTGGCAATGCCTTCTTCCATGATTTTTGCAGCTGCAATTAATGTTCTCTTATCATTGGACTCCGGCAAAACGATGGTTTTCTTTTCCAATCTTGCTCTGTCTTTAATCATATCAATATATGACATAATACTCTCCTTTCACAGGCCTGTCTCATAAAAGTTAAGACAATATTTTCAAGATTTATACATTTTTCACTTAACAAACTTCACTGACTATATTATACTAAATATAGGAATGAGACACAAGGCGAAATATTCGATAAATTGTACATTTTTGAATACACACCCACTTTATAAACCCTATACAATGATTGATTTTTATATATCTGTAAACGCTTTCATTGTATGTTATTTTTTTCACACAACTACTCGATACTTTTTTACGTTATTTCGTTAATATATAGCAGAAAGGATGTTGAAAACATGAATATTTGCGGTATTGTAGCAGAATACAATCCTTTTCACAACGGACATTTATATCAATTACAAAAAGCAAAGGAACTCTCCAATGCTGACTATACTATTATTATCATGGGCGGTAATTTTATGCAACGCGGTACTCCTGCGATAATGGACAAGTATACCCGTGCACAAGTTGCGCTTTCCTGCGGAGCGGATTTAGTAATTGAACTTCCCTCCTACTATTCTACCGGAAGTGCCGAATACTTTGCACTTGGCGCAGTTTCGTTATTGGATAAGCTTGGTGCCGTAACTCACATATGTTTCGGTAGTGAATGCGGAGACATTCAACTGCTCCAAAAAATTGCCGGTATTTTTTTGGAAGAAACTCCCGAATTTCACGATTGCCTGCAGTCCCATTTAAGAAGCGGCGAGACCTATCCCTCCGCAAGAACTGCAGCTTTACTTAAAACAGCGCCTGAATTAAGTGCTCACATATCCGTATTAAATACTCCCAACAATATTTTGGGTATCGAATACATTAAAAATATCATGAAAATAGGAAGTTCCGTTACTCCGCTTACCACAAGAAGATATGGTTCCGGATATCATGATATGCGTTTAGGTATCAATCAAAGCTCAGCCACCGCTTTACGACAGGCTCTTTGGTCCGGAGTAAAAGTACCCGAACTCTCCAGCCAGTTACCGGAACAATCCTTCCAGATTTTAGAGGATTACTTCCAAACCAATGAATTAATTCACCTAAATGATTTTTCCGAAATTTTATACTATAAACTTTTAGCAGAAAGAGACAATGGTTTCACAGACTACATAGATGTTTCACAACCGCTTTCCGATCGCATCTGCAATAATTTATACAAATTTGATGGATATGAAGCATTTTGTAATTTATTAAAAACCAGAGACATAACACATTCCAGAATCAGTCGTTGTCTGTATCACATTTTATTAAATATGCGCAAAAATGATTTGGATAAATACATTAATGAATTAGGCATTACTCCTTATGCAAGAGTCTTAGGATTTAGAAAGGAATCCGCAAATTTATTAAGTGAAATTGACAAAAATACATCAATTCCCCTTATAACCAAACTTGCCGATGCTTCACAGATTCTTTCACAGTCTGCTTATGAAATGCTTAAAAAAGATATTACAGTTAATGACATATATAGCAGTATTCGTGCATCCAAGGCAAAAGTGCCCATGTACAATGAATACTCTACGCCAATTGTAATTCTATAAAAAATTGTCGCCGCCGTACTCGCACAATTTCCTATCACATAAAAAATTGTTGCCACTGTACTCGCGCAATTTCATATTTCATAAATAAAAACCCCGTATGGCGGCATATACATCCTATACGAACAAGCCAGGACATATATGCCTCCATACGGGGCTATTTAGTTAGTTTTTGAAACTATGAATAGGTGCCGGGATTCTTCCGCCGCGATTTACAAATGCATCACAAGAGAAAGGATTTACCGGCATAATAGGTGCATATCCCAACAAACCGCCAAACTCAACAGTTTCTCCCACTCCTTTTCCGATTACCGGAATGATTCGTACCGCTGTTGTCTTTTGATTCACCATACCAATTGCCATTTCATCTGCAATAATTCCGGAAATGGTTGTTGACTTTGTATCTCCGGGAATTGCAATCATATCAAGACCCACAGAACATACACAGGTCATTGCCTCCAATTTTTCCAAGGTCAACGCACCTGCAGTAACTGCATCAATCATGCCCTGATCTTCACTTACCGGAATAAATGCACCACTCAATCCGCCTACATAAGAGGATGCCATAACGCCCCCCTTCTTGACCTGATCATTTAAAAGTGCAAGCGCTGCCGTAGTTCCCGGAGCTCCGGCATATTCCAAACCTATTTCACACAAAATATCCGCTACACTGTCTCCAATTGCAGGCGTAGGTGCTAAAGATAAATCTACAATACCAAATGGTACTCCCAATATCTTAGACGCTTCCTGTGCAACAAGCTGGCCTACACGGGTGACCTTGAACGCAGTTTTCTTAATGGTTTCACAAAGAATCTCAAAATTTTCACCACGTACCTTTTCCAGAGCGGTCTTAACAACACCCGGACCACTGACACCGACATTAATAATCTTGTCAGCTTCCGTTACACCATGAAAAGCACCAGCCATAAAAGGATTATCATCAGGTGCATTACAAAATACTACCAGCTTAGCACATCCCAAAGAATCCTGCTCCTTTGTATATTCTGCAGTTTCTTTAATCATTTCCCCCATAAGCTTTACTGCGTCCATATTAATACCGGTTTTGGTAGAACCTAAATTCACGGAACTGCATACTCTTTCCGTTGTAGAAAGTGCCAAGGGAATAGAACGGATTAACAATTCATCCGCTGCGGTCATGCCTTTACTTACAAGTGCAGAATATCCCCCGATAAAGTTTACCCCAACCTCATGAGCCACCTTATCCAAGGTTTTTGCAATGGAAGCAAAATCTTCTACTGTTTTACATGCCGAACCGCCAATCAAAGCAATAGGTGTAACCGAAATACGCTTATTCACAATAGGAATACCGTATTCCTTGGAAATCTCCTCTCCAACCTTTACCAAATCCTTGGTCGCTTCGTAAATTTTATCATATATTTTTCTATTTAAAGCTTCTAAATCCGAATCAATACAGTCCAACAAACTGATGCCCATGGTAATGGTTCTTACATCCAGATTCTCTTTTTCAATCATTTCATTCGTTTCGGTTACTTCTATACGATTTATCATGTGAGTAAGCTCCTAAATTCTATGCATTTTATCAAAAATCTCTTCTTTTTGACATTTAATCATTACACCGATTTCCTCTCCCAAAGCTTTCAGTTCATCGGCTAAATCACCATGTTTTTTGTCCATGCGTGATGTATCCACAATCATCATCATATTAAAATAATCCTGTACAATGGTCTGTGAAATATCTAAGATATTAACACTATTTTCTGCCAGATATGTACATACCTTTGCAATAATACCAACCGTATCCTTACCGACTACGGTAATAATTGTCTTCTCCATGTTAAGCCTCCGTTAAAATATTCTCAAAACATCTGCACTTATTATATACCCTTTTCAAAAATTTGCAAGGGCACAATGCACGTAAGTAAAATCCTCAAAAGCAAACAATTCCTCAAGCATACGGCACATTAACCGATTATTTGCACCACAGGAGACACTTCGCTTCTGCTTGCAACTTGCAAATCAAAATCTTCCGCCTTATAAGGATTATCTCCTAATGTAATCTCCATTCGTACCGCTTCATAAGCAAGCTCCGGCAAATTATTTTCCTTGCTTAGATGTCCAAGTATAATTGTTTTCAAATCATCGTGTAGAATACGATTTAATAATCTGCCTGAATTTTCATTGGACAGATGTCCTCTTTCTCCCAAAATTCTTTGTTTCAAATAATAGGGATAGGGTCCCACCTGCAACATATTCACATCATGATTTGCCTCTATCAATAGTGCATCCATTCCTTTTAGGCATTCTACAGTGTAATCATTAAAAATACCCAAATCCGTACATACAGCAACTTTCTGTGTTCCGTATCCAAACCGATACGCTACCGGCTCCGCTGCATCATGAGAAATACGCATGGGATTCACTGTAATATCTTTAATTGTAATCTTTTTATCAGGTTGAATCTCCACAAACAAATCTTCCGGAATTTTCCCAATACTGCTACAATTCTTCAGTGCTTTTATTGTACCCGGTGTTGCATAAAGAGGAATGTCATATTTTCTGGCCAAAACCCCCACACCTGCAATATGATCTGCATGTTCATGGGTAATCAGAATTCCGTCCAAATCTGCTCCGGATACTTCCAGACTGTTCAATCCGCATTCTGTACGCTTTCCGCTTATTCCTACATCCACCAACAGATGTGTAGCTTCCGACCCCACATAAATACAATTCCCGCTACTCCCGCTGGCAATACTACATAATCTCATTCAAATCTCCTTTGGGCCAAAATCAATCCACCCATGTATATTCTTTTAATTTTCTGCGAATTTGTCTGTAACTGTCTGCTAATGTACCGCTGTTATCTATTACAAAATCACATTCTTTCCGAAATGCATCCTCAGACAATTGCGCCTCCATAATCTGCGCAATTTTCTCTTCCGAATAACCTCTGCTCTCTATCAAACGCTGTTTTCGGACTTCTGCATCAGCATAAATATACCAAAGTTCATCCACAATTTGCTTGTAACCGGCTTCGATTAACAAAGCCGCTTCAATAAACATAATTTCAACTTCCGGGTTTTGTCGCGCTTCATGTACTCGCTTTTCCAGATAAATCCGAACCTGCGGATGTACAATTTCATTCACACGTTCCAATAAATCCTCATCCGCAAATATCTTTGCAGCCATGGCAGATTTATTAATTTCTCCATCTTCCAGTAAAATATCCTTTCCCAGAAGTTCAACCAGCTCATAATAACAATCTTCACCTTTCTTCTTAACCAAATGTGCCACTTCATCCGCCAAATAAATACGACATTTATAGTGTTCATTAATATAAGACAGAACCTGTGATTTTCCGGCACCGACACCACCGGTGACTCCGATCAAACGCATATTTCATCCTCTTTTCAATTTCTTAATGTGCTTCGTACCAATTCGGTCCCATTTGTAAATCAACCACCAAATCCACTGCCATCTCTGCAGCTTCCCTCATGTTCTTTTCTAAAATATCTTTTACTTGTGCAACTTCCTCTTCTTTGGTTTCAATTATTAATTCATCATGCACCTGAAGAATCAGTTTGGACGAAAGCCCCGCTTCTTTCAAAGCCTTCCACACCTTAATCATAGCAATTTTGATAATGTCCGCAGCAGTACCCTGAATCGGCGAATTCATTGCCACACGTTCACCAAACGAGCGTTGCATAAAATTAGAAGAACTCAGCTCCGGAATAGGACGTCTGCGACCAAACATGGTGGTAATATACCCATTTACTTTTGCATCAGCGACAAGCTTATCCAGATACTCTTTTACCTTCGGATAGGTTGCAAAATACTGTTCAATGTATTCAGCCGCTTCTTTGCGACTAATACTCAAATCCTGACTAAGCCCGAAAGAGCTGATACCATAAACAATTCCGAAATTAACAGCTTTTGCATTTCTTCTTTGTAAAGGAGTTACTTCCTCTAAGGGAGTATTAAATACCTTTGCCGCTGTAATTCTGTGAATATCCTGCTCTGAACGATAGGCCGCAATTAATTCCTCATCTCCGGACAAATGTGCTAAAACTCGAAGTTCAATCTGAGAGTAATCCGCATCCATCAATACACACCCTTCTGAAGCCACAAAAGCCTTACGAATTTTCCGTCCCAATTCCATACGGATAGGGATATTCTGTAAATTAGGCTCTGTGGAGCTGATTCGTCCTGTAGCAGTTATCGTCTGATTGAAACTTGTATGAATTCTATTGTCCGCTTCAATATATGCAGTTAACCCATCCGCATAAGTTGATTTCAGTTTTGTCAACCCGCGATATTCTAAAATATCATTAACAACAGGGTACTCTCCCGCCAATTTTTCCAAAACATCCGCTGCAGTAGAATAACCGGTCTTTGTTTTTTTACCACCCGGAATTTGCATTTTTTCAAAAAGAATTTCTCCCAATTGTTTTGGCGAATTAATATTAAACTCTATTCCTGCCTGTTCATAAATCTTCTTTTCAAGCTCGTTTATCTTTTCACCCAGTATGACACTGTACTCCTTTAATTCGTCTCTTCTGACTGTGATACCCCTCTTTTCCATGTCGTACAAAACATGAGATAGTGGCATCTCAACATCAAGCATCAAGGTCAACATACCCGTATCTTCCAAGCCTTTTCTCAGAATCGGCTCAACTGCATAAGCAACATAGCTTTGGTACATAAAATATTCACCCAAAGATTGCATATTTTCATTTGCCATCTCTGCCATGCTCTTCTTTCCGAAAAATTCCTTTTGTCCGGGAATCGTCAAGCCCAAAAATTCTTGTGCAATACTTTCGGCATCATAATCATTCTTTAAAGGATTTAATAAATAACTTCCGATAATTCCGTCGAAGTATTTTGAAATATCTTCGGTTTGAACGAAAGGATACAATTTTTTAATATCTAAAGTAGTCATTTTTATCTTACTGCTCAGATTCCTGATTCCTTCAATGATACCCGTACAATCATCCTGTTCCATGGAAAACAATGACAGCTGTTGATTCTCTGCAATTGTACCATCACTGTAATAGAAGTAAGATTCCTTTTCATTAAAAGTAAATGCCACTGCGCAAAAAGCCTTTTCCTGAGTCAATACCAAAATACCAATCCGCGAAGTCTTTTTCGCCGCCTCATTCAAAAGTTTCATACACTC
>JAZNQI010000024.1:0-7685 GCA_045590095.1 Acetatifactor sp. | reverse complement strand
CTAACAAAATGCGCAAAGTGGCTTGTGGCCACAAAGTGCGTATCTTGCCGTCGACACCCCTCTAAAATTTTACATAATATAAAAATGTTATTAAGAGAAACGAACTTGCGGCTTTCTTTCAATTTATAAGCTAAAAAGATTGCTTTTGTTTTATTATAATGTAAGCTCTGCTCTCTTCTTGTATTCATTCTTACTTGTAGCCTGTAAGGATATCTTCTACGGAATGTATAAAACAAACTCCATCCCTTCCGCATCTTTCATATATCGCCCAAACACATCTCCCGACAAACGCAACGCAATTTGTTTGGCTTCATACAAACCGATACCGCTTCCTTCTTTCATTTCTGCATTAGAGCCTCTCCAAAAGCTGTTAAAAAGATAAGGAAGTTCACTCTCAGACACAATGCCTCCTTTATTTCTTACCGTAAAATAATGTCCTTCTTCCTGCTTCTCAATCACAACAGAAATTCCGGTGCCGTCACCGTACTTAATCGCATTTTCAAGAAACTGCGATAAAATCCGCAGAATACCTATTTTATCCGAATCCACCAAAGTATTATTGACGCATTCCACTTCGCAGGGAATTTTAAGTACTTTTAATCGATTGGTGTACTCTTCTTCTATGTACTCCTCAATCTCTTTGGAATAAAAAGATTGCGGGTTGGGTTCAAAATCCACCAACCCTTCCATAGAGGTTTGAATCATCTCCTGTACAAGGATGGTGATATCATCTGCGTTTTTATTAATCTTGACTGCAATTTCCGCATCCTTTTCATTGGGCATGCCATCCGGCTGGTACAATCCCGTCTCCACTGCATTTGCGTACAGTTTAATATTCGACACCGGTGTTTTGATTCCGTGAGCTATGGTTGCAAGAAGCGTCTGACGTTCTTCAATCAGACGATTGATATGCTTTTTATCATAGGTCATTTTATCACCCAGCATATTAACACTCCATACGAACTTACCAAAATACCGGTTCTTCGTTTCCGGTAACTTATCCGTAAAAGAACCTTTGGACAAACGCTCCGGATACTGGGAAAGTGTTTGGAAAGGTTTTAAAATTTTAAAATGGATATATGCAATTATCCCTATCGTCAGTACAAAAGATGCAATGATACACGCATTCATAATCACTGCTTTTTGCCCATAAGATTCATCCCCAAAAGAAAAGACAAGAAAGCCCGCAAGCCGTTCCTCTTCATAGAGGACCCAGACACTTTGCGAACTTGTCAAATCCGTTACATTATTCACACCGCTTTGCTCCATATCGGCCGGAAGATAAACAATGTCCAAGGGCAACATACATTCATGATACGCCTGCTGCCATTCATCTTTTTTATCATAAAAACACAACTGCACAATCTCCTCCGGATTCGCACCTGAGGCTTTCATCTCTGTTTCCACCAGGCCGGCAATACGGTTCATTACCACATTACGCCCCTGATTGGACTGCTCCTCCCGATTCTTCTGCAGTATATTAGCAATTACAAGCAGTAAAGCAAAAAGCAGAAACGTTCCCGCATACAAATACTTTAAGCGTTTCATTTATCGCTCCCTCCTCCGAATCGGTACCCCACCTTCCATACTGTCTGGATCAGCATGGGATTCTTAGGGTCTTCCTCCAATTTCTCACGAAGCCATCGTACATACACATTCAAGGTATTGATTTCACTAAAACAATCGCTCCCCCAAACCGCATTAAAAAGTGCTTCTTTATGAATCACCTGTTCAGGATGTTTCATAAAATAACATAAAATATCATATTCCTTGCCGGTTATGGAAATCTCTTTACCGGCTTTCGTTACCGTTCTTGATGCAACATCCATGGTAATATCCTTATATACAAGCAACTGCTTATCTTCCGCCATCCCATAGGTTCTGCGGAGAATTGCCTTTACCTTGGAAGATAAAACAGGGAAAGAAAAGGGCTTATCCAAATAATCATCCGCCCCTACATCAAGGCCCAGTATTTTACTTTGATCATCGGTTCTGGCACTCATCATAAGCACCGGAATACTATGTTTCTGCCGGATAATCTGGAGCGTTTCATAACCATCCATTCCCGGAAGCATAACATCAAGAAGCAGCATTTTATATGCTGCCTTCTCAATGCACTCCAACCCCTCTTTGGCACTTTCTTTCCATTCCACGCTAAAACCGTCTTGCTTCAGAAAGTCACAAATTAAAGTTCCCAGTTCCTTATTATCTTCAATTACCAAAATGTCAATCATAATAATTCCCCACATCCAGAAACTCCGGCTTATCCGTCACACCTTCGTCCCCCGTAAATGCCACCTGAATATTGCCCGTAGCATAGTCAATCAACACAAGATGTACCACACCCTGCCTGTGAACATTTTCTACCTCATACTGGTCGGTCCGCTCCTGCGTTATCATCTCTTTCACTTCAGCTACCGTAAAGTTCTCCTCGGCAGCCACCCAATCATTGTATTTGGAAAAACGCACCAGGTTCGCCACGGAACCCGTAAAATCATCTTTATTACCTGCTGTCATATAAGAATTCAGCACGCAGAGACTGTCCTCACTCTCCCACTTAAGACCTCCCATAATGGGAGTATCTGCATCTCGCAGAACAGAAAATCCATCTCCCGCTTCCGTAACTTCCCGAACACAATTTTCTGCACAATAGGAATGCTCGGCATCTGTAATAATCAGGTTATGGCACCATGTATAATCACCGCTGTTTGCTACCATATAATTACCTAAATCCGTTGCATTGTCATATTCCTCCAATGCATACCGGATATCATAAGTATAACACTTTTTCCCTTCCGATACAAAGGGATAATCCGACGCTCCCACATCCAGAATTGCCACGAAAACACCATCATCATTTATTGCGGAAATCGTAGTGTAAATTCCCAGCATTCCAATGGTTGTAACGCTTCTTTCTCCCTTTACCATATGAGTCACTGCATTTACCTTCCCCATTTGGTTTTCACTGCCCAGATTCCATTCCAGACTTCTCAACGTAATACCTGCACCGTTTTCTGTTTTACTTCCCCAAAGGGACAGTGCACTACAAGAAGTAGGACGCAGGGCATCCGGTATCATCTGTACAATCACTGCTTCTTCATAACTGATTTTACCATTCTCCGTAAAGCCTTTTTCTTGGCCGGAAATAATGGATGCAAAAGCCATAATCTCCGCTCTGTAATCCTCCGGTATAGATGACAGTAACACATTCATTCGCTCTTCCAAAACTGCATAATCGATGTTCTGTCCCGAAAACGCCAACCTGATATTCTCGTAAATATACGGCTCCATACTCTCCTCATACGCCGGAAAAGCTTTCAGCACCGTATCAGCATATGCCTCGCCTACTTCTTCCGGAGTTCCCCTCTCATAATCCAACGTCACGTCATAGTAATCCGGATAAACCAGAATCGTGCACAAGCCATCCTTTGACGCAAAAGTCTTTTCAACATTCTGCTTCACAACTTCGTTGGTATACATACACTCTTCTTCCGTGCGATAATTTCCTACAGGTTGTAACCCATAATTTTCATTGTCGTTATCTTGATTTACGATTACCTCGCCCTGTGTGTTACAGGCAGTCAAAGTTATAAGCATTATGAAAAGCACACTAAGACTACGAGCTTTTTTTATCCATTTATTCATCACGAATCCTCCAGATTTGTATTCTGTTCACTGCCTGTAATACGGTCAGCATACAAAGTGCAATCAGCAGAATGACACTAACCGGCACAATCACATAATTAGCCCAAAACAGGGTAATCATCTCAAATTCGCATACGTGGATAATATAATTTACAATATTACCTATCACATAATTTCCGATTGTTTTACTAAAAATAATTGCCACAACATAAGATGCCGCCACCAACAAAAGCATTCTGAACAGATGCCAACATTTTATTACTCCATTTTGAAAGCCTATGCTTTTCAGTACTGCCACATCTCCTGTTTCTTCTTCCATAAAAATATTCTCATACAATATGGTAATGAGACTGAGCACCACAGCCACTACTACGGATACTACCAGAATCAACAGATTAAACATGGAACTAAAACCTGCAAAGAATTCATCATAAGCGTCTTTAGAGCCCTTAAACTTTATTTCCTCATCCGTAAACAATGCATCCATTCTGTCATAGTATTCCTGATATTCTGATTCCGGACAATCTAGTTTATATTGATACAGCGCATTCCCTGTAGATACAGCACCCTCAAATGCTTCGCTCATAATAATGGGAGCAACACCCCAGCTCTGTCCGTCAAAAAATGCGGTTACCACAAACTCTTCCTGCACCTTTTCATAGGATATATGGTCGTCAGTATACTTCTCGTATTCGATGATAATAATATCTCCTAATTCAATTCCCGCCTGCTTGGCAGTATAATACGCCATTGCCACCTCATTCTGTAGCATAGGTGCCGTTCCGCCTTCCACATAGATAATGTCCATGGCATAATTGAAATCACCAAACTGCATGGTAGATAACAACTCTTGCTCCTCAAAGAAAAGTGTGACAGACTGAGTAGAAAAAAAATCGATTCTCGCAGGAATACCATTTGCCGCCAACTTTTCATTTAGTGACTCATATACTGCTTCAGCACTTCCTCCTTTGTTATAGAGTCTTGTATAATAAGACTCATCGATTTCCATATAAAAATCCAGTGCATTGACCTGCAAATATTTCTGATAATACTCCATACTGCAAATCGAATCTTTTATTTGGATAATAAGAAGCACTATAAAAATACCGCAGACATAGGCAAGAATCAGATAGCTGTATCTTTTTACTCTTCCCAAAATATCACTTAACGCAAGGAACAAAGGTATATTGCACGCTTTCTTTTTATGCAAAAACAAGCCCGGCATTTTTCGAAACCGTTCTCCTCTATTATCTCCGTGAATGGCATCCATTACACTGATTTTATTCATGGAGCGAAGGGAGAGAAATGTAAAAAGCACCATAACAAGAATCATGCAAACAACGGCGATAATTGCCATGACGATTCTCATAGTCTGTGTCGGTAAAATAATATGTATCATAAACTGATTCATCAAAAGTTTACCCAAAGGCATTGCAATGGGAATTCCAATGATACCTCCCACAATGGCAAACGCAATATATTTGACAGCAAACAAAGTCCGGTAAGAAAAGGAATATACTCCAATGGCTTTCATAATACCAATTTCTTTTTCTTCTCTTCTAATCGCAGACTTCAGGCTAAAATGAATGGTCATAAAAATCATGCAAACCATAAAAATACCAACTACTGTTAATGCCAAAGCAACTACCAAACCAATCACACCATCATTGGTCGTAAATCGACTTTTATTACCCCAAAACTCTCCCCGGACATCATCCAGCTCAACAAGCATATCGTTTCCTATTGACGATAACGTACTTATATAATCACCTTCCACATCCGACAGAAAAATTTCATACACATCCCTTTTTACCGGAGATTCCTCAAATAGAACTGCATAATCTGCCTCCGAAAAAAGCATTCTGTCGTATATGTACGCAGAAGGATCTTTGTAGAAGTCTGAAATGATAAACTCATACACATTTCCCATCTGGGTCGTTATGCGAACAATATCACCTTCTCTTGCTTCGGTATTGCTTAGGAGATTTTGAGGGAGCGCTACATAGCCACTTGGCACTTCCAATTTCTCATCCTCTGAATTATAGGGAATGTTTTGTTCTGTTTGTACCGTTGCAAACATCAGCGAAGTTGGTGACAATGGTTCCTCTTTGCCCTCCGCGCTCACATACTCTACCATTGTTCCGGGATAAATCACTCTTTCATTGAAATACATTTTGTCATATTCGGGAACCTTCTCCCAAAAGGCTTCTATTTCTTCACGCTGCCCTTTGCTGTCAGAAATACTGTTTTGAACAATCATGATAATGTCAGAGGTATTACATATCTCATAAGTATTCTCGCTACCCACAAAACTGCTGTACAGAAGATGGGTACTTATGACAATAAATGCAGAGGCCAATATCATAAAAACAAACAGCGTAATGTTTAGTCCGACTTTATCCGTCAAATCTCTTTTTAACATTCTAAAATACATTGCTCTTTCTCCACTTCTTCAAACTACCAGTTCATGTCTGTCAGCCAGTTTTTTAACTTTCTTTCACGTACGGATAAATCCTGCATATCGTTCAGTTTCCCCAATACCAATTCCCCCTGTATGTTTCCGTCCACCAGATAAATAATACGCTCTGAAACCGCTGCCACACGTTCACTATGAGTAACCATCAGAATGGTTGTTCCGTTTTTATTTGCTTCTGCAAGTTCTTTCATAACTTCCTTGGATGCCTTGGAGTTTAATGCTCCGGTGGGCTCATCTGCAAACAAAACCTTAGGATTGTTAATCAAGGCTCTGCACAAACAGGCTCTCTGTAACTGTCCGCCGGACACTTCCGTAATCTGGCGTTCAGCAGTATCTATGATCTCTAATCGGCGCATCAGCTTCTCTGCCTCTTCATTCACTTTTTCACGACTTTTCAGTTTCGCCTGATAACCCGGAAGTACAATATTGTCCATGATACAAAGCTTTTTCATCATATACATCTGCTGAAAAATAAATCCCATCTTGGTCAGTCTGATGTAAGACATTTCTTTTTCGTTTTTACCTGAAATAATCTCTCCATCAAAAATCACCTCCCCAGCGGTTGCGCGATCCATGCCGCTTACTGTATAAAGCAAGGTGGATTTACCGGAACCACTGGGACCCATAATGGATACAAATTCGCCTTCTTCTACGTTTAAATTCACATTCTGTAAAACATTATTGCTCTGTTTTTCTACAATGTAGGTTTTACACAAATCTTTCGTTTGAATAACTGTTTTATTCATTGTAATTGTTCTCTCCATTTCTACTTACCTTATTGCGAAATGCGCTTCCCTATAATCAAGAAATAGGTGTTTTCTACATCACTTACAGGTCGATAGTAACATTTCAATTCTTAAAAAATCTTTAAAAATTTTAAGAAACATAAAAATTTTCAATAAAAAAGCAGCTCCAAATTAATTTCTCCTGCACTACGAGTAACATAATCAATTTGGTTCTGCTTTCATGTATTTTATATAAATATTAATGAAATGCTTTTAGAAGAGCCTAATTCCCGCAAACTTCTAATACTATAAATGCCCTTGGTCCATCATATATCGTGATAATTTCTATTACTCACCTCTATGGACAAAAGAACTACCGTCTCAACGGTACTTTCGTTGTCCCAATCCAATTCGTATATCTCTTTCCCATTGAAAAACACAGGAAATCTAAACTTTAGACTACGAAGGATTCTTCCGTCCGCCTGCTCTTCCTCGTAAATATTCACATCCGCAAGGAAGCTCTTCATAAATGTTTTCTTCTCAATATCCGTAAATCTGTCGTACAGCTTATCAAAGAATAATAAGAACTGATACACATTATCGCCGGATATTTTCTCCTGCCTAATATTATACAGTCTGGTCTCCACTTCTTCAATCAGAGTTTCGATTTCTTCTATCTCATCATAGAGCTTGTCCATGCGCACCTGCATATCCTCATACTTCTTGACGTAATGCTTGTCCGACTCAGGCAAGTTATCCATCTGATTCGCCAGTTTATTCTTGGCTCCTGTTACCTGCTTTAAGCGCTCATGCAAGCCTGTATGCTCTCTGTCCAGTTC
>JAZNQI010000023.1:0-5497 GCA_045590095.1 Acetatifactor sp. | reverse complement strand
CCTTAAATACTTATATATCCTCAATCTGCCAATCAATAGGCATCAATTTATTTTTCATTAAAAATTCATTCGTTTTACTGAAATGTTTGCAACCAAAGAAACCTCTGTATGCCGATAACGGACTTGGATGCGGTGCCTCCAATATCAGATGATTCGGATTATTTAACATAGTTTTCTTCATTTGAGCCGGCCGTCCCCATAACAAAAACACAATGGGTCTGTCCTGCTTATTCAGTGCCTTTATTGCTGCATCCGTAAATTCTTCCCAGCCTTTACCTCTGTGAGAATTGGCCATATGTGCCTGAACAGTCAGTACCGTATTAAGCATTAACACACCCTGACTTGCCCATTTGACCAAATAACCATTATTGGGGATTTTACATCCCAAATCATCCTGCAACTCTTTATAAATATTATCCAGTGACGGCGGCACCTCTACTTTAGGCTTTACTGAAAAACAAAGGCCGTGTGCCTGTCCATCATTATGATAGGGATCCTGACCGATAATCACAACCTTAACATCCTTTAACGGAGTCAAATGAAAGGCCGTAAATATTTCGTCTGATGGCGGAAAAACCTGCTTTGTATTATATTCACTTTTCACAAACTCATAAAGTTTGGCATAATAGGGCTTTTTAAATTCTGCCCCTAACTCTGCCAACCAGTCATTGCTTATCATACTCATATCTGTTTCCTACACTAAAGGCGTACGGATACACCTTTATCCTTCAAATATTGCTTTACCTGTTTTATCTCTAATTCTTTGTAATGGAATAAAGAAGCCGCTAACGCTGCCTCCGCTCCGCCTTCCGTCAGAGCCTCATAGAAATGCTCCATGGTGCCTGCACCGCCGGAGGCAATTACCGGAATATTTACCGCACTTGAAATCGCTTTTGTCAAAGCAATGTCATAACCTGCCTTGGTTCCGTCACCATCCATGCTGGTAAGCAAGATTTCACCTGCACCCAGCTTTTCTGCAGTAATCGCCCATTCCACTGCATCCATTCCCATATCTACACGACCGCCGTTTTTGTATATATTCCAACCACTTCCGTCAGCTCTTTTCTTTGCATCAATGGCAACAACAACACATTGGCTGCCGAATTTGTCCGCCGCATCGGAAATCAGCTGCGGATTCATAATTGCAGCCGAATTAATGGAAATTTTATCTGCACCTTCTCGAAGGAGTACTTTGAAATCTTCTACCGTTCGAATTCCGCCTCCTACGGTAAATGGTATAAATACTTTACTTGCCACCTGACGAACCCACTCCAGCTGTGTAGAGCGTGAATCTGCTGATGCATTAATATCCAAAAAAACAACTTCATCCGCTCCTGCTTTATCATAAGCCGCAGCCACTTCTGCTGCATCTCCGGCATCTCTTAAATTCACAAAATTAATACCCTTTACAACTCGTCCGTCTTTTATATCCAAACAGGGAATTATTCTTTTTGTATGCATTTTATGCTTCCCCCTTTACTACTGCCACAAAATTTTCCAATATCTTCATACCGACTGCTGAACTCTTTTCCGGATGGAACTGGCAGGCAAAAATATTATCTTTCTCTACAGATGCATGAATAGTCACGCCATATTCCGTCGTTGCCCTTACAATGCTTGGGTCCTGTGCCTGCAAATAGTAGGAATGCACGAAATATACAAAGGAATCTTCAGGAATATCTTTATACAATCTTCCCATGTTCGGGTAAGATAAATTATTCCAGCCTATATGAGGAATTTTCAAACCTTCACCATCCGGAATACGTACAATCTTTCCGTCTAACAGGTGCAGTCCCTTTACTCCCGGACTCTCTTCAGACGACTCAAACATTAACTGTAAACCAAGACAAATACCCAAAAAAGGTGTACCTTTCTTGACAACTTGGTGTATCGTATCCACCAAATCATAATCTTCCAGCTTTTTCATAGCATCGCCAAAAGCACCAACCCCCGGCAAAATCACACCATCTGCGCTTAAAATGACCTCTTGATTTCTTGTCACTACCACATCCTGACCTAAAGCCATAAACGCTTTTTCTACACTTTTAATATTTCCTGCATCATAATCAATAATTGCTATCATTTCTACCACCTATCTATCGGCATCTTCTATCCGTGCTTCCTCTTCCGGTAACATATTCGGATATTTCAGCATACCCTTTTCTTTTTTCTCTGCCAAAACAGTAAGTATTTTTGTATATTCTACATCATCTAAGACATTTGCTATTGATAATGCATCTCTCTCCGATAACTTGTACTCATCATACAATACGTTCAATACCTCATTATATGTAGCAATCGTCACATCCTCACAATTCCATTCCTGTGCATAGGCACTCACTTGAGGATACTCATGAACAAATTGAATCAGTCTGTCCAATCCCTTTACTATCTGATTTGTCTTTATATATTCCTCATATCGGTTCCATAAAGCATCCATTTTTAAGTGAATCTTTGACTTATGGTATAAAACTTCCTGACCTTCATTTAAATGTTGTCCATATAATAACTGATAACACTGTAAATAATCTCCTTGTTCATACGCTTCTTCGGCCAATCTTCTGTTACGATGTCCTGAAAAGTTTACAATAAGCGCCAAAACAGCCAACATAAACATAATACACAGAAAGAATACTATGAACACTTTTTTCTTAGTTAAAGGAGTATCATCATAGTCATAAAGAGTAACCGGTTTCTCTTTGATCTTTTTTTCTTTTACTTTTTTCTCTTTCGGCTTTTTCTTTTCTTTTTGGGAAGAATCTTCCTGATCACCATCTGTATTCTTAGCAGACTTTTTATCTTTTTTCTTTTTCTCTTTTTCTTTTTTCTTAGGCTTTTCTTTAATTGCTTCTTCCTTTTTTACAATTTCCTCTTTTTCCAGCTCTAAAATAATTGCATCACTGCCGTTTAGAGCATCTTCCTGAAGGTCCAATGTATCTTTATTTTCCCAATCCGGTTTACTTCCGGCTTCTTCAGGAGCCAAAGCCTCTTTTGCCTTTTTTTCCTTCTTCTTTTTTTCTTTTTTCTTCTTGACCTTTTTCCCTTCTTTCGGCGATTCATCTGAATCTTGAATAACATCTGTCATGCCTTCCGAAGTTTCCGTTATCTCTGCTTTTTCCTTAGGTGTTTTCCTGAATTTTGAAATCAGCCTCTTGAAAAAACCTTCTTTAGCCGGAGAAATTTCTTCTCCCGAAAACAAATCCATTGCTTCATAAGCAGTCATCTCTTCCGAGTCTTCCGGCATATTCAACAAATCCACAATATCCTGGTCCACGGCTTCATTATTATCTGCCTTATCCAACAAGTCCGAAATTTCCTGAATATCACCATCGTCCATAGCCTCTAACTCTGATAATAAGCTCTCCAAATCCGCAGCTTCATAATCGGGTGCAGTATTATCCGCTTGAAATTGACCATTTATTAATTTTTCTATTTCGTCCTGAGACATATTTAATGCAGAATCTAAACTATTATCAAAATTTTCACCGTTTGAATTCATCTTAATCTCCCATTATGTGTCAGCAACTATTCACAATACTTTTAAACTACTATATATCCTTCTCCAACAACCAGTCAATAGCATTTTCTGCCACAGAAATTCCTTTATCTTTCAATTCTTCTGACATATGATATAAACGTTCATTTACCCTCATAAAAGTTGCTTTCCGGTTATAAAATGCTACTTTTTCAAAGGGCCAACGTATTACAGACGGAAAAATAAGTCCCACGCCCAATTCTAAAATACACACATTCTTGTTAATTGTTCCCTGCAACCACTTTTTATAAACTGACCAATTCTGCAAATATCCGTTTTCATCATAATTTGAGGTATATACATTATTTAGAACCATCTTTTTTCCGCAATTCGGACATTCTGATAATTCCGGCTCTTCTTCTTTTTCAAGTGCTTCCTGTATACATTTCTCATCTTCCTCAGTTAAGGGAAGTAACATGTCTTTACACTCTGCACATTGCTTCATATGCATATTTCCGCATGGATTAACAATTCTATCCTCTTTAAATCCTATTTTATTTACTATTCCGTTAGTACAAGTACTGATTATGAAATAATTTTTACCCTCCAGCACAGATGCCAATTCCTGCAACGCACTTATAGATTGCTCGTCACATACATATCTATTCTTTTCAAACTCCAATCCGATACCAACCAATACCAAATCGGCACTTCGAACTTTATCGATAAACTCCTTTTTCATTATATACCTCCACGCATGACATAAACATCGCTTATATCACCGCCTAAACAGAAAGTGATTTTTCTGTTTTATCATAATCATCATATTCGTTTAAGGTAAAAAAGCCGGGAGTTCCCGGCTTTTACGTGTACTATTTATTTAACCAATCCGTCAATAATCTGTACCAAGTTCGCAATTTCAGGTTTAGATAACTGAGCATCTGCACCGATTGCTTCACCTTTTCTTCTCATTTCATCATTTACCAAAGAAGAGAAAATTACTATCGGGATTTCTTTTGTTCTGTCATCTTTCTTCAATAAATTAGTCAATCTGTGTCCATCCATCTGAGGCATTTCAATATCAGTGATAATGCACTTCAAATTATCCTTTAAAGTACCACTTTCACAGTATCCCATAATAAGGTCATATGCCTCCTGACCATTGGCTGTATGTACAATTCGTTCATATCCTGCTTTTGTTAATGCATCTACAATCAACTTATTTAAAAGCGGAGAATCTTCAACCACCATGATTGGTACATCACAGCGTTCTCTAGGTCCCAATGTATCAATCTCAGAAACTTTCAATCCGGTTTCCGGAGAAATATCAGTAACAATTTTTTCAAAGTCCAAAATAACAATCAACTTGTCGTTTACTTTAATAATTCCACTAGCAATACTACTGTCATCAACTGCCCCTGTAATGCTCGGGCGATTAATATCTTCCCATGTCAGACGATGAATGCCTAATACCTCATCAATATGAAAGGCAATATCTAATTTATTGAAATTGGTAATAATGAAGAGACCATCCGGCTCAGATTGACCTTTCAACATACAATTTTTCAAATCAATCGTTGTAATCATCGTATCTCGAGGCATTATTACCCCTTCAATACTGGGATGAGAATTAGGAATTACTGTAGGCTCAGAATATCTGATGATCTCTTTGATTTTTGCCACATTAATTCCATATGAACTTCCTGCAACAGAAAATTCCAGAATTTCTAATTCATTTGTTCCGTTTTCCAACAAAATCTTTGTATCCATATGCTCTCCTCATACCTTTCTATTTATTTCAGCATGAAACATTTTGTTAATTATAACATATGTTTTAAAATTTTCATACTATATTCTGAAAAAATATAAAAAAAAGAGTAGTTTTCACTACTCTTTTATCTTTCATTATACACTCAAAACCGAACACTAAATCATCTTTTACAATACATCTCTTAAGTCTTCCTTCTGGAATAACTCTTCCTCTCCAACCTTTGGTTAAGCCCTCGACCGATTAGTAAATGT
>JAZNQI010000022.1:0-20697 GCA_045590095.1 Acetatifactor sp. | reverse complement strand
GATCTTATCACGCAGAAAATCCAAATCCAGTTTCCGTACGTCCACTCCATCGAAAGTAACCGCACCCTCCTGCACGTCATAAAGACGGGGAATTAAATTAATAATCGTACTTTTTCCCGAACCGGAAGGACCTACGATAGCGATACTTTTACCCTTTTCCAAAGTAAAATTAATATCCTTCAGAATCTTTCTCTCCGGTGTATAACCAAAACCTACATGCTTAAATTCAATATTACCTTCTGCTGTTTTGGGAGTAATAGCATCCGGTGCATTCTGAATCTCAACCGGCATATCAAAATACTCGAAAATGCGTGTGAACAAAGCCATGGAACGAATCCACTCTACCTGAATATTCAAAAGGGAATTCACCGGACCATACATTTTTCCAAGGAGAGCTACCAATACGGTAATATCACCGACTGATAAATCGGAATTGTACTTCATCATCAAAATACCGCCCACCAGATAAAGCAACATCGGGCCTACACTGGAGAAGGTATTGATAATTACCATAAACCATCTGCCGGCCATACTTTCTTTGATGTTTAAGTTAATCATTCTACGGTTTACATTTTCGTAACGGCCGTATTCGTAATCTTCTTTACCAAATAATTTAACCAAAAGCTGTCCGCTGACAGACAAGGTTTCATTTAAAATACCGTTAATTTCGTCATTGCACTCCTGGGCATCTCTGGTCAGCTCCCAACGGGTCTTTCCTGCGAGACGGGTGGGAATAACAAACAAAGGGATTATCGCCATACCTACCAATGCTAAAATCCAGTTCTCCTGAAACATAATAATCAACGCCGCAATCAACGTAATAGAATTGGAAAGAATGGACGTAAATGTACTGGTTACCACTCGCTCCACGCCGGAAATATCACTGGTCATACGGGTAATAATATCACCCTGATTGTTGGAAGTGAAAAATCCCTGTGACATCTGCTGTAAATGACGATACATTTTGTTTCGCATATCAAAGGTAATATGCTGAGCAATCCATGTGTTCAAATAACTTTCGCCCACACGAATCAGATTTGCACCAAGCGTTACTCCTAGGGATAGCAATATCAGTATAACCAACGTTCTCATATTTCCTTTGGTCAAACCATCATCAATAATCTTACCGGTAAGCACGGACGGCAAAAGACCCAATACCGAAGATATAATGATACACACCAAAACAAAGGCCATCTGCTTCCAATAAGGCTTTAAATACGAAAAAATACGTTTTAACAAAGGCCATGTGACTTTTGGACGGTTCTCCTTTTCCTCTTCCGTCAAAAATCCGCCTCTCATTCCTCCCATGGGTGGCATAGCTTATTCCTCCTTTTTCTTTTGTTTCAAGTCGTTTACTTTATCTTTTCCCAAAATAAAATCGTGAAAATTCTTGATAATCCACGCAGAAATCAGTGAACACACAAAAACTACCAGCACATACAGTGCCACATCTTCTATGTAATAGAAACCCGGTCCTTTTCCTGTAAAGGAATAACAGAACAACTCAATATACAAAGCATGTATCAGGTAAAACTCCATGGTCATGCTACCCATAAATCGAAGTGCTCCGTTGCCGATTTTAATTTTCATATTCAGTAACAAAATGGTAAAGGTAAATGCAATTCCGGCAGCCGCCTGTGAAAGCAGGCACATCCATCTGCGGAATATAGTATCCTCTGCTCCCCAGGTCTCACCATAATAGGAAAACTTCTCCTGAGCTCCTTCGGACAGTTCAAACAACCCAAATGCTGCAATTAACACAACCGGCAGGTAAATCCAGTAGAATTTCCTGATATGCCCGATAATGCTCTTTTCAAAGCGCGCAACCAGTAATCCCACGGCAAACATATGCGCCGAATTGTACCACCATTCGCCGCCCAGCCACCAATCATGATGATTCTGGCAGGTGCCGATTATGATGTATGCCACAACCACCAGACAGCTCAAAGTAAGTGCTACATTCTCGTTTCTTACAAAACGGAAAGCTAAATAAAAGCCCAAGTAGAAAATCGGTAACGCCACTACAAACCACGCATTTGGATTGGGCATCTGCAATCCGGACAAATAAATCCAAAACTGCGCACCTTTTATCTCCTGCTTCATTAAAATACGTACAATCAAAAAGATAATCCCGGTAGTGTAAAATGCTAACACCACGGGCAGAATTCGTCTTTTCACAAACCCTTTCAAGTAATCCGGCTTTGTTTTAAAGCTTTTATAAAGACCATACCCCGAGCAGAAAAGAAAAACACCCACGAACAAATAGCCTATCGGCACAAACACTTCCAGTCCCGGCCGGATGAACATTATACTGAGCCATGGTGCACAGGTCTTTTGAGCGGCATGGTGTAACAAAATACAAATAGCCAAAAATCCCTGAATGGCTTTCGTTTGGGAAAGAGACAAAAACTCTTCATTCCACCCTTTGAAGCCGCAAAACTTCACTCCCCAAAGCAGTAAAACAGCCAATAAAATATAATACACTTTTATCCAGTCCATGTTATCCCCTCCAATTTGAACCCCTTCTGATTGAAAAATAACTGGATATTATAATCTATTTTACATTATATCACAGACATAGACAATTGGAAAATATAAGTTGCAAAAACATTCTTTTCATTCTATTCTATTGTTAATGAGGTTTGTCCTTGAATTATAACGATTGTTTATGGAGGAATTTATGAAAGATAAGAAAAATTTAATTATTATAATACTTTCCGTAGTGGTAGTGATTCTGCTGGTTGCACTTGCCTTTATGATAGGCTTGAATGCCGGCAAAAATACTTCTGCCGGAAGTGATTCCGTAACAGAGTCTACGGAGGCTCCCGCTTCGCAGGATGACCCGGATGTGCCGGAGGATCGGGATCCCCCAAAACCCACGGAAGCTCCTGCGGAAACAGAAGCCCCTCAGGTTACGGAAGCCCCTCAAACTACAGAAGCTCCTAAGGCTACCCCGGCTCCTACTGCCACACCGACAACAGCACCTACGGAAGCTCCTGAACAGCCGGGTGAAGAATTGCCTGCGGATGCTTTTACTTTGGAAATTAACGCAGACGATACCTGGGGAGAAAGTCCCAAGTACTACCGCATGAATATGTGGCTCACCAACAATATGGACAAGGCTGTAAACGGCTGGACCATTCGCATTAAAGTAGGCGAAGGCGCAACCATTGACAGCGGCTGGCGCGGAAAATACAGCATGGACGGCGATACCTTAATCATTACCAACGAAGACCACAACGCTCAGATTCCTGCGGGCGGTACCATTGACTTCGGTCTGATCCTTGCAGGTCTTTCCGGCGATTTGAGTTACACCGTGGAAGCAAAGAGTACCGGCGGCGGCAACGGAGGCAGCAATGGCGGCAATCAGGGCAACGGTCAAAGTGCGGATGCTTTGGATGTACCGGCTCCTACCACTGATGACTGGTTGCACGTTGAGGGCAACCGCATCGTGGACAGCAGCGGCAAGGAGGTTTGGCTTACCGGCGTGAATTGGTTCGGTTACAATACCGGCACCAATATTTTCGACGGTATCTGGAACGCAGATTTGAACACCTCTATCCAGAGTATTGCAGACCATGGTTTCAACCTGATTCGTATCCCCATGTCTGCAGAGCTGATTTTGCAATGGAAGAGCGGCACTTATCCTACTGCAAATTATAATCATGCCACCAACTACTATTTAGAGAACATGAACAGTCTGGAAATCTTCGACTACGTCATCGGCCAGTGCCGTGCCAATGGTTTGAAAATTATGATTGACATTCACTGTGCCAAGACCGATGCTATGGGCCATATGGCAAATATGTGGTATAACGGCGACATTACCACGGAAAAATATCAGGAAGCATTGGTTTGGATGGCAGAGCGATATGCCATGGACGATACTATTATTGCTTACGACTTAAAGAATGAGCCTCACGGCAAGCCTTACGAAACCGACAAGGCTATCTGGAATGACTCAACAGACAAAAACAACTGGAAATATGTGGCAGAGCAGACCGCTCTTATGGTTTTGGAAAAGAACCCCAACGTACTGATTATGGTGGAGGGTATTGAAATTTATCCTATTGACATTCAGGCAAACGGAGACTTCTCTTCCACCAACGACAGCGATTATTACTTTAACTGGTGGGGCGGCAACCTGCGAGGTGTAGCAGACTACCCCATTGATTTGGGACAGTATCAGGACCAGCTGGTATATTCTCCCCATGATTACGGCCCTACCGTATATGAACAGCCCTGGTTTAAGGGTGGTTACAATTACGACAGTTTGTACGAGGACTGCTGGCACGACAACTGGTTGTACATTCACGAAGACGGCACCGCACCCTTGCTCATCGGTGAATGGGGCGGCTTCATGAGAGAGCCAAACCTTACCTGGATGACACATATGCGCACCTTAATCGGCAACTACAATCTGCATCATACCTTCTGGTGTTTCAACGCCAACTCCGGCGATACCGGCGGATTGGTGCTGGATGATTTCAAAACCTGGGATGAAGAAAAATACGCCTTCGTCAAGGAAGTATTGTGGCAGGAAAACGGCAAGTTCGTAGGCCTCGACCATGAAATACCTTTAGGAACCGCCGGCAACGGCATCACCTTAAGCGAGGCGAAAGGGTTGAATCGATAACCGAAAAAATAACCAACTAAAACCGAGCTATATTATCCTACCGCAGAACGCTCGCGCGAGATCTTGCTTGTAGGACAATATAGCTCGGTTTTTCATGCTTCTTTTCACATTCTATTTATTATCTGTTTAAACCACATCAAATTCGTGATACCCTAATTCCGGGCGAAATGTCTTGGACTGAATAAATCCTAACTGTTCCAGCCATTTTATTCTTTCAGGTACATTTGCCGTCTTTATTTTTATACTTCCAATACCGAAATCTCTTGCAAATGTACTGATTGCAAGCTTACCAATTTCAATAATACTATTCTCGCATTCGTATTCCTTTACCAGATCAATCCGGAGAATGCCGTCTTTGCCTCCAAATATTTCTACAGTACCTACCGCTTGTTCTTCTGACTTAGGAACAACAGCAAAACGAACATAGTATTGATTTTTATATTCTTCCAACCAATATCTAATACACTGCTCCATTTCCGCTTTTGTTCTGTAATAAAAATTGCTTGTACAATTATCAGCATTCAATTTTGATATGATTTCTTTATCGGAATAACACCTAAGCAAAGCTTTTGCATCTTCTACTTTAACCAATCGCAAAATAAATGACTCCGTTTCGTAAGTTGGACAGTTCTCATACACATTTATCAAAATATTGTTCCTCCTGCTCTATCTATATGTACACTCCGTTCACATAATTTGATATTTACGGTAGCTTGGCAGATTGAGTTGCCAGCTTTTTTTCTTGAGCCTTCACACGACGCTCCAGCTTTTTTATATCTTCTGATGCCGGTAAATCTTCTGGTCTGATTCCTCTCTGACCCAACATATCACGGACCGTCACATTATTTTGCACATGCTCTACAGTAATGGAAGCTTCTCCCTGTAAATCTTTTTCTTCTACATTATAATTTGTCATTTCTGTAGCAAGATTCTTTGCTGCAATTGTAAGTGTGGGCAGGAAATCTGCTAACGGTCGATTATCACTCACACCTAATCTCTTTTTCATATCCTGTGTAGATCTGCCTCCAAATAATGCTGTATCACCCTTTGAACGAATTCGTCCAAATCCGGCATCATCTACGCCTCGCTCATATATATTTTGTGATAAACGCTTTTCGGATTCTCGCAGTCTGCCTCTGGCTTCTGTACGTTCAATATAAGCAATTCGTTCTTCTATTAATTCCTGCTTTCTTGTTTGAACCGCAAAATAACTTTGAGCAAAAGCAATTTCTTCTTTCTTGGGATCACCGTTTTGTGCAATCAAATAACATGCATACCTTGTAAGCATATAATCTTTGATATTTCTTTTTGAACCACTTCCTAAGGAAACCATTTTCGTGACCTCACGAAAATGGTCAGACATATTAATGCCAAATGTTTCACAGGAATCCATTGCCCGATTGACTGCCTTTTCAAAATTTTCCCATCGCTCATATCCTAAAAGTGTCATCAACTCTCTTGCATACCAAAATTCAATATTATCTTCATCTATTTTGTGAACAATCGCTTCATATTGTCCCATGATTACACTTATACGTAATTTATCCATTTGCAATATTTCTCCTTTCAAAACCGAACTTGTGTTCTGTTTTGATTATACTGCACATTTGCATATATATCAAGTATATCAATAAAATTTTTTATTAAAAAAAGAGAAATCTTAACGATTTCCCTTTTTCTTACACTTATTAGTTTTTACCCTAAAATCCCACCTTCTGAATCTCCAACACCAGATTGCGGCCATACATCTCACATCCCAAACAATTGGGGTGCAGGTTGTCCAAAAAGTACTCCGGCAAATGAGGCACCAGTTTGAAACCATCCACGATGGTCACATTAGAATACTTTTCTGCGATTTCCTTGGTTTTTTTGCAGAATTTGATTAATGTAGGCTCTCCGTCCGGCACATCTCCGCGCCAAATGGGCAGAATGCAAAGCACCGGTGTGTTTCCGTAAATCTCCATGAGGCGCTCGTAATACTCTTCGATATCCTTCATGGTTTCCGTGCCAAACTGGTTCGTGCCCAAAGACACAATAATCTTGTCCGGCTCATAGCCTTCCATTTTCATGAGCACATTTTTGTCGTACACATATCCGCCGATACCCTGATTCAAAACATCATAGTTAAGCAAACGGTTTGCCACACTTACATAGGTATGTGCAGAACGCAAAGGTCCGAAGCCCTGAGTAATGGAGTCTCCCATCCAAAGCACCTTCTCGGCCTTTTTTACCGGTGCAAAGTCCGCATCAATCTCAAAATTACGAAGCCACACGGTAGCATCTGCCGGCAAATAAAATACCACGGTCTTCTCGCCTTCGGGCAGTTCAAAGGAAATGGTACCTTCCTTCTCAATATCTTTTACATACCAAATCTTAGCGATGACGCCGTCCACCATCAATTCCATGGAATCCGGTGAACCTTCCCACACCAGCTTATAATCAAAGGATACCTTCGTAGCGGTGGTGGTAAACTCTAAAGTTTTGGCACTGCCTGCCGTACATCTTTCAAACCAAAACTCTGAAACCTCCTCAAAATACTTGGTCTGCGCCTCCGTATACTGGAAGGACTGCAAATATCCGTCCTCCGTCTCGCTAAAACGATATGCGCCGTAGTAAATACTCTTTAACTGCTCGTTTGTAATCTTCATAAATGCCTTCCCTTCTTCCCCTTCCTCACCGGGGAATTACTGTTTGAAGACATTTTATCATATTTTTTCCAAACAGAAAACATGAACTGTCGATTTCATGATACTTGATTCTCTCCATAACTCCTGTTTGCTCCCCATCAGTTGTACAATTACTCTCGCTCATCTAAGTACAACTGTACTCGGCTGTCCACAATTCTCGCCACCTCTGCCGCACTTTTATCCCCGGACACATAAGCAGCAGCTTCTTCCCAGACAATACTTTCTATTGTCTCGTATGTACCCGGATAGGGCACGCAGCTTTCCAACAAGGCTATATAATCCTCCAAAATGGTTCTTCCGTCTTCTTTGATGCATAGTTCCTGTCCTCTCCAGGATGCCCGCAATTCCCCATCTACCTCCACAATTTTTACTTCCTCCGTGGAAACCTTTTTCACGGAAAGCTTCATTTGCACAGAAGAAGCGTATTGGATTTCGTCCTTTAACAAACATTCTAAAAAGGCCGCTACTGCTTCCGGATGTGCGGTATTTTGATTCACTACCACTACTCCTGCAGCGGTCAAGTAATTTCCACTTCTGCCGGTAGTGGGCTGCCCTACGTAAAAATAAGTATCCCCATACTGCTCATAAAGTTCGTTCAAAATGTGTACACCGCCGCCTGTAAACATCGCCGGGCAACCACCCTTACCCAAATAAGTCCGGTCCGTGGAAGGGTCAGCGCCATACTTTTTCGTCATTTCCAACATATGCAAAAAGGTTTCGCCGTCAAACAGACTTTTCCCATTTTCCCAGTCAATTAATTGACCCTCCTGCAGTCCAAATTCCACAAGGAATTTCAGCACTGCCTGTGATGCAAATACCCCGTTACCCTGACAAAACAGTCCGGTAAATTCTCCGCTTTCCATAAGCCCGGAAATATCCTGCATGCTCCAAGTATCCTGTTGCCAGATATCCTTTAAGGTTACCATGGTGAGAATGTCCATCTCCGGCGCCAGACCCACAAAGGTACCATCCACTGTTCCCAACTGCACAACGCCCGGCAATATCTGCTCCAGACTCTCCCCGGTCAGTATCTGCTCCAAATCCAAAAGTAGCCCTTTCTCCTGCAAGACTTGCATATCCTCCAAGGAAACATACAAAATATCCGGTCCGCCTCCGCTTACCATTTCCGCCATGATTCGTGTCCGGAAATCCTCTGCATTTTCCCGGCTTCCGTCCTGATAGGTGAATGTAAACTGCGGATTTTTGCGGGAAGCAGTGGCGGTACAGGCCTGCACTTTTTGTCCGTTGCTCGTTAAGGCAACCACTTCTATAGCATCCGCTTTTTCCACTTCTGTCCGGGACATTACATACAGCCAGTCCTCTTGTTCTCCCTCTACGATTCCATAAGCTCTCAGCACAGGCGGTTGCCCCTCCGGGAAAATCATTTCAGTCTGATGTTTGCCGGAGACACCATTCTCTGTAAAATCATAAACCAACTGCCGCTCTCCGGATGCAATATTCCACTGTACGATGCCCTTTGCAGACTCATAATACATATCATCTCCGCTGATGCCGTACACCTGCTTCAAAATTTCCTTGTCCAGCCTTGCCAGCTTCACTTCTTTCTTTTCTTCCAAGTCAAACCACACAAATTCCGTGGACTTTTCCGCCACATTATAAATAGGAAATACCAATTCGCCCGTTGGTATGCGCAACGGTTCCTTTACTTCGTCATCTTCCTTGCCTCCATGCTTCATCAGAAGATTTCCGTCCCTATCAAAAATGTACAAATCCCGAAAGGGCTGCCAAGCGCTTCCCGCACGGGCATACAAATTACCCTCCGCATCAACAATGCACTCAAAAGCACAAATATCCTCTGTGATTCCGTAGCGTTCATACACTTCCCCTATGGCTACATCGGCCTGCACCTGCGCCAAGTCGGTGTAAATAAGTCGGCACTCACCATTCCACACTTGTAATGCAAAAGACTCTGACCCCATAACCTGCGCTCCCCGAAGAAAAGCACCGTCCAACCCAAGACCCGCCATGTCCACTTCTTTCAATTGCGCAGTCTTTGCCACTGTATCGTATATTTCCAGATAATAATGATTTTCCTCTCCGGCATCTTCTGTCAGTATCTTTTTGTGCAAAAAGCGGTATACTTTACCATCCCAAGTACCCGCTTCCTGCACATAGAGATATTCATTCTCCTGATTTATCTTCATTTCCGGGTGCGCCCATTCCAGATACTCCGCTGCCCACAATCCCTGCTTTTCCAAAATATCTCCGGATAAGGCAAATCCCTTACTTTTCCATTCCGTTGCCTGCATTTGAGGCTGGGGTGTCACTTCAGGCATTTTTTCCTTCCCACAGCCTGCCATCAACAACATGGTACCTAAATATATGATAAAAATATTTAGTCGTTTGTACGCATTATAATGTCCGGTCATAAACACCCTCCCCACGCTTCAAAAAAATAGGTGCCGGGGAAACGAATTACCCCAACACCCCTATTCAAGCGTAGCAAAAAGCCTTTTACCACACAATATCCACTCTTAAATTGTAAGAAACCTGTAAGAAAGTTTAAGAAATTTGTAACCCGGATTAGCCTTAACACTCCACACAAAGCACGGTACTTAACGCTTTTCTCTGTGCCTCTGTGGGAAGCTTCAATTTACCATTCTTTAAAAGCACATGATAGCAATGAAGCAAAAATCTTCCGTCACTGTGGAATACATACTGCAAATTATGGCGGCATATTTTCTCCAAATGTGCAGGTGTAGCCGCAAGACTTGCTTCTACATAGGGTGCTTTTAAGGCTTCGAATTTGTCCTTATACTTTTCCTGAAGCGCCTCACCTAACCCAATCAGCTTCTCGCGAATTTCCTTGTTCTGCAAAATCACAATCTGCCATGTAGCCTGAAAATCCTGTCCGTAATTACCACTTATCTTTATATAACCTCTCTCTGCCAGCCAAGCATAATCCGCCTGGGACAATACATTTTTCTGCTCAAAATCATAAAGATTCATTACTCTTGGATGCTCCTCCTGGGGATTTCTCTCTACAGGTTTCTCGCGATTGCTCCACTCTGTATCCAACTGCCATACCATCTGACGCCCGTTACCATTCCACATGGGACCGGACCAGTCCTTCATAGCAAGGTAATTTTCCGGCATTTTCAAGTTTTGAGGAAGCACACTTGCAGAATAAATATTCTCCGCTCCATCCGGGCGAATAGTAGCCACTTCCGCAAAGGAAATCTCCACTGTCTGCTTCTGTCCGGACCAGGCAATAATATATGGAATCAGAGACCACAACAGGAAGTTGGTATCTTTCTGTGGTGCTCCGCCCTCCGGCTTGTCAACCGTCTGTCCGCAAACAATCCTTTCATCCTCCAAAATACCGCTATTCACAAGCTCCTCATACAAATCATTCGCAAAGAGCTCTGCTGCCTGCTCATACATATCTTCCTGCAAGGTTAATAGCTCCTCCGTAGGCTCCTCGATGATAAAATTGGCAATGTATTTATCCTTTTGCTGCAGTAACAATCCGTACTCTTCTAAGAATTCAACCTCTCCCTCCACATACACGGGAGAAACTCCCAGCGCATCAGCGATTTCCTCGATGGTTTTTGCTTCCTTTCTCACCATATAACAAATATTCTGTGACAGCGCGGAGCGCAAAAACTCATCCGGGGACTTACTTCCCAAAGAACCTGAAAATCCCCAACTGTCAAATTTAATAGGATTAAACTTTAATTCACTTGCTTCTCTCATTTTTTCCATACCTCTTTTCAACTCTTTTTTTGCCTCAAACAAGTGCCACTTCACCGTTCCCACAGGCACCTGCAATTCCTCTGCAACCTCTGGCTGCTTACGGTTTTCAAAGTAATACGCAATTACAATTCTTCGTTGCAGCTTGGACAAATAGGCAATTTCCTTTTGCAAACGCCCGATAACCTCTTTGTCATCCTCCTCTTCCGAGAAGCCTTTAGGATCCGCTAAAGTTTCTGCTATCGTCTCAATGGACACGCCTACTCTTTCCTTTGCATTGTCGCGGTAATAATTGCTCAAGGCGTTATGGGCAATGGTCCAAATAAACTTCCCCAAATCCAGGATATTATCCTTAACCAAAAGGCTTTTGAATGCCTTCAGTACAATCTCCTGGGACAAATCCTCCGCATCCTCTTGAGACGCACACCTCTTCAAGGCAAATCCAAAAATGGGCTTTACATATTCTGCGATTACTTTTTCTGCTTCTTGTTTGTTCATTTATCGTTTCCTCTTTTATCTGTCCCTGCGGATTTCGCATTCTTTTGCGTTATTTCGTAGCATGCTCCACGGGACTTTTTGAAAGCTTTCACCTATATAGACACAGGTGGGATAAAAAGGTTGGAAAAAAATTTATTTCTTTTTATTTTTGCGCAAACCATTGTCTGCACTGTTCAATTCTGGCACCTTGCGGCGTGTCACCATGCTCCGGGTCGCAGGAATACTGTGTCAAAAGGGCACAGGGAATCTCCGAACACTCTCCGCAATGCACGAAACCTTTATTTTGACAACACATCGCTACCGGGCACTCTCCATGGAAAGGATTTCCGTTTGTTTCAATACAACCACCGCAACCGCAGGATTCTTTATATTCACATCCGGTGCAATGAAGCCCGCATCTGGAATCTATCATAGATATTTCCTCCTTTTTCTTAATAGGGTGTCTGACCACCGTTTTCAATTTGCTCGCATCACATTTCCTCGGGTCAGAAAGATATATTTCGTGATGATATCGAGTTTCTGTAATGTCCGGCTCGTAACCATTTTCCTTCGCAAACTTGTGCATGGCAGCAATGGTCGCAGGCTCATCATCATAGGAACCCATATGCATACACTGCACACAGGTACCTTCTTCATAGGTCAAGAACTCCACCTTTGAAAAATCTGTTTTCTTTTTTCGAGCAGCTTCTTCCACCGCCCAGTCAAAGTCCGCACGTTTCACAAAATCCGGTAAACGTATCAAAGAGATAAACTGAAAATCCTCTTTATGTGCATAATCAATCCCTTCCACACCATCCTGCCACCAAAAACCCTCCAGCGGCGGCACTACATACTCAAAATAACCGGCTATTTTATGCTCGCCCTTGTAACTCATTTTAAGTGTAAATGCAATGGCGTACAGCAACCCTATCGCATTCTTATACTCCCCATTCTCCTCGTTGGGATTTCCCTTGCCGCGAACTGCAAGGTAATTCATGGTAGGAACCGTAACAATAGTAGGTTTTTTTGGCGGCATATAGTACTCTTTATACTCTTTCTTATAATCAAATGCCATGGTTTCTCTCCTTTGCGAATCGTTTATTTATACCATAACACCCCAAACACGACAGCAGTATGTCATGTTTCATATAAACTTTTAATACTGGCAAGCGTCTGCTTCATCCGTTCTACCATCTGAGGCGGACCAAGCACTTTTACCTTATCCCCGAAACTTAAAAACCATTCCACAGCATTTTCAGGTCTGGTAAATCCCCACTCCGTGTACAGGCTGCCGTCTTCCCGTTCTGTAAAGGAATGATGCCCGTACTCCTCCACCAAGCGATATTTTACGGATGTATCATACACCGCCGTAATCACATAATCATCTGTCATATGTGTCCCAAACTGCTTTTTCTCCTCTGGCACTTCTCTCACAAAGAAGCTCTCATCGGTCATTCGCAAGTCCCACAACCGGCGTAACTTGTACATGCGGAAATCCTGCCGCTCCTTGCAGAACCCGAAGACGTACCAGTCCGACCATCTGAACACAATCAGATACGGCTCAATACATTTGTCTGCTTCGCCTTTGTTATAACAATAGTGGAACGAAATGCATCGGGATGCTTTAATAGCTTGCTTGATCGTATCCATCTTTGCCGCCAAATCATCTTTGTAGAAGGACGCCAGGTCTATTACCATATTGTCTATCAAAGGAATCGCGGTATTGCCCCCAATCTTTTGCGCCAACTTCTCCGCATAAGCAGAGTTCGATACGCTGTCCAGAGATTTTAGCCCTGTAAAAATCGCCGCCAGCTCCTGTTGTGTAAACACCGTAGTGTCCAAAGCAAAGCCATCCATAATGGAGATGCCGCCATTCGCTCCCTGTGTGGTTACAATAGGAATACCGGCTTTACAAATATCTTCAATATCACGGTTTATGGTTCGCCTGGATACCTCAAATTTCTCTGCCAGATAAGGAGCCGTAACAAATTTCTGCTGTTGTAATGTTGTAATAATTCCGATTAAACGGTCGATTTTCATATATCCTCTTTTCCTCTCTCGTATTATCTTCCCATTACCTTCTATTTTACCTTGTATGGGTAGAAGTTTCCAGTCCGAGCCTGCGTAAATTATCATAATTCTCTGCCCATAGCAGGCTATTTCGTTCCTCATGGGCAGAACTTTTCAGTTCAAAACTGCTCAATTCTTCCTAATTCTCTACCCATAAACAGCCTACACCCGCCTCATGGGCAGACTTCTCCATCTCCAAACTGCTCAATTTTCTACCCATAAACAGCCTACACCCGCCTTATGGGCAGACTTCTCCATCTCCAAACCGCTCAATTCTCTACCCATAAACAGCCTACACCCGCCTTATGGGCAGACTTTCTCCGCGCAAACCTATCAAAAGTGCTCTAATCTTCTACCCACAAACGCCTATTCTCAGCCATATGGTAAGACACCCACGTATTCCACGCCACAAATGTTCATCTTACTGTCTTAAAAATGTATTAACTAACCTAAAACTCTAATGGTGTCCCATACTCAAAAAAGACCCGCCGTGTATACCACGACGAGCCTTCCGTCTCTCTGCATCTATTTTACAGTTCTCTCTCTTTCCAATCCTGCGCCTCTGCAAAAGGTCCCGGAATCACAGTCACACCGCGATGTTCACCAAAGTAGTCTGTATTAAAGGTAATGGGCGTTCTGTCCGGATTCTCAAAATACTGTTCCGGCTCAAAAGCCTTGCCCAGGATTTCCGTATTAATCATCCGGTCTGTGAAATCTCCCAAAAATTCATACACATTGGTGTCCAGATAGTACTTGCCATCCTTTTCCACCAGTTCCACGCGGATATCCTCAGAAGCGTCCACCAAGCCGTTTACTTCCTTCTTCCAAGCCTTAGCGCCGCCCAAATACACATTTCCCTCTGACCATACGGGCAGATGTCCGAAATGTACCGGCTCCAGCTCCTTCATATTCGCAGGTCTGCTGAAGTCAAACTGCGCACTCCATTCTTCAAAGGTAGGATATTCATCAAAGGTCCAGGTACCAACTACACGGTTCTCAGAATCCACTCCATCATCGGAATCATGACGGGTCAGTACATTCTGTGCAGGATACTTCTGTACGAAAATATTGTTGTAGAATCTGTCATCCCCATGCAGGAAGGTCATAAAGCCCATGACTTCCGTACGATGAGGCATATGATAAGGAGTATAACGCCAGGTAGTACCGCCGCCAACATCAGTTAACGCACCGCACACCAGATTATGTACCATCGCCACACCCTGAGTAGCAAATCTCACACCGGCTTCGGAAAGCATGATATTGTGGTCGATCAAAGTCGGTCCATGGCTTACCTCAATAAAGATATCCTGAGACATCATACCGCCCGGAAGCGCCTTGGCAAACTTCGGTCTCTGATTGTCATGTAAAAGGTTCTGGCTGATTCGGGTACCCTGTGCTTCCCAGTCACACCACACACCCATGGTACAGTGGTGAATATGATTGCGACGGATGGTTACGTCAATAGCTGCGTGCATCTTGATACCGGAAATCTCCGCACCGCCCAGCTCCATCATATTGTTGATGTGATGAATATGGTTGTCCTCAATGATACTGAATACGCCGCCCATACGTCCGATAATACCACCCTGCTCGCAGTGGTGAATATTGTTACGGCGAATAATATGACTGCCGATTCTTTCCTTCTTCCAGCCATGGAACTGACCGCGGCAAACCGCATCTCTCTCCATCTGAGTCGGACTCTTCACGTATTTGTTGGTAAAGTAATGGTTATTGTCCGGGTCATAATATTTACCTAAGGAAATACCGGAACACTTACTGTTCGAAATATCGCAATCCTCGATAATCCATCCCTTACTCCAGTGAGGTCCGATCATACCGTCCTGGAATGCTGCGGGAGGCGCCCAGGTGGTTGCTGCCTTATTAATATTGAATCCGCTTACGGTAATGTAGCTTACCCCCGTCTTTGCCGGGAAAAAGCACATACGTCTCACATTAATTTCTACATTTTCCTCGTTGGGATTTGCGCCTCGGAAGTTTGCGTAAATGACGGTCTCGTCCTTCTCCTTGTCCTGCTCGGTGTACCATTTGTACACGGAGTCCTCCGGTACCCAGCTGCATTCATAGACTTCCGCCTTGATACACTCCTCCAAAGTAGCAGTCTCATACATGGCCTTGTCATTTAAATATACACAGCCCGTATGCTTGTCTGCCTTTGCAAAATACCAGTCTCCGTACACAAAAGTAGTATAAGGATTGTAATCCCCGAAAATACTGTTGTTTACACGACAAACCCATACATCGCCGTCATACTGCTTCCAGTTCTTCATCTGCTCCGCACCGGTGATGACCGCCTGAAGCGGCTCCACACTGCGGTAGGTAATTCTGGCATCCTCTGTACCCGCATTTACCGGATTCACATACTCACGGTATACCCCCGGTGCCACCAGCACCTCGTCCCCGGGTTTCGCCACCTTTGCCGCATCGTTAATACGGCGGAAGGGCATCTCTTTCGTTCCGTTTCCGTCACGGCCTGCCTTTGCATTTACATAAATTTTCATAGTAACCCTCTCCTTTATTTTTTTCCAATACAATCTGTAAATATTGTACCATAAACACGGTATAGGCATCAACAGAATATGCCACCTTTTCCGGTTTTTTCATGGTATGCAAAAACGCAGCTCCCCCTTAGATTATTCTTTACAAAATGTAGTTTTTTTCATATACTTACAAGTAATAAATATAACGTATTTCTAAAAGAGGGGAGGGCCCTAATTGCAAAAGAAACTAACCATCATTATTGTTTGTTTTTACTTGTTTATTATGTTGGGTACTTTTTGTAGCGAAAGCGGCTACATTTTAGAAGATCTGCAACTGAACCCCAACGATTATGCCCGTATTACTGACATGGAATATCAGGCGGTGGTCTCAGACGGAGGCCAGATAACCGTTACCGAGCGACTGACCTTTGACGTACATGCGGCAAGTAGGGACAATGGTTTCTGGGAGCTTTGGCGAGATTTGGTAGAGGAAGAGGTAGATGGTCTTAAGGTTCACTACCAGGTCAATTCCGTAAAGCAGATTCTGCCGGACGGTACGGAAATCATTTACGGCGAAAGTCCCCGCTTATATTGGGAAGATTACGATTATGTTCGCGGCAATCCGGAACTGGGTCCCGGCAAATGGTTTCACAGCCCCGGCCCTTACGACGAATCCGCCCGAAGATACGAGTGTGTATTCTTCTACATAGATGATGTTTACCGGGAAGAAATGGTTTTTGAAATCGAGTACGAAATGAACAATGCAGCACTGAAATACAATGACTGCTCCGATTTGTATCTGGCCATGTATTCAGGCCCCACTATTAAATACCTGAATTCCTTAAAAGCAGAAATCCTCTTCCCCAACGACATAATGCCTTCCGAAGGCAATTATGAAGTGTTCACCTACGGTACCGATTCTCATACCTTCCCGGTTCACGAATCTGCAGACCGTAACCCCGGATACTACACCTTCTACTTTGAATTGGACGAAGACGATTTGCAGTTCCATCCGTACAACCAATACGTAGAGATTGATATCGTTGCCTTTAACGAAGATAAACATATCTTCACAGAGAATGCCAGCGTCAATTTTTATACCGGCGATGATATGTTGGATGAAATCTGGGATGAGCAGGAAGCTTACTTAAACCAGCCGGCAAAAGCAAAAAGGACAAAAATAATTGTATTCGCTCTGCTGACTCTGGCAACTGCAGGCATTCTGTTCTATGCCTTCAAGCATGACCGATTCATCAAGAAAAAACATTATTTCTGCGATCCGATAACCGATATACAGTATTTCAGAGAAATTCCCAGCGATTTGGATCCGAATTTTGCCCATACACTGGTACATTGTAAGCACAAAGCTCCTAAAGATGATTCCGGTGTATACTCCGCTATCTTGCTGAGTTTGGCGCGTAAGGGTTATATCGAACTTCAGGAAGTATATAAAGACGTGTTAATTAAAATCTTGAAGCGCCCCACACCGCCCAAGCCTCCGATTTATCCTTCCGCAGGCATGAATGCCGGCTATTCTACAGTTAGTCAAAGCGTGGGTTATTCTACGATCGACCAGAGCGTGGGCTATCCCACTGTTGACCAGAGCGTGGGCTATCCTACAGTTGACCAGAGCGTAGGTTATTCTACAGTTGGCCAGAGCGCGGGCTATCCTACTGCCGACCAGAGCGTAGGTTATTCTACAGTTGGCCAGAGCGTGGGCTATCCTACAGTTGACCAGAGCGTAGGTTATTCTGCGATCGACCAGAGCGTAGGTTATTCTACAACCGACCAAAGCATGGGTTATCCTACAGTTGGCCAGAGCGCGGGCTATCCCACAGTTGACCAGAGCGTGGCAACTCCTTCCGCCAGCGAAAACGATGTTTACCTTGCTGCACTGCAGGCAGAACAAGAAGCGCAGGCTGCATTGGAGCCTCTGACTCCTTGCGAAGAATATTATTTCAACCTGATTGTGAAACATGCAGGCATGAACGATATTTCCATGAGCACTTTACAGTGGCGCGTTTCTGCGGATTCCTACGGTTCCCAGTCCTTTGTGCAAAGTATGGACGGTGCAATCGGCACCATTGGTGTACAACAGAATTACTTCCAGAAGCTGGATTACAAACAGCCTCAAAAGCAGACGCGCAGGCGTGCTACCCTGATTATGATACTGGGAATCCTTTCCTTGACAGTAGGAAATATTGTTTCCTACTTTACCCGCATGGACTTGGCCTTCGGTGCCTATTTCATCTTCGGTATCGGTTGCATCATTGCTTCCGTTATCCTTCGTAAGAAATCCGCTAAATACGTACTGCTTACAAGCTTTGGCGAAGAGGAATATGCAAAATGGCGCGGCTTGTACAATTTCTTAAACGGAGAAACTCTTATGGACGAAAGAAGTTTCGTAGAGGTAGAACTTTGGGAGAAATATTTGATTTATGCAACAGCCTTTGGTATTTCCGAAAAGGTCAGTGCGGCTATCGGACTCCGTTGTCCGGAATTGGCAGCTCAAACCAGCCCTTTGCTGCGCAACGACTGCTATCGTTCCAGCACCTTCCGTTCTCACAGTCGTTCTTTCCACTCCTCAGTACGAAGCTCAGGCGGTGGCTTCGGCGGCGGCGGCTTCGGATATGGTGGCGGTGGCCGTGGCGGCGGCGGTGGCGGCGGCGGACATTAATCCCATACAGGTCTTATGCGAGTCAAAATCCCGTATCAACAAAACAATTTACCATATAACAAAAGTAAATGCCGGTTCCTGACGGAACCGGCATCTTTTTCGTTTCATTATGTATTTTCACTATCCCTGGAACACATCCTAATTTTCTGTCCTTAAAATTTCACCTGCGGGACATCCTTTGCTGCCTCATTCTGTACAGCAAACAAAGTCTCTTCTTTAAATCCAAACATACCCGCAATCAGACTGCTGGGGAACATCTGAATCTTGTTGTTGTAAATAGTTACTGCATCATTGTAGAACTGTCTGGAGTACTGTACTTTATCTTCTGTCTCAGAAAGTTCCTGCTGCAATTTCAAAAAATTGGTATTTGCCTTTAGTTCCGGGTAATTTTCTGCAACTACAAATAGGGACTTCAAAGAAGAGGTCAACTGCTGATTCATAGCCATCTTCTCTTCACCGGTAGTAGCCTTCATATAACCGCCTCTGCTGGCAGTGACATTTTCCAACAATTCCTTTTCATGTGTGGCAAAACCTTTTACTGTTTCTACCAAATTAGGAATCAAATCAAATCTTCTCTGCAACTGCACCTCAATCTGGGCATAGGAATTTTCTACGGAATTCCTCATGCGTACCAAATCATTATATATCCTGATACAGAATACTGCCAACGCAATGACAAGTACCAATAAAACACATAAAAATATAATCAAACCATCCATCTTGTTTCCTCCTCCTTTTGGTGGAAATTATAACACGAAGTTCTGCATTACGCAATGTAATATCTGCCGACTTAAACCACTTCATTACCCGGTGCGGTTAACACTCCGGATTCCCGCTAAATAAGCACGTCCTTCAGCTGCAAACACTCCAAATCCACCTGTAACGCCTCTTCCACTTCCTCCCGTGAAAAAGTCCGGTAAATAGTCTTGGAAATATACTTTTCTGCAGTCTTAATCACAGAGGCATATTCAGGAATATCATCCGGAAAGTAAATGCCTCCCCTGTCTTTATTCTTCAACATCCAACGGACTGCTGCCAGCGCAGACATTGCCACCGGTGTGATGGTAGGAGTCTGCCAATAGGAGTCCTTTTTATTTTTGTACAAATAATCGGTCTCCACGCGATTACCCACCCAGACGGGCTTGAATTTCTCACCCAAAAGAAGAACGCCCACATACTCTGTGCCGGAGGCAATCTTTTCCTGATAGACGATTTCAAACTTTTGGGGATACTCATAGCCCCGGATGATAGTTCTGCCACCCGGGACTTCACAGTCTGCCGGTTTCTCCGGATCCGGGTTCGGATAGTCATTTACCTTCGCCTGCGCAAAATATCGGCTGGCGTGGGAACAGGGCTCATACAAAAACAATACCGTGGGCCGGTAAACCACCTTACCGTTTTCTTTCACTTCCAGATTCTGCGCAATGGTAATGGTTTCCTCATGGGGAACCAGATGACCGGTAAAAACGCCGCCCGGATAATAGGTCTTGCCTTTTTTGTCCGCTGCCAGCTTCTGAAATTCCAGTTTGCCGGTCTCTTTATTTACAACATTGCACTCTTCTTTGTAATCGGTTTCTTCGTGGGTTCCGATACTTGCCGTAGCTTCGCTGAGCATTTCAAACCAGAAAGAATCCGTACACCAAGTGCTGTACAAATTTTCGTCACTGTATGCATCACTGATCTCCTGTAAATCCACATCGTTGACATGTATCATTCTAAGTCCCAGAGCCTGTGCCGCTTCGTTAAATTTTCCCTGATGCACCAGCGCCTTTAAAGCCTTATCTCCACGAAACTGCTTCTGCACAATATAGGCAATCCCCGCCTTTACGAAATGGGACACCAGCCCCGGATTATTTCCATGCTGAAGAACGATGGGGTACTTACACTTGCCCGCTGTCCGGCTGTACTCCCGCTGCAGGGCACGCTTCTTTTCGTTTT
>JAZNQI010000021.1:0-19920 GCA_045590095.1 Acetatifactor sp. | reverse complement strand
TCAAGGATCTTAGCTGCTTCTTTAACCATCTTATCAATCTGGTCCTTCGGAACTTTTCTTAACTTAAGACCGAAAGCCATGTTGTCATATACTGACATATGAGGGTACAAAGCGTAGTTCTGGAAAACCATCGCGATATCTCTGTCCTTAGGTTCTACATCGTTAACTACTCTGTCACCAATCTTTAATTCACCGGAAGAAATATCTTCCAAACCTGCGATCATACGAAGGGTTGTAGACTTACCACAACCTGAAGGTCCTACGAAGATAATGAATTCCTGATCTGCAATTTCAAGGTTGAAGTTCTTAACTGCTTCAAAGCCGTTAGGATAAACCTTACATACATTCTTTAATGATAAACTTGCCATGTTGTAAAACTCCTTTCGTTTACAAAAAAGTACTAATATTAACAGCCATGCTGTTACATTCTGATGATTAGTATATCTGAAAACATTTTCTTTTTCCATGCCACTATTTCACAAACTTTTGACAAAGGATTGTATGTTTTGCCAAGAAAAGTTCTCTTTTTTTATTTCCACCGTCATTTCAGACAAAACAAAAAGCTTTTTCTTGTCAATTTGCACAGTTAGTTTTTTCTATTCATCAGACCTTCATCTAATTCATCTTTAAAAATTCTATCCGGGTCAGGTTCTTCATCTGCAAGCAACCCGTTTGCTCTCTGTGTTTCCAGAATCTGCTCTTCCAATTTCTTGAAAAATTTGTTATACAACTTCGCACTTCCGAATGCCGGAACAGAAATACCAAACATTAGCACAAGCGGAATCAACGGGAAGAAGAAATAACCGATAACCAAGGGAAGTACATACATAATGATCATCAAAATAGTCTGCGGGAACTTCAACACGCTGATTGCCATTGCATTCTTGATGGTACGAATCACTGTATTCGAAAACTTTGCCAGGATGGGGAATATCATGGTTACCGTAAATGCAATAAAAATCGAAAAAGCACCCAGCACAACACCATACCAGTATGCAATTCCGCCTTCTTCACTAAATCCGATTACCAGATAATCGAATACAATAAACACAACCGAAATAAGAATCAGTATCCAAATAATAGTTGCCTGCCAAAAATTTTCTTTAAATGATTTAAAGAATCCTCTTGCCACATAAGTATCTTCATTTCGCACCATTCTCAACACTTGATAGTGCAATGCTGTAAACGCTGCTCCGGCCGTAACAACCGGAATACAACATAAAATCGTTAAAAAGTTCAGAATCATTAAGTCAGCAACCTTCGTCAACCCCTGCATCAGAGGTCCGTCAATATCAAAAAATTTCATGTATTTTCCTTTCTAAACCTAAAAGGTCTTTTTCATTGCGGTTACCCGTATGCCTGCATAGCGTTCCTCTTGTCCTAAGGCCTTAAACCCATTTTTTTCATAAAAGCCCAAAGCATAAGGCGCCGCCTTCACTTTCATACAAGTTTCGTTCTCTCTTTCACTTAAATGCGTACACAAACGCTGGATCAGCGCACTTCCTACTCCCCGTCGATGGTATTTCTCATCTACGAAAAGCAGGGAAAGAAGGTTTTCATTTCGCAAAGAAGCAAAACCAATAATCTTCTTTCCGTCTGTGGCAACCCACGCACGATAGGAACCATCCAAAAAGGCCTGATAGAGATGCTTATCCGTGATAAAATCCCAGAAATTGCGTATCCCTTCCGTGGTGTAATCCTTTCCGTCAAACTTTAAAAAGGTTTTCCACACCATAGTCATGGCAGGTTTCCAATCCTCTGCATTCGCAAATCTGATTTCATAACAAAAATCATTTTTTTCTTTTAACATATCTCCGCACCTGCAGGCATGTTCTTCTCCGGGGTCATAAGTGCCAAATTACCTTCTGCATCCTCTGCACAAAGAAGCATACCCTCTGAAAGCACACCTGCCAAAGTCGCAGGTTTCAAATTTACAAGTACCATAACTTTTTTGCCCACCATTTCTTCCGGCGAATAGTGAGCCTTAATACCGGATACAATCTGGCGTACCTGGCTGCCGATCTTTACCTGTGAGCAAAGCAATTTCTTAGACTTGGGAACTGCTTCACAAGCAATGATTTCGCCCACCTGGAACTGTAGCTTTGCAAAATCGCCGTATTCAATCTCTTCCTTAGCTTCAATATCAATTACATCTTCCGCCGGAGCCTCTTGCGCAGGTACTTCTGCTTCTGCACGTCTTGCAGCATACATAGCCTCTGCTTTTTCTACGATTTCTTCTACCTTTAATCTGGCAAAGAGAATCTCCGGTGTTTCCGTCACCTTCACATCATTTTCACGTAAACCAAACTGCTTTAATACGTCAAATTCACGTATCTGCGCATTTAACTGTGCTACAATCTTTTCTGCAGTTTCAGGCATAAACGGCTGGAGCAAAGATGCTCCGATGGTAATACCTTCCACCAAATTGTACATTACGGTAGCCAGACGGTCTTCCTTCGCCTCATCCTTTGCCAATACCCAAGGCTCGGTCTCGTCAATATATTTGTTGCATCTCTTAAAGATAGAGAAGATTTCGGTAAGAGCATCTGCCACCTTAAGATCTGCCATCTTTGCCTGTACCTTATCCAAGGTACCGGTAATCACTGCCTTCAAATCCTCGTCAATAGCCTCGTCGACTACTCCCTTGTCAGCCACCACGCCACCGAAGTACTTGTTGCTCATGGAAATAGTTCTGTTTACCAGGTTACCTAAAGTATTAGCCAAATCAGAGTTTAATCTTTCTACCATGAGCTCCCAGGTAATGGTTCCGTCGTTTTCAAAAGGCATCTCATGAAGTACGAAATAACGTACCGCATCCACACCGAAGAAATCAATCAAATCATCTGCGTAAATTACATTACCCTTGGACTTACTCATCTTGCCATCACCCTGTAATAACCAGGGATGACCGAATACCTGCTTAGGCAAAGGCTCCCCAAGTGCCATTAAGAAAATCGGCCAGTAAATGGTATGGAAACGAATAATATCCTTACCGATTAAGTGCAAATCTGCGGGCCATAATTTCTTGTACTGCTCTGAGCTGTTACCATCTGCGTCGTAGCCGATACCGGTGATGTAGTTGGTAAGTGCATCCATCCATACATAAATAACATGCTTCTCATCAAAGGTTACCGGAATTCCCCATGTATAAGAGGTACGGGACACGCATAAATCCTGCAGACCCGGCAGCAGGAAGTTATTCATCATCTCGTTCTTACGGCTTACCGGCTGAATAAATTCAGGGTGCTCGTTAATATACTGAATCAGTCTGTCAGCATATTTACTCATCTTGAAGAAATATGCCTCCTCCTGTGCCGACTGCACTTCTCTTCCGCAATCGGGACACTTTCCGTCCACCAACTGGGACTCGGTCCAGAAGGACTCGCAGGGAGTACAGTACATACCCTCGTAAGCTCCCTTGTAAATATCTCCCTGATCATAGAATTTCTTAAAAATCTTCTGTACCTGCTTTTCATGATAATCATCTGTGGTACGAATGAACTTATCATAGGAAATATTCAGTTGGTCGCAAAGGCCCTGAATCACGCCCGCCACCTGATCTACAAACTCCTTAGGAGTCACACCTGCATCCTGTGCCTTTAACTCAATTTTTTGACCGTGTTCATCTGTACCGGTCTGGAAGAATACATCATATCCTTCCTTTCTCTTAAATCTGGCAATTGCATCTGCCAAAACAATTTCATAATTATTACCGATATGCGGCTTGCCCGAGGTGTAAGCAATCGCTGTGGTAATATAATACGGTTTTTTACTCATGTTCATCATCCTTTCTTTTCGCTGTTCGCGCTCATAAGCAGACTCGAAACACCTTCGGTGTTCCTCGTTCGCGTTGCTCGTCAAATGTCATCAGTCCTGACTGCGTGTGCAAGCACCCGCCTCAGGCTGCTGCCACTTGACTCTGCTTATTCGCGCAAAAAAGCTCGTCTTCCATTATCTCTAACAGAAGACGAGCATATACTCGTGTTACCACTTCTTTTCATACATTTCTCACGAAATGTACCTCTACAAGTCCAATAAGACTCTCCCGCTATAACAGGCGGACCTGTCGCAGCCTTGCTCTTTCAAGTTCGGTGCGCTACTCAGAAGCCATCTTCTCCCTGTTCCGCATTCACTCCCTCTCAGCCCTGCATCTGAAAATCCAAATGCGTGGGAGCTTCTCTGTAGAATCTTTCCAAGGATACTCTCTTCCTCACTGCTTTTACGCTATTCTTACGAGATACAATAACATAAAAAACAGCACTTGTCAAATCTTATTCAAACCAACCGTACTCATATCCGCATTCCAGGCTATACGTGTACAATTCTCTTGCCATTTCTTCATCTGCCTCTACACCTAACCCGCGAAAATACATATATCCCAGAGAATATGCCGCAATACCGTTTCCCCATTCAACGGCCTTTTCATAATACTCTGCCGCCTTTTCAAAATCCTGTTCCACACCTTCTCCATATAAATACATGTACCCCAAACTATTTGCAGCGGGTGCATATTCCAACGACATCCCCAACTCATAATATGCCAGAGCCTTTTCATAGTCCTTCTCTACACCGTTACCGAAACGATACATATACGCCAGATTACTTGCCGAGGACCCTTCGCCCAGCTCTACACCTCTCTCATAATATTGAATGGCTTTTTCAATATCCTGCTCTATTTCCTCACCCGAATCATACATAAATCCCAGATTGTTGGCTGCAACCGCATTTCCCAAATCCGCACCAATCGCATAATACTCAACTGCCTTCTCCAAGTTTTTCTCCACACCATAACCGTAGCGATACAAATAGGCTAAATTGGATGCAGCCTGACCATTGCCGTATGTAACACCCAATTCATAATACTTTGCAGCCTTTTCGTAATTCTGCTCCACACCTTCTCCCACATCATACATATATCCCAGACTATTGGCTGAAACATCATCTTTTAAAGAAACTCCGATTTCATAATATTCCACGGCCTTGGCATAATCTTTCTCCACGCCATTGCCATGTCGATACATATGCGCCAAATTACCTGCGGCGGCACCGTTCTTAAAAGTCACAGCCTTCTCATAGAATTCTACCGCCTTTTCGCAATCCTGAGCGATACCGTCTCCCTTTTGATACATCCAGCCCAGATTGTTGGCAGATGCACCATCACCCCATTCTACACCTTTTAAGTAATATTCAACGGCCTTGGCATAATCCTGTTCCACATAAATCCCTTTATTATACAGCCAACCCAAATTGCCGGCAGCGGCACCGCTGCCCAGTTCATAGCCCAAGCTATAATATTCAATCGCTCGAACATAGTCTTGTTCTACACCAAGCCCTTGCTCGTACATCCAACCCAAATTATTGGCAGCCGTTCCGTTTCCTTTTTCAACTGCCTTTTCATAATACTGAATCGCCTTCTTCGGATTTTTCTCCACACCATCGCCGTTACCGTAAGCAACTGCCAAGTCGAAATACTCTTCTGCTGTTAAATTCTCCTCTATTCTGTCCTCTGCCTTGTCTTCGGTACCCTGACTGCTATCCGATTCCTTGTTGCCGCTAACCGCGTCGCTATTCTCACCGTCCGTGGCATTCTGCACAAATGCATCCTCTTTTTCAAGGGACGAAGATGCATTTGCACAGCCTGTAAGGGGAATAGATAGTAAGCTGATACATATTACAAGCGTCAGTAATTTATTTCTCATCTGTTTCTCCTCTGTTATTCAATTACATTTCTAGTGTTATAGTCTTATATTAAACCCAATCCGACACATTGTCAATGCAACTATGAAATTCGTCACTTTTTTATCACTTTGGCGCGAAATTGCTCACTGTTTCTTACAAATCTCTTACAAATACTTACGAGAAACTTAAACCTTTCCCACCTCTATTGCATATCTTTTTCTCCCTTTGTTATGTTGATAACAGAAGAATATTCAAGGAGGGAACCCTATGAAAAAACTGAAAAACTACATCCTCATTATATTACTTACTTTTCACCTCTGTGCCTGTGGTTCACAACCTCTCCCCGGACAATCCACGCCCTCTCCCCAAGCAGGAGAGAGCCTCTCCGGGCAGAGCGCAGGCATTTCAAACTATTCCGGCTTTGACATGAGCGAAACGCCTTTGGTGGTAGAACGTTATCTGCCCCTGTTTCTTCCGGAAGAACCTACAGAGTATGTAAGCCGCCAGCTTCTTACGGATACCTATGGAAGCATACTTTACCTTTTTGCCGTTTATACCTACGCTGAGGCGGAGCCCACCTATACGCTCTACACCTTTGATGCCAACACCTTAGAAACTGTGGGGACACCTTATCATTTTGAAGTACCCGAGGATGCCGCTTACTACGTGGACTCCATGGATGTCATTGACGAGCTGACGTTGTCCTTCCATTTAAGCATGGAACTCCCCGAAGAAGAAGGAGCCACCACCTATTTGTATCAGGGCACTCCCGCAGGGGAATGTTTGCTTTTGACCGATACATTACCGGATGCTTCTGCCTATCCCTGGAATGCACCTTGGGGAACGCACCTTGTATTTGACATTCCTCAGACAGGCACTTATGTGGTTAAAACAGACAGCAACTCCGCAGAGTGTCAAATCTCCCTGTTCAACAAAGACACCTTAAACACACAACTGCTGACCACGCTCCCCACACAATGCCTCGCTCTCTGCGGCGGTCAGGAAAACACCATATACTATTCCAACTCCCAATATATTGTCCGATATGATATGTCCGCAGAAACCGGCACCTGCCTGACATCATTAAGTGACTGCGGCATCTTAGGAAACTCTTTCTGTCATCTGCTTCGGACCGATGCAGGGCAACTGGTCTACGTAGTACTTCGTGGCCACACTCCGGGAATTTATCTGCTGGCAGAGTCCAACCAAGTGGCAAACACTGCTGCCGCCACCCTTCATATGGTAAATCTGTCAGATGCTTACGGCAGTCAATATGCCGTTTCCATGGCCTCCCTTCTGTCCACCCGCTCCGCACATCTGGATATCCAGGTGGAAACTGCCGCAAGTACCGCCGACCGGGAAGGTATGCGCGACCGCATCATCGCCGAAATGATATCCGGTAAAGGACCGGACCTTTTGCTGGTTTCTACTGCGGATTTCCTGACTTTGGCAGAAAAGGGCCTGCTTTTAGACATTACTCCTGTTATCGAAAAGGATACCCGACTGGAAATGTTTGAAAGTGTTCTGGATTTAGGTTCTGTGAACAACACGCTTTATGCCCTTCCTCAAGATCTCAGCTACCACACACTGGTCACATCCGACACAGTATGGGCAAAGGACAACTGGACATCGGAGGATGTGACAGCATTGTTAGAAAAAACCGAAAATCCTGCAAACCCCATCCTTTTCTTTGGCCGAAAAGCTACTTCCTCAGAACTACTGAGCAAAATTTTGTTACCGGATTTAGAAAATTCTCCCTTCCTTGACTTTGAGAAAGGTATCTGTTATTTTGACAGTGAAGCATTTATTCAGATATTGGAGCTTTGTAAACAATATGGGGCCCCGACTCTTGAAAGTACCGAATACATTTCCGGCAGGGAAAAAATGCTTATAGAGGGCGAGATTATTACCTCTACCCTAAGCCTGTATGACGGTCTGGCTTCTTTTAGCCAAACCATGAATGAATACGGTCCCGCTGTCCACATCGTTGGATTTCCGGACAGGGGCACTGAAATTCTCAGCGGCACCTATTTGGTTGTAAATGCCCGTACCACAGAGTATTCGGCAGTCAAAGAATACCTTAACTTTTTGTTAAGCTACGAAAATCAATATACCCTTGTGTATCCGGTCAGAAAGGATGTTTTCGAAAACCGCCTGACCAAGGACCCCATTTCCGGTATGTACTATATGCCGCTTACCTTGGACAACTCTAATTCTATGCAGATACAGCCCAAGCCAAACGGTGACAGCTATCTGGACGATTACCTTGCCTTTTTGGAAAACGCCAAACCCGCAGACAATAGTCATCCGGCTGTTTGGGACATTATTTATCAGGAATTGAACACCTATCTGAACAGCGGCAAAAGTGCGCGGGACACTGCCGCAGTTATTCAAAGCAGAGTACAATTATATCTGGACGAAAATGCCTCGTAGCAAGCGAGGCAATCACTCATAAACATATCAAGGAGGAACCACATGAAAATCGGAATCTGCGAAGATGAAGCAACCTTTCTGGAATACGAGTACAACAAAATAAAAGAGTTCTTCCTTGCTCGTGGGCAACAGGTGCAAATCCACACCTATCCGGACGGTACCCAGCTGCTACAGGACTATGGTGCCCAAGCTCCCTTTGCCCTGCTTGTTTTGGACCTGCAAATGACTCACAGCGACGGCATGGATATCGCCCGAAAAATCCGAGAGTTCGATAGTACTGTCCCCATTATTTTTGTTACCGGGGTAGAAAGTCGTGCCATAGAGGGATATCATGTAGAGGCTCTCGACTATATCATTAAGGCCCAATTGGATACCCGGTTGGAAGAAGCCTTATCACGCTTCCTGGATAAATACAGTAACGCCACCATGGCCATTGAAACTGCGGAAGGCGAAACCGTGATTTTGGCATTTGACCATATTCTGTGGTTGGAATCGGAAAAGAGAGGTACCAAAATCGTCACCTCCGATGCCTCTTATTTCAGTTTTCAACCCATCGGCAAATTTTCTGCGCTTCTGCCGACAAAACAATTCACAGAAATCTATAAATCTGTTTTTGTGAATCTTCACGCCATCAAGCGTATCGGCAGCGACTATGTGGAAATGGCAGGGGGCGATACCCTGCCCCTAAGCAGACGCAAGAAAAAAGCAGTTATGTCCCTTGTTTTGGAACTTGTGAAAGGCAAACTCTAATGAAAAAGCATACTTTATATTTTATCATTATCCTTTTGTCCGCCATCCTGTTAAGTGGCGTTGCCTCTTACTTTTATTTGGACGGACGTACCTATCCGGACGGACCTTCCGTAGCTCTGACTCAGGCGCAAGCGAAAGAAGCACACCAAATTCTGGCTCATCTGAGTCCACAGGACTATAGCGCAAAGCGGAACTCTTTATGGACAGAAATAAATCAGTTAAGCACCTACATTAATATTTTGGTAGATGAACAAAACGAATTGCCGGATTTACATTTGTATCTCCAATATCCGCCGGACAGCAGAAACAATATAAAATCTCAGTTTCCCTATGGTTTGGAGCAGGCAAAATCCCGTTATGAAATTCTGTATCACTGCCATACCCGGCTCAATTATGTTTTATCCCGAAACGAATACCTAAAGCACATTCAAACTCAGGCATATAGAATGAGTGATGTATCTCTGTTTTCAACATGGGAGCAAAATAATATTCAAAAAACCGCAAGGGACTTTGCCGCACAACAAGACATTATGGTAGTACCAAATGTGACCATCGGCATTTCCATGTTGTTTCAAAATCCTTTTAGCAATATTATCGCCGTAAGTATCTCTCTCCTGTGTGCAGGACTCCTTTCTGCCCGGCTGGTAAAAAGCAATGAGTCCTTTCGTTCCTCCTCCGTACGCAAATACATTCTTTTGTTTATGGTAGGACTTATAGGTATTTTTGTAGCGGAACTCATTGCCGTAGACATGACCTGGGAGCTGGGAGATTTATCCATACCGGTTCAATCCATGCCGGAATTCAAAACCTGCCGGTACTCCATTTCCATCGGCACAATGATTTTGCTGAGTACTTTGGTGAAATGTGCAGGATGTATCATCCTGTTTTCCTTTAGCACTGCCTGCTTCTGCACGAAAAAAGGAATCTTTTTGTGGTCAGGTACCCTGCTTTCTCTTGGTATGTTGCAGAAGTTCGTCTTAAACAATTCATTCTTGAATGTGAAATATCTGTTTCAACCGGAACAACTGCTGGGAGGTTACCTAAATATTTCAGTTTTAAATACTCCCATCGCAGCTGAGACTTTGTATGGCATCGTACTTGTGCTGATTCTGTTTCTTTCTGCAGGTTTTGCCTCCAAACAAATGGGCAGGATGATTCTCATGGCCAAGGAACGACAGGAAAAAGCATACTTTGAGGACATAAACAATCGATATTCGGAACTTCGCATGCTCCGTCACGATATGAACAATCATCTCTCCGCCATCTCCCTTTTACTGGGGGAGGGTAAAGTGAAAGAAGCCCAAAAATATGTACATGCCATTACCGCAGACATGAAAGAAACCACGCCTCCCTCACAAACCGGCGTAGGGGCTTTGGACTTGGTATTGTGGAACAAGCTAACCTTAGCCAAAGAGCAGAATATAGAAGTTCAACTGGATATTAACCATGGGCTGGCAGGACCTTCCCTCTCCGATTATGAATGGTGTTCCCTGTTCGGCAATCTTTTGGACAATGCTATAGAGGCGGTACAAAAGCTTCCCGAGCCGGAACGTAAAATACAATTAAGCGTAGGCAGGCAAATGGATATGCTCTGCATCTACTGCGAGAATCCCTATGCTACCATACAAAAAGAGAACGGCAATCTTGTAACCCTCAAGGCCGACCACAAAAATCACGGCCTCGGCATCAAGCAAATCCGCCGCATCGCCTCCAAATACAATGGCACTGTAGACATCCATACAGAGAATCAAACCTTTTCCATCGCAGTATTATTGACCACTTCTACGTCCAAATAAACCACTTCTACGGAAGTGGTTTTCTTTTCGTCCAAAACAGGTACAATGAAAGCAAATAACTTTTACAACAATTGCGCTAGGAGGTTTTTGTATGAAAAAAATACGACTCATTTCCTTACTGCTTTGCAGTATCATGATACTGGGTAGTTGCGGAAAGCAAAACGGACCGACACCTGACGAAAAAAATATGGATGACAATCCGGCCAATCACGGCTACCATGCCATCATGGAAACCGAGAACGGATACTACTATAATATTGGTTTCATGGGGCACACCAAAGCTGATAATTATTTGGGAAACTCCATGGAATTCAAACATTTTTTGCGATATTATGATAAGGAAACCGGCGAAACCATTCTCCTTTGTAACAAACCCGAATGTGAACATGCAGGCAGTGATTCCTGCACTGCCACCTATAAAAAGATGGGCGTCATTAACTCTGTAATGTATGATAATCAGATTTATGTATATGCAGTGGAACATAGCGGCACCATTATCAGCATGAACCTTTACCGTATTGCTTTGGACGGTTCCTCCATTGATAAGGTAGGCACCGTACTGGAAGTAGAAAATACCCTGGGACAGGGTGTTGCTTTTATGCCGGAGCAAGCAGCCTCTCCTTTTGGCGCCAATCATTTGAACTCTTTCATCATTCATCGCGGTTATGCTTACCTGCCTTACTATTTGCGCATCGGCAAAGCCAGCAAGGGCTTTATGGGGGGCGGTGTGGCACAAATGAATCTGGAGACAGGAGAAACCAAGATTATACATGAGTTAGAATATATGAAATCCAGCTACCCATATAATCTGCGCGCCGTGGGTAATTATGTATATATGGACCTCCCATATACCAAGCGTTATGACATCTCTATCGGCACTCTGGATTATCCTCCTGCCATGGCAGAGATGAAACCAAAGGTCATTCTAGATATGGTAACAGAGGAACGTCTCTACAGCCTTGATTCCGTATACGACGAAGAAACCGACACCCATAGTGATTACCTGACCTGCTTTGCTTACGATGCTGCCACCGGCACTCCTATACCGGAAGAAAATTTTGAAACAGATATTACCTGGGACGAGCGCGGACTCTTTCGAATGTCCTTTGCCTATGAGGATATGCTGGTAGTCGCTGCCGGTAACAGAGTCATTTTCTACGGCGGACAGGGCGAAAACTACGGAAAGAAGCTGGGCGAGATACACTATGATTATGAGGCTCCTAAGTATTGGATGGCAGAAAACTATGGAATAGAGTTATCATTCCAAATCAACAATGGTAAATTGTACAAGGTTTGTAATCCTACACATAAGAACCATTATGAAAACGTGCCGGATACGGAACTCCCGGGTACTTATTGGTCCTATGAGGTATACAGCTGCCCTATTGAAGAAATCTTAAATGGCAACGGTCAGTGGACAAAAGAATTTGTCTACACTCCGTAACCTTGAAAGGAAAAACATGAAAAAATCAAAACTCATTTTACTTGCACTGGCAAGTGCATTTGCCCTGCTTTGCGGCTGCTCCAAAGAAAACGAAATGCCGGAGGATAATCAGGCCAACCACGGTCCTCTGGCTATTATGGAGACGGAGAACGGGTATTATTATAATTTCGGTTACGCTATACCCTACACCGGCGAAGATGCCAACAGTACTATGAGACTGCATAAACATCTGCTTCGCTATAGCGACAAGGAAACCGGTGAAACCATTCTGGTCTGCAATAAGCCGGAATGCGAACATAACAGCGATGCCGATTGTTCTGCTACCTACAAAGACATAACTATAATTAATTCCATTATGTACAATGATGAAATATACGTCTACGGCATAGAGGAAGATGATATTATCATACGCTTTAACCTGTACCGTATCGCACCGGATGGTTCTGCCATTGATAAAGTAGGAACTGTATTCGAATGCGAAAATACTCTGAGAGAAAGCTATACCACCGCACTCAACCTAGTAGGCGCCCTTCCCGAATGCTTTATTATTCATAAGGGCTATGCCTACTTACCCTACTATATGCGCATTGGTGTAGCCAGCCGCGGCTTCATGGGCGGAGGGCTTGTGCAAATGGACATCACCACCGGAAAAGTCAACAGCATTTATGAAATGGAATACATGACCTCTGATGCTCCCACAAATTTACGTGCCTACGATGACCATGTGTACATGGATATGATAGGTGCCCATTCCTTGGGAGGTACCATGCGATATATTATCTCCGAAGACCGATTGGAGCAACCCAATCCTGATTATAAAATGTCCTTCAGTTTTCCTATGGGTGAACGACTTTATAATGTCCTCCGCGCTTATGACGGTAACACCATGGAACCTCTTCCCGTTTCCATTCATGTCTATGACGTGAATACCGGTATGTGGTCAGCCGAAGAAGTTTTTGAAACGGATATACTAGCAGGCTTTGACGATACCTTAGTCTCCTTCCCCTATGAAGATATGGTTGTCATCGGCACTGATGACCGTGTAGTATTTTACAGTCTCCGTGAAGAAAAGTACGGAGATAAAATAGGCGAAATCTCCATAGAATCCGGCGAACGCGTGAATGTCTACCCTTTCGAAAAAACCATGGACTTCAAAATACATAATGACATTTTGTATTGCATCTGCACTCCCATTGCCACAGAGGAAAACAAACCGGACTTTAGGGTCGAGGATTATTACACGCCTTACGAAGTATTCTGTTGCCCTGTAGAAGATGTACTAAACGGTACCGGCCAATGGGAAAAAGCATTTTCTTATGAAAAGGAAAGGTAGATTTCCTTATACTTAATAGCCACCGAAAGGAAACTAACATGAAAAAAACAAAATTTATTCTATTCACACTGGTAAGTACACTTACTCTGTTGTGTGGTTGCTCCAAGGAAAAAGAAATGCCCGAGGACAACCAGGCCAACCACGGTCCTCTGGCTATTATGGAAACAGAGAACGGGTATTATTACAACTTCGGTTATGCCGTTTACAAGGAAGACGCTATTTTCAGTTCAAGAGTATTCAAAAACCTGCTTCGTTATAGCGACAAGGAAACCCTCGAAACCATTTTAGTCTGCAATAAACCGGAATGTGAGCACAACGGTAGTGATTCCTGTACTGCCACCTACAAGAATATAACCGTTATCAATTCCCTTATGTACAATGACGAAATCTATGTTTACGGTGCGGAAGAGGATGGCAGTATTATACGTTTAAATTTATATCGCATTGCCCCGGATGGTTCTGCCATTGACAAAGTGGGCACTGTATTTGAATGTGAAAACACCATTGGTGAAGAGTATGTTATGGCCGTACGCGATATTTCCTTTATTCCTGAATCCTTTATCATTCATAAGGGATACGCCTACTTACCTTACTTTATGCGTATTGGTAAGGCCAGCCGCGGCTTCATGGGTGGCGGACTTATGCAAATGGATATTACCACCGGTGAAACCAAAAGTATTTATGAGATGGAGTTCATGACTTCTAAGTTCCCCTATAATCTACGCGCCTGTGGCGATCAGCTTTACATAGATATGCAAGCTCCACATTCCCAACGCATGACCATGCGTTATATTATTTCCGAAGACCGCTTGGAGCAACCCAATCCGGAGTCGAAAATGACCTTTGACGTCATTACTCCTAATCGTTTTTATAATGTTTGCATCTCTTCCGGTTTCATCTCCGTCACCTCCTACGACAGTGTTACAGGGATTTGGATTGATGAGGAATTTTTTGAAACAGACATTGCCGGAGAATTCTACGATACTGCTCCTGTAGTCTTCCCCTATAAAGATATGATTGTCATATGCGCTAACGACCGAGTAGCCTTCTATGGCATTGGCGAAGAAAACTATGGGGATAAATTGGGCGAAATATTCTTTGAATCAGGAGAACGCGTAAAAGGCATGAATCACGAACCGGTGCTGGAATTCAAAATAAACAACGATACTTTATATCTCATCTGCACCCCTATTGCAACTGAGAGCAATAAAGTCCTACCCCTGATACCGGCTTACTACATGCCCTACGAAGTATACTGCTGCCCCGTAGAGGATGTATTAAACGGTACCGGTCAGTGGGAAAAAGCATTTTCTTATGAAGAGGGGAGATAATTATGCTGGAAATCAAAAACCTTACAAAAAAATATGGGGACTTTACTGCCGTTCATCAAATCAATCTGACTTTGGATAAAGGGGTTTATGGCATCCTTGGCGCTAATGGTGCCGGCAAGTCCACCTTTTTAAATCTACTGACGGACAATATTAAGAGAACCAGCGGGGAAATATTATACAATGGAAAGGAAATCCTTTCCATGGGTGCCGCTTATCGCAAAAAGGTAGGTTATACCCCCCAGCTGCAGGGTATGTATGAGGAATTCACTGCCGGCCAGTTTTTGCGCTACATCGGTGCTCTGAAAGGCATGAAGCATAAGGTCTGCAAAGAACAGACCGGAGATTTGCTGGCGCTGGTTGGCTTGGATAAGCATGCTCACCAAAAGCTGGGAACCTTCTCCGGCGGTATGCGCCAGAGAGTACTGCTGGCAGCTTCCATGCTGGATGATCCGGAGATTCTGATTTTGGATGAACCTACCGCTGGGTTGGATCCGGAAGAGAGAATTCGTCTGCGTAATCATATTGCAGAGCTTTCCAAAAATCGTATCGTACTTCTGGCTACCCACGTGGTAAGTGATATTGAATGTGTGGCCGAAAAGGTGATTCTCATGAAAAAAGGAGAAATCCTTCGCTTTGACTCCCCCACCAGCCTTATGGAGGAAATCTCCGGCAAAGTCCGGGAATTTCACGGTTCCTTCGAAGAGGTGAATGCCCTAAAGGAGACTTATGGCAAGGGACAAATTCAAAGACGACAAACCGGCTTCGTGCTGCGAGTCGCTCAGGACAACCTGCCGGAAGATTTTAAGCAAGTGGAGGACATCACCTTGGAGGATGTCTATCTCTTCTATGCGGAGGGCCGCCAATGAAAGAATTCACACGTGTATTTAGCAGGAAAACTCTTTTGCTCCTTGCTTTGCTCTGCATCATTAATGCGGGAGTTTTAATACTCTGTGCCGACTCTAACAAGAGTATCACCCCTGTGGGAGAAGAATTAGACCTGTACCTGCAGGAATACCCCGGCTTTTTGGAACGAACCATGGAAAACAGCCGTCGTATGGCCAGATTAAGTGTTTATCAATCCGGTTTTGCAAGTTCCCGGTTAGAGCAGGTTTCAGAAGCATATGCCTCTTTGGAAGAAGTGCAGGTGGAAGCCGGAGACAATAGAGGACTGATATTATTTATTCAATACCGGTTAACGGATATTTTTCAGATTGTCTTTCTTTTTTCCGTGGTTATGAGTTTATTTGCCGAGCGCAAAAAAGGATTGGTCTTCATTGTCCGAAGCACCAAATACGGACGTGGCGTGCTTTTTCTGGAACGTTTCTGTATCTTGGGCATTGCAGCCTTTATAGGCATGCTCTTCCTTTACGGCACCGGGTTTTTAAGTGTTTGCTTTACCTTCGGGGCGGACGGATTGTCCAGAAGCCTGCAATCCTTACCCGAATTTCAAAAATGCCCCTTTTGCTTAACCATCGGCGGATACCTTATGCGTTCCTTTTTTATGAAGTTTGTGGGCAGCTATCTTGCCGCCTGCCTGCTCTATGTAGTTTTGGGTATTTTCAGTCGCTTAACTTCGTACGTGCTGGCAATTGTGCTCATTTTGTTTGAAGTCCTTGTGGCTCTGCTTATTGAGCCCATTTCCGCCTGGAATGTGCTCAAATACTTAAATTTGTATACCTTTATGCAAACCGACTATTACTTTACGGATTGTGTTTTTCTAAACCTTTTCGGCACAGCGGTTTCCGGCATAAAAGCTACTTTCATCGCCTGTGGAATCGTTTACCTTCTGCTGGCTGTCATTGGATTTATTGTACATGGCAAAATGTATGTGTCCGACAAAAAGACATTGGAGAAACTGGCAGAAAAAATCCGGAGACTTACGGAACGTTTTGCGCCGCAGAGAACTTTGATCGGTTGGGAAGTATATAAACTCTATATCAAACAGGGCGCTCTCCTTCTGTTAGTGGCGTTGTTTATTCTCCAGTTTCAATTAGCCTTTAGATACAATTACTACTATCCGGTAGATGCCATGGAGCGTTTGTCTTTCATGGAATATCATGGGGAATTAAATGAAGAAACCTACAGAAAAGCCAATCGTGAGCTGGAGCTTTTGGAAGAAGCGGAAGCCCGCCTTCGCGACTCTTTGGATAAATTATTGAGCAAGGAATCTCTGGACATGTATTGGTACAATCAGACAACAATTGCGCTGGAAAACAACCTGGCCATGCAAAAAGGACTCATTCCCGTCATCGGGAATATCCGGGACGGTATGGAGTATACCCAGAGGACCGGCAACACTATTCAAGTGATTCAACCCTATACGTATGACTTACTGCTTAATCGTGATGAACAGACCAGACGCAGGGCTGCTTTTCTGGAGCTAATTGCCATTATCGGTGCCGTAGCCGGTGTTTATGCTTATGAAAAGCAGAATCACATGAACCAGCTGATTCATTCCTCCTATCGCGGCCGTTTGATTGCAAAAGTGGGAAAACCGATTATCGTAGCTTTTTTCTGCGGACTCATCGCAGTTTCCATGCATGCAGTTCAAATGATACATGTGGAAAACAGTATGGGATTCAATGATTTAAGTGCTCCTATTCAAAGTCTTGACTTCATGCGGGAGTTCCCTCTTTACATTTCCATCACCGGATATCTGGTACTTTTATTTGGTCTGAGAGCTTTGATGGCAATTTGTTTCGGACTGCTGGTGGCATGCATCAGCAAATATTCCGCTGATAAGTTCACTGCTATGGGACTGAGCGTCTTCTTCTGTATGGTGCTCTTTTCCCTGTCTGCTTTGATTCCTAAACTGGAATTCTTAAATCCTATTTATCTGCTTTCTGCGGACTTTTTGAGGTAAAGAAACCTCCTAAATGTTATCCGTCTAACATTTAGGAGGTTTTATATTTCATAATATTTTATCCTACTTCATCTTCTCCAAGAATGCTTTCACATTCTCTCGGATGTCATTCTTAAACACCGCAGAACCTGCCACCACTACATTGGCACCGGCTTCCAATACCACATGCACATTGCCGGTGGTAATACCGCCATCTACCTGGATGTCCACGTTTAAATCACGCTTGGTAATCTCTTTACGCAAGTCCTGAATCTTTGCGGTACACTTCTCCATGTACTTCTGGCCTCCGAAGCCCGGCTCCACCGTCATCACAAGCACCATGTCAATCTTGTCCAAATAGGGAAGGACCTTTTCTACAGGTGTGTCCGGCTTAATACTGATGCCCACCTTGGCACCTGCCTCGCGAATAATAGAGATGGTTTCATCCACCTTTTCTGTAGCCTCCAGATGGAAGGTCACCATATCCGCACCGCATTCCACGAACTCTGCTGCATAACGCTCCGGCTCCACAATCATAATATGCACATCAAAGAAGATGTCTGTCTGCTTTCTCAAGGAAGTAATCACCGGCATACCAAATGAAATAGAAGGTACAAACACTCCGTCCATTACATCAATATGCAAATACTGCGCTCCTGCTTCCTGTACTTCTTTTATCTGTTTTCCCAACTGCCAAAAGTCAGCTGCCAAAATTGAAGGTGATAAAATGTTCATCTCCGCATCCTTTCTCAGGTCATGTGCATCTTTCGTCAAAATAATCATAACAGATACTTACCGGAATAACAATGTGCTTGTTGCCCAATTCGCATCTGAAATTTTATCGAAAAGCAGGCAACTCATCCAAAGTAATAAAGTACTCGCTGTTGTAAATCGCCTTCAAGCTTTCCGCAGTATTTCCGCTTTCCCCACCGGTCAGCCAATCCGTATGCCAGGTCATGAAAAACAGCCAGGTCGTTTTAGTGGATACCAACTCCTCTTCCGTAGGAATGGCACCGCACTCATGGTAAACAATAGGCATTCCTTCCGGATCAATATGTATTGCAAAGATAGTATAATATACTTTCGTCCAAAAATCTATTTCTTCTTGCTTAATCAACTATTATATGATATATTATTTATAATATATTATATATTTATATAGAGTTAAATTAATAAAGGGCTTTACATCAACACGAAAGCCACCTATAATATAACTATACTTATATTATAAAAGGATGGTGTAACGATGGAGGTCAATGAAATTAATACGCAGGAATTAATACAAAAGAATATTGAAGAATTTTCTCGTCTTCAGACCTACATGGTTTTGGTAGACAAAAATTCCGAAGCATACAAAGTCATGAAAATCAGATATATCGAATTAAAAGTCATATTAACATCTTTCGGCACAAATCTCACAGAATTGGATGTCATCCAAGAATAAAAAATCACATGGTAACTTAGAAACCTTGATGTAAAGTCTTTTGTTAATTTAACCGGAATTATTTATACAAAAGCGGCGGCAACTTACGTTACCGCCGAATTCATTTTCTATATGTCTATGACTATTCAGAGCCCTCATGCGCAAAACCGCTACTACGTAGCTTTCCTTTTGCTTATGAAGGCTTCTCGCCAAATAAATGTGTGAAATCAGCCCCTTACAAGCAAGCTTGACGGTTCTGTTTCCACACATTTGCATGGCTCTGAATAGTTACATAAATGCCTTAACTGACTTGTAAACGCCTGCTGCGTCTAAGCCGTACTTCTCAACAAGTGCTGCTGCTGAACCGGACTCGCCGAATACATCGTACATACCGATTTTCTTCACAGGGGTGGGAAGCTTCTCAGATAAGCAATCGCAAACTGCACTGCCCAAACCGCCGATTACGGAATGTTCTTCTACGGTTACAACCTTACCGGTTTTCTTTGCACTTGCGATGATTAATTCCTCATCCAAAGGCTTGATGGTACAGATGTTGATAACTTCTGCACTGATACCTTCTTCTGCAAGCTTCTCTGCTGCGCCCATAGCAGAATCTACACAGATACCGGTTGCTACGATGGTAACATCCTTACCTTCACGAACTACGGTACCCTTGCCGATTTCAAACTTGTAATCAGGGTTATCGTTGATTACAGGCACTGCTGCACGACCGAAACGGATATATACAGGACCTTCATGCTCGATAGCCGCACGAACTGCTGCCTTAGCTTCGATATCATCGGAAGGACACATAACTACCATACCGGGAATGGTTCTCATCAAAGCAAGGTCTTCGTTACACTGATGGCTGGCACCATCTTCACCAACG
>JAZNQI010000020.1:0-30938 GCA_045590095.1 Acetatifactor sp. | reverse complement strand
TGGCAGTTCCGGCTCCCACTGCTGTTACCTTACCATTTGCATCTACCGTCGCCACTGCTGTATTGGACGATTTCCATGTCACTGCTTTGTTCGTTGCATTACCGGGACTTATGGTTGCTGTCAAGTTGTAGATACCACCTGTTTGCAGGCTTATATCGGTTTTATTAAGGGTAATGCCCATAACAGGCTGTGGAACTGTTGCTCTAATTTCAACAATTACCTTGTTGCCACTTGTATCAAAAGCATAAATATGAGTAATGTAGACCCCACTTTCATTATTATGTTCTGACACATTTACACGATATGAATAACAATCTCCTAACACAGTAGTTGCCTTCGTTGTATCTATCCAGTCAAGCCGTATATCATCCTGCCCATTAGCCTCCGTCCAAGTCGGAAAACACACCTTATCCACTCCCACATTGTCAGTGGCCGTACAGACTATGGTATATCCGGTAAAATCAAGATTTTCTATTTGGGTTGTAATAATCTGGGGCGCTATTCCATCACCTGTAGTAGTGAAGCTCCGTACATTAGTTCTATACTCCTTTTTCGCTGTTTGTACAAAGAATTGATAATAATAATTTGTTCCTCTCTGCAACGCACCTACATATTCATTCATGTTGTAATTCATATGAACTCGCGTCCAGTTTACATTCTTTGCTACTGTAACCTTTGTCAGATTATCCTGACTTGTTCCATACAAAAAACCTAACGCTTCTATAGTCTTACCATCCGAATTACTCATCCATGTACTTATGTTTGCATTTGTATCAGATACATTATCTATAGCTTCTGCATCAAACGTTATTCCTAATGTTTGAAAATCACGAATACCTGCTCTATACTCTTTCCCATCAACCTTTACAAAAAAATCATAATAATACTTAGTCCCTGGAATAAGTTCACCCACATATTGACACATACTGTATTTCATATGCGCACGCGTCCATCTTACATTCTGCGCCACTGTAACAGCCGTCATTGCATCCTGACTTGTTCCATACCAAAATCCCAAAGATTCTATATTCTTCCCCTGTGAATTACTCATCCATGTCGCAATTATTGCATCTGTTTCTGATATATTCTCAATGGTTTCTGAATCAAAAGATATGTACGCATCACTCGATGGTTCTAACTCATTTGGGTAAATATATCCTTGAAACTGTAAATATACTCCATTCCAATTTACTTCCTGACTTGCTGAATACCCATCATTATCTTCCAACCATTTTGCTTTAACAAAACCCGTGCTGGTAGAATTTGCTAGATCTGTCAAATATATTTTCAAATAATTAAATGCTTGTGAGGCTCTTTTTCTTCCACTATAATTGGACTCCGACACACAAATATATCTTCCCGATGAATCTTCTCCGATTTCTTCGACAATTTGAACATGCCCTTTTTCCGAAGAGGTATAGCATACTACAGCTCCCAATGATGGTTCATATGCATTAATACTACTCTTGTACGTCTTATTGTTCCCATAATATTCCTTCGCATTACCGTTTATATTGAATCTACTCCCTGTTATTTCGTAAACTCTGCCCAATACATAAGTTGTACAGTTAGGCATTTTATAATCACTATTTCCAGCATTATTATTATAATTAGCATCATAATAATACTTATTATTCGTGTCGGGCGGCGAATTTCTTATAACAAATCCATTTGCTGATACAGATAAATACTTCTCAAAAATGCACAACGCCATCAAGAAACATAAAACAACTAGTTTAACAAATCGTTTTTTACCTCTAAACATCTTATCTCTCCCTTCTCTTAGTGAATTTTCTCCCAAATACAAATAATATTTTTCTATTTCTCCCATCATATCTATTTATAAGGTATCATTCCCTTATTCATGATTCAATCGTTCCCCTCCCTTTCGCATTTTTTGTTCATCATTTTGTCTTTTTTGTTCATGAATTGACTCATTTATCAACATCAAACGCCTATTCCCCCACTATCTTTATACATAAACATGTGTAAATCAAATACTTACACGGTAATATTTTTGCTACCTAAAAAGGCCCCTATCGTTTCCGATAGAGACCTCCTCAATCTAATCAATCATTTCACTGCATTTCGTTTTTTACGACGCTACTCCTTTACTGTATCTCTCCCCTAATAATTCCATACTGTGCACACAAATCACTAAACTCCACAGAGTGTACAAATCCTTTCATAACCTCCCTGCGGCTTGCGCCCTTGGCAAGCTCGTTCATCCAGACGTTGAAACCACCTTCATCCGGTTCACGGTTAAAGAATGCACGGTAGAGTACCTTTACGTACTTCTCGTTGCTTAAGTTACGGTTCACAAATTCGTCAGAGCTGATGAAACCGTCTGCTATCTGGGCACCGTTTGCGGTACCGTTCATAAGACGCTGTGTCCACTCATCTAGACCAACCACATCTGCTCTACGATTCAGAACTACGGTGTACATCCTCTTGACGAAGCTACGCACCTGGCTCTCTGCAGTAGGCTCAAACGCTGCGATAATGCCATAGCTGTCGCAGATATTCTTAAACTCCACAGACAACACAAGACCGTCCAAAATGTAATCTCTGGTCCAATCATCCGCCAGCATATCCTTCCACATCTTTAAACCGTCCGCATCCGCTTCTCTGCCAAGCACCGCGCGGTACAGAATCTTTATGTACTCTTCGTCGCTTGTATTACGATTGATAAATTCATCACTGTTGACGAACATATCTACTAAAGTCGCGCCGTCGATTTCCTTGGCCATCAAGCGTGCACTCCAGTCATCCAAGCCCTGCGCTTCTGCTGCTCTTCCCAGTACGATGGTATACATACGCTCTACAAAAGCACGCACCTGCTTTTCCTGCTCGCTCATGGTCTGAGTTACAGTTACTTTACAACTTGCACTTACACCACTTCCATCTGCTGCTGTTGCAGTGATAGTCGCAGTTCCTGCTCCCACTGCAGTCACTTTACCGCTTGCATCTACAGTTGCCACTGCAGTATCAGACGACTCCCATGTCACAGCTTTGTTGGTAGCATTGTCAGGACTCACCGTAGCCACCAACTGATATTCATCATTATTCTCCAACGAAATATTATCTGCATTCAAGACCATTTCAGATATAAAGACTGCTTTCTTCAATGTCTCTCCGGTATATCCCGTCATAATCATAGTAGTGTTATTTCCCTTAGAATCCACAAAGATATAGGGTAGTGTAATATATTCCCCTGACTTCATCTTCTTAGGCGTTTTAATCAGCTCTAATGCATTACAATTAGCTAACATGCTGGAAGAATTTTTTATTTCTCCCAAATCAAAACTACTCATATCTAAGCTTTTTAGGTTCGTACACCTACTAAACATTCCATTTGCCTGAAGAACTTTTGATGTATCAAAATTACTTAAATCTAACTCTTCCAGACCACTGCAACCCGAAAACATGTAACTCATACCGGTTACATTACCGGTATCAAAACCGCTTAAGTCTAACTCTTCCAAACTGCTGGCATCGTAAAACATACTGGACATATCAGTTACGTTGCCGGTATCAAAACTACTTAAATCCAGACTTGTAAGATTCGGGCATCCGGCAAACATAGCATACATATTTGTTACCTCGCTGGTATTACAGTTACTCATAATCAATTCTTCCAAACTGCTACAGCCATCCAATATCCCAAACAAATAACCGGAAGGTTCTCTATCCGCCAATCTATTAAAATTAAAATTGCTAAGATTGAGCTTTTTCAAACTGCTACAGCCGCTAAGTATATCATTAAAATACGTAAAATTGCTCGTATCAAAGCTACTTAAATCCAACTCCGCCAAACTGCTACAGTTATAAAACATATTGTCCAAATCTGTTACGTTTCCGGTATCAAAACTACTTAAATCCAACTCCACCAAATTGCTACAGTTATAAAACATACTGTCCATATCTGTTACGTTTTCGGTATCAAAACTACTTAAATCTAACTTCTTTACCTTACAACCTGAAAACATAGATCTCATATTTGTTACATTACCGGTATCCAAATCGCTTAAATCCGGCTCCTCAAACCCACAACCCGAAAACATAGATTCCATGTTCGTCACATTACCGGTATCAAGTTGGCTAAGGTCTAATTGTGTCAAGCTTGAACACCCCGCAAACATACGATACATACTCATCACTTTACCGGTATCTAAACCACTTAGATTCACCTTCGTCAGGCTACTACAGTACCAAAACATGCAGGACATATCCTTTACATTACCGGTATCTAACCCCCTTAAGTCCACCTCCGCTAAGCTATCACACTCCGCGAACATCCAGTACATATCTGTTACGCTGCTTGTATCTACATTATCAAATTCAACAGTCACCAGTTTATCTAAGTCACGAAATAAGTTCCTTGTAGTACTTTTAATCTTACAGTCCTTTATCACTATTTTTTCGACATCAGCACACTTAGATTTAAAGGGACTACTACTGTAATAACAAACATCTTCACCTGTCATGGTTAGTGTCTTAGTATCTGCGTCATACGTCCACTGAATACCGCCATTAGCTCCAATGGTACCGTTAATCTCATTGCCTGCACTAGCCTGTAATGGCATTGCAAATAAGCCCAATACCACTATGCACAAAGTCAACCAGACAATTCTTTGTACTTTTTTCATTTTAGTTTCCTCCTAAGGTTCTCTTATCTTTCAACCCAGCATCTCTTACTGAATCTCGCCTCTGATAATACCATACTGCGCACACAAATCACTGAACTCCACAGAGTGTACAAAGCCCTTCATAACATCTCTGCGGCTTGCACCTTTGGCAAGTTCGTTCATCCATACGTTGAAACCTCCTTCGTCCGCTTCACGGTTGAAGAACGCACGGTAAAGTACTTTCACATAATCTTCATTGCTTAAGTTTCTGTTGGCAAACTCTTCCGAACTGATGAAGCCATCTGCCACTTGGGCACCGTTTGAAGTACCATCTAATAAGCGATTGGTCCAATCATTCAAGCCCTGCTCTTCCGCCGGTCTGTTCAATACTACCGTGTACATTCTTCTGACGAAGTCGCGCACCAGTTCTGTTACATCGGGCTCGTCAGGATCATCGGGACTGTCCGGTTCATCCGGTGTCGGGAACACAGCGATGATGCCGTAACTGTCGCAAAGCGCCTTGAACTCATCTGACAGTACGAAACCATCCTTCAACTGGTCTCTGGTCCACTCACCATCCAAAAGTTCCTTCCACATCTTCAAACCATCTGCATCTGCTTCTCTACCAAGCACGGCACGGTACAGAATCTTTATGTATTCCTCATTGTTTACATTACGTGCGATAAACTCATCACTGAATACAAACATATTTACCAAGGTACCGCCATCCAGCTGTTTCTCCATGAGACGCTTGGTCCAGTCTGCTAAGCCCTGTTCCTCTGCGGGACGATTCAATACGATGGTGTACATACGCTCTACAAAGGCGCGAACCAATCTTTCCTGCTCAGACATTTCTGTTACGGTCACCTCACAGCTTGCACTTACACCGCTTCCGTCTGCCGCTGTTGCGGTAATGGTAGCAGTACCCACTGCCACTGCAGTAACTTTACCTGCGTCGTCTACGGTTGCAACTGCAGTGTTGGAAGATTTCCATACCACAGCCTTATTGCCCGCATCGTTTGGCGCCACAGTAGCTGTTAATGTTTCACTCTTTCCTGTCTCTAAACTTAAACTTGTATTATTTAAAGCAATACTTGTCACAGGCTGTGTAACAGCAACCTTACATGATGCACTCAAATCACCTACAGTCACTTTAATAGTAGTCTCTCCCACTGCATTTGCAGTTACTACTCCCGTGCCACTCACAGTTGCAATGCTTTCATTCTCACTTACCCAAGACACCTCATCCGTAAAATCCTCAGGAGTAACCGTCAAAATCAACTGCGCAGTCTGCCCCTTATTCAAATTCAAAGTTTCCACATTTAGCGAAACCGCTGTCGCCGGAACATCTATACTCACAAAAGCCGCACCCACACTATCTGCATAAGTTTCCGCATATGTTCCGGAGAAACCATAAATCGTCATCACCGTAGGATACGTAAATACATTCTTTGCTATGGATGTTGTGGCACGTGGAATCGTTACTTCCGTTAAACCGGTACATTTTGTAAATGCATTGGCATTGATCTGAGTCACTTTGTCCGGAATAACTATGCTCTCCAGCATAGGGCATGAATCAAATGCATAACTGGGAATCAATGTTAATCCTTGTCCCAACGTCACATCCTCTAATGCATCGCACTTCGCAAAAGCATATGTTCCCAAGGAAGTTACACTATCCGGGATGGTTATTTCCATCAACGAATCGCAGTTATTAAATGCGTATTTTCCTACTTCTGTTACCGTATTAGGAATTTCTATTGTCTCTATTCCCGGACAATTTAAGAACAAATACCCTACTATCTTTGAGGTTCCCTCCTCAAAGGTTACATTCTTTAATCCATAACATCCTTGGAATATTCCACTTCCACCTACAGTATTCAAACTCTTTGGTATTTTAATGCTTGTTAAACTACTACAGTTTTCAAATACCAGATTCCCCAATTCTTGCAATTTTTTCGATAATGTCACACTTGACAACGCACTACAATTCTTAAATGCCGAAGCATCTATGCTGATAACAGAATCCGGAATTGTCACCCCTGATAAAGATGTACAGTTTAGAAATGCACTATTTTCAATTTCTCTGAGAGAACTTGTACTCTGAAATGTTACGGTTTCCAAATTTTTACAGTTATAAAATGCATATAATTCTATTTCTGTTACCGTATTGGGTATCTTTATTGTCTCTATTCCCGGACAATTTGCAAACAATGTACTTACTATCTTTGAGGTTCCCTCCTCAAAGGTTACATTCTTCAATCCATAACATCCCTGGAATATACCACGATCTTCGTTAAAAGCAGAAATACCTATTGCATTCAAACTTTTTGGTATTTCAATACTTGTCAGACTACCACAGTTTTTGAATACTTGTGTTCCGAATTCTTGCAATTTTTTCGATAATATCACACTTGACAGATTTTCACAGTTCATAAATGCACAAGCATCTATGCTGATAACAGAATCCGGAATTGTCACCCCTGATAAGGATGTACAGTTTAGAAACGCACTATTTCCAATTTCTCTGAGAGAACTTGTACTCTGAAATGTTATGGTTTCCAAATTTGTACAGTTATAAAATGCATATAATCCTATTTCTGTTACCGTATTGGGTATCTCTATTGTCTCTATTCCCGGGCAATTTGCAAACAATGTACCTACTATCTTTGAGGTTCCAGCCTCAAAGGTTACCTTCTTCAATCCATAACAGCCCTGGAATATTCCACGGTCTTCGTTAAAAGCAGCAATGCCTATTTCATTCAAACTTTTTGGTATTTCAATACTTGTTAAACTACCACAATTTTTAAATACTTGCGTTCCGAATTCTTGTAATTTTTTCGATAATATCACACTTGACAGATTTTGACAGTTCATAAATGCACAAGCATCTATACTGATAACAGAATCCGGAATTGTTACTCCTGATAAGGATGTACAGTTTAGAAACGCACTTTTTCCGATTTCTCTGAGAGAACTTGTACTCTGAAATGTTACGGTTTCCAAATTTTTACAATTATAAAATGCATATAATTCTATTTCTGTTACCGTATTGGGTATCTCTATTGTCTCTATTCCCGGACAATTTGCAAACAATGTACTTACTATCTTTGAGGTTCCCTCTTCAAAGGTTACCTTCTTTAATCCATAACATCCCTGGAATATACCACGATCATCGTCAAAAACAGCAATGTCCATCTTATTCAAGCTTTTCGGTATTTCAATACTTGTCAGACTACCACAGTTTTCAAATACTTGAGTTCCGAATTCTTGCAAATTTTTCGACAATTTCACGCTTGACAGATTTTCACAGTTCATAAATGCACAGTCGTCTATCCGGATAACAGAATCGGGTATAGACACCATCCGCAGTTCCTCATTACCTTTAAACGCATTGCTTCCAATTTCTACCACCGGATGTCCATCCCATGCGCCAGGAATGATTAGTGCTGCCAGACTGCCATTATATTTGGTTATTGTAAGAGTACCGTCGTTATTCAATTTATATTCAAAAAGATAAAATACTTCTCCGTTTGCGCCTATACCGGAACTTGCGCCGTTATATCCATACTTTGAATTTATAGGAGTGATATATTTTAAATTTTCTTGGTCATCCCTTGAGCATATTGATACCGGTTCCCCGTCTTCCCAGTGGAATCCTAATCGTACAGGACTGTTGTCCTCCGAAAATATATCATATACTAATTCCGCACTACTTTCCCAAGGTCCCAAGTCCAACTCCACCTCGACCCCTACATTCATATACAGATAACTCTCCAAATGGGTACAATTCGTCGGAAGATTTCCATCCGGATAGGTTGTAACGTTTATTTTTGATGCGACACCCACTCTGCCAAAAAGGTCGCCCTCCAAAAAACCTACATCAAATCCAATAGAAATCTTGAGGCCTACCGACAATTCTACTTCACCTTGAAATGTGAAACTCTTTTTTTGCAAATTTGAAAGGTTACGAAACTCATGGCCACTGTATTGAACACCCATCACCAAATCGCTTGTCCATACTGCTGCAATGGAGCCCCCACAAGATAATTCCGGTTCTATCTTTACTTCGCCCAATAAACCAAATTTGAACGTTAGAGGAGTTATGTCTTTTAATATCCCCGACGCCTCTATTACATCCAAAGACATATTACACGAAAACCCAACCTCCGCAGTTACTATAAAATGTGCATAACCTCGAAACAAACTAGCCTTGAAATCCGGTTTTACATCTGAAACTGTACATTTTATTTCTATACCTTCGCCTTTTATAAGATTATGTTCATATCTTACGGATTCCGGTATATCATATGTACTAATCACATGCACGGCAGTAACTTCTTGATCCCCCAGGTCTTCCAGCGACGTATACTCTATACCATCTTCCCAGTTTTTCTCCGCTGTACCTCCTACTACATAAATCAGCTTAGCATTATCATTTGCAACTTGCACTTGTGATAAATCAGCTTCCCAAACACCCTGTATATCCAAATCCGTAAAAGCATCTTCCATAGCAACGCTTTCTACTTGTACAATCTGCTGATTGTTGGATTTCTTAACCGACATGGCTTTTTTTACCACAGGAAGCCCATCCTGCACAATAGCAAAGACATCTCCTGTCTTCAAAGTCACACTACAGTCAGTAATTGTGATCTCTTCAGCGCCTGACAAAACGGCCTTGGTAGCCTCAGGAAGTACAATAACTCCCTCTTTAAATGCATACGTATTTACATGATTCGGATCATGGTCAACAGAATGATAAATTTCTGAGGCATCTGCCAACATAGCATTCATCTCTGTCTTTGTTACAGCCTGCTGCGGCAAAAACGCACCATTCTTCACTTCAAACCATCCATGGTTTATTGCCACTTGGATATCATCTGCGTATGTAACGATATCCGCCTCATTAAACGTATACTCTGCCCCTTCACTCAATGAATATCCCAAACACAAATTCAATGTATGAGCCGCAAATTCACGTGTTGCAGCTTCATCTGGCCGTAAAGCTTCACCCGCTGCCACATCAATCAAACCAAACTCTGTCGCCAACATAATTTCATAATAATTTTCATGTGACGAATTAATATCCGAATAATAATTGTCCGGATAGTTATCCTCTTCAACCGACATTTCAAAAGTCTGCGTCAAAGCAGTTAACCACTCCAATCGTGTTACCTGATTCTGATCCACTGCCGCTTTTGCAGGCACAAAAAAGATCGCAAATAACACACATACACTAAGTAACATTGAAACTACTTTTTTCACAAGGTTTCTCCCTTCTCCCTCAATATACTTTTATCCGTTGGATTCTTTTGCATTTGTAAGCAGTTTTTACGGCACCATAACCACTTACGGTTAATATCAATATATACCATTTACGGTTATTATACAAGTGTAATGAGCTCACAATTTCACCAAAACAATTCGAGGTGCAACTATGATTGTATTTAACCGTTTGTGGGAAACCATGCGCGAAAAGGGTATTACGCAATACAAATTAATTAATCAATACGGAATCAGTCCGGCGCAAATCACCAGACTCAAGAAAAATGCGAATATAAACACTCATACATTAGATATGCTTTGCGAAATATTAGATTGTAATATCGAAGATATCAGCGAATATAAGAATAACATCACCTAAAAAGGTCCCTATCGTTACCGATAAGGACCTTTTCTTTTTATTCCATATTTTTCTTTATACAATCACTGCACAATTTCTTACCGCATCTCACCTCTAATAACACCATACTGTGCACACAAATCACTGAACTCTACAGAATGTACAAATCATTCAAACTTTGCTCTTCCCGCAGTCAGTTCAATAAAGCACTTGTGTTTATTTCAAATTCAATTCGAACCACATACGAGACATTTAGTTCCAATTTGGAAACTTATTTTGTAATTAAAATATGCATTACTTTTGTGTAAGATCATCCTTTGCAGGTTCAAAAAATTATAATGTTCTTCAAAAAGTCAACTTGCCCTGATATCCTCTTATAAAAACCAAAATATTAAATGTTGCAATCATTATCGCAATTACGCACCAAACTGAAGGGTAAAAGGCAATTTGCTTAATATATACATCAACAACCATTCCCATAAATCCGGGAAGCAACAGATACGCCAACCCCCACCCCGTAGACCTTACCATTGCACTTGCTACATTATCAGTTTCTTTTCCTGTTATTAATTTTCCAACTGTAATCAACGAATATATCACACTTGTTACATAAAATATCAATGCTAACAACAACCCTGCTAACCCAATTAATATGTATCTCATTTCTTCAATATAAACATGTCCCGACCAAGAAGTATAGTATTTCTGCAATCTCCGATATGTCCCCCACAGTTCTTCCACCAAGTCAAATGCTCTGCATTGTTCTCCTGGTACGGATACGATAGGAAAAAAGCCCGACATTCCTATAAAAAGCGTTGCTGCAACTGCAAAAGCCCCCCACATTATTTGAATTCCATTGTTTACCGTATCGCTTGTCTTTTTCATCATATGTGGAACACTACTTCTCGTTCTTTCTTCTATTTTCACTCCACAGCCAGAGCAAAAACACGTGTTTTCCTCTATTCGCTTACCACAATTCGGACAAAACATTATATTTCCCTCCTAAAACTTCCATCTACAAAGAGCCTATAGCAAAACTAATCCTCCCTTTAGTAAACATCCGTTTCCATTAACTACTGACATTTTTCGAACCGCACTTAGGACATCTGTCACCATTAATAAAACTTGTTTTACACATAAGACACACCCTGTCTTCTATTCGTTCTTCAGGAGCCACTCTTCTACTATACTTATAATCCACATAATACACACTGCAATAGTTCTTAATAAAGTAAAAATAATTAACTAAAACCATCGCCAAAACCATCCAGCCCAATATGCTTAATGATATTTCACTTTTTACTCCTAACAAAAAAATAGCAATGAGTTGAATTGCCATAAACAACATTGCACTTGACAATTCAGTTGAAATATGTGCATCTCTTTTTCCATCTAAAAATAATTTAACCGCCTTTATTGTATAAACAATACTTGCGATATACAAACCCAAAACAATCCACACCATTATACCTGCTATCAACACTTCGAAATTTTCCAAACGTTTTGTAATTCTTTCAATGCAAACCATAATCTGAAAAATGCCGCAAGTTTCTCCGTTAAATCGAGCTAACGGCATCCACCATAATAATTCCACCATTATCGAAATCACAAACGAACAGCATAATGACCATCTTTTCTCTCCCTCTGTTCTAGTCATCACTTTTTCGCCATAACTATATGATTTAATCATTCCAAACGAATCTTCTTCCAATTCATGTGCAATTCTTGAGCCGCAACCTGCGCAAAAAAACACGCCACTCGGCAACTTTCTGCCACAATTTGAACAAAACATTTTTTCGCATCTCCATATCTTTACAATTATCTACCACATCTTGCACCACAATTGGTACAGAATACCGCTTCATCATCCAAACGTACACCGCACTTGGTACATGTCCTTAATACGTTTACCTTTGGAGCCGCTAAAATATCTTCCGGCATCGGTTCCAACTTATTTCCGCACATATTACAGAATTTACTTTCCAAAGGAATTGTTTTGAAACAACTATCGCACTTTCTCTTTCCCTGCTTCGCGAGCATTTTAACTTCCAACATACTCTTTTCTTCGTGTACTCGTGTAATCTTATCAAATGCGGCACGATATTCTTCCGGAACATTACCGTTTACATTTTTTTCATAATACAACTTTCCTAATTGCTCATACGCAATTTTCAAAGCATTATCCAAATTACTTTCTACCCTACTGTCTCCCATTACTCCCATTTCTTTTTCCTCCTTATAAAAAATTAAAATCTAATATTTCATTCGAATAGCATAAGAGCCACATCTTGGACAACAATTACCCATTGCAAATTCGCTATGGCATACCAAACATATTTTGCCTTCCACATAACCTTCAATAGCTGCCTGAGGAGCAGTTGGGATGCCGAAAATATCCTTTCCTCGATACCCTCTGATAAATACAATAATATTAACAAATGCAATAACCATCACAATCCATCCCCAAACTGAAGGATAGAAAACTGTCTGTCCCGCATATATATTAAAAATCACTCCCAAAACTACCGGAATTAACATATGTACCAACCCGAATCTCGTAGTCACATCCATTGAGCCGGCAACATAGACATCTGATTTTCCGCTCAAAAAATTTCCAAATGCAACAAGTGCATATATCACACTTACCAAATAGAATATTAATGCCAATCCCATACCTATTATTGCAAGTATTGTATACATTTGCATTTCCGAAGTATCGCCGTAAAATCCCCAATAACTGTTTTTCCTAATACTTTCAAACAACTCACAAATTCTTTTAAAAAGACCAAATGTGGTGTAAGGCTCTCCTCCTGCTGACATTACCGGCACAATACCTGCTAACGCCACAAAAAGTGTTGATATCGCCGCAAAAATGCCCCACACTATTTTCGCGCCGCTATATGTATACCCTCTTACCCCCATCCCCATGGGTGCCCCAGGATATCCATTCATTCCGTCATATGTGCCATAACCACTTCCATAGGTTTTCGGAGTGCTTCCATATGTTCTCGGAGTTTCAGCATGTACACTCGATGTACTTTCATACCCGGTACTTGTACCTGCCGAAGTGCTTGAAGTACTTTCATATGTTGGCTTTATACCCGTATATATATTATTTCTGTCGTATGATGACTTCAGTCGCGAAGTACCACTGCTTGGGGTACCACCTGCCATTTTGGTTCCGCAGTTCGAACAAAAGCTTGCATTATTCTCTAATTGTTTACCGCAATTTGAACAAAACATTTACTTTCCCCTCCCAACTCATTCTCTTTATTTACGACAAGGGTTAATTCTTATTTCGTATCGCCGGTGAACCACATCTCGGACAACTATTACCAATCATAAACTCCGTTTTGCAAACAAGACAAATCTTTCCGCCGGCAATCTCTTCATTCTCCCTCTGATGTTGCGGGGATACAATTCCGAAAATGTCCTTGTCAAGATATCCCCTGATAAATACAGAAAGATTGATAAAAGCTACTACCAAGATGACCCAACACAAAGCAGTTGGCGAAAAGAACTCATATCCAAAAAACTCATCTTCCGCAATTTTATTGATTATAAATCCCAATATCATAGGAATTAATAAATGTGCCATTCCGTATCTCATAGATTTACTCATAGGGTCTGTGATATAATCATCTGTTTTTCCGGTCAGGAAATTTAATATTGCAATAAATCCAAATATTACGCTTGCAATATAACAAATGAGAGCAATTCCTATCACTACAACAAGCATCATAATAGCGCCTTCATCAGAATACTCTTTTAATTCCATAGCATATTTGAACATATCAATTGTGTTCATACTATCACCCAACCAACCGGCATCAATAGTCATAATCGGCAAAACCCCAGCCAGTCCAACAAAAACCGTAGATATTACTGCCATAACAATCCAGACAATTCTGACATCTAAATTCACATGCCCGGCAGGCATTCCATTCATCGGTGCATTTTCATACATATCTCTTCTACCATATGCTCCGCCACTGTTTTCATAAGGAGCACGCATTCTTGGTGCTCCCCCGCCAATTCTCACACCACATCCAGAACAAAAACTGACATTATTCTCTAATTGTTTTCCGCAATTTGAACAAAACATACTTCCATCCCCCCCATGTGTCGTATTTTTTCGTCTTTGAGTAATTAATCTCTATATCCTTTAATGAATACTGCACTATTTACTATTGCTACTACAATCACAATCCAGCCCCAAGGCGTAATTGATATGTTCAAAATATCTGCTATCCCGAAAGCCCCCTCGGCAACAGTAGCCAACCAGTTTTTTAACATAACCACACCCCAGAATCCAATATAAATTAGCACATGTGCAATTCCGAGTCCTGTTGCAGTCTGCATAGGTATAGCTACATACCACCGTTCTTTTCCCAACATCAATCTTATAGGAGCTTTACAAGCAGAAATTATACAAAAAAGACCACATATCAAGACTGATATCACCATGATAATCATCAATACAAAAATGAACGGATCCATTTCAATTGAAATTCCAAATAAATCAAAGTTCTTAAGTGTTCCCATATATTTGAAAATTTCTACAAGCAACACTACAATACTCCATGTGGAAACCTCGACATCCTCCCATATAACTTGCACCTGTAAAATCGGCATAAATACGGACAATGCTACAAAAATCGTTGAAATTAAAGCAAATATCAAACATACTATTTGTCTGGCATTCATTTCCTTACCCTGTACATAACCATACGGATTAGGTGCCGCATAATTCGTTGGATACCCGCTCATAGCAGGCGGTGTACTATATCCGGGAGTACCATACATAGATGGCGGTGCACTATATCCGGACACACCGTATCCCGGTGAATTATACCCTGATGCACTATTTATCGGTGCAGAAAATCCTTGTGTACTACCTGTCTGTGTGCCGGTTCCCAATGCACCATCCGTAGGCACACTAAATCCATACATGCCATTTACCGGTAAACCATTATTCATGGGTGCCCCACAGTTAGGGCAATACTTGACTCCATCAGTCACATTCGTTCCGCATTTTGGACAAAACATATTATCTCCCCCTCGAATAAGTCTAACAAAATTATACAATATTTTACACATATTTACAAGGAAATAATCTTCCATCCCAACACTGTTACCTACGTTATAATCACTATATATATTCGCTCACAGAAAAAGCCCTATCTGTTAAACCGATAGGGCTCTCAATTCATATTTTCAATATCTCACGCTCTTTTACAACTGCTGTACATAATCATCAATAACCTTCACATTAGCATTGAGATTTTCCATGGTTGCTGCGATTTCTTCCAATGAAGCTGCCTGCTGCATGAAGGTATCCGTGGTTTCCTTAGATCTCTCACTGATGTGGCTCAACTGCACTTCAATACTGCCAAGCATCTCACCAATTTCCTTAGCAGACTGGGTTGTGTCGGAAGACAACCTTTCGATTTCTCTCGCTACTACAGCAAAACCACGTCCGGCAGCTCCTGCTCGCGCAGACTCGATAGACGCATTTAAACCGAGAATCTTTGTTGAATTGCTCAACTTATTGATAGCCGAAAGAATACGATTCATCTTGCGTGTTTCTTCCAAAAGTTCTCCCATCAGCCGATATACTTCATGATTGTTTTCAGATGTCTTCTGCACACCATCCGTAATCTCGTTCACCGCCGCTGTTACCTGTTCGATTTCCTCAGACAGGTTTGTTATAGCTTCCTTGGAATTCTTGATAACGGTAATGCTTTTTGCAATCATCAGACATCCTACTACTGTACCATTCTCTTTCAGGGGAATCGCATAAGATTTGAAAGGGATACCGTATACTTTCTCAGAGACCTCTCGCACAATCTTCTGCCCGGATTTCACAACCATAGATGGTGTGTTTCCCTCCGGAAATGGCACACCCAGCTCACTCTGTACCGGTAATTCTGCACAGGGTTGGTTGTAAATAAACGCTTCCCTATTGGTGATAGCCACTGACACCGGCTCCTCTATAAACAGAGGTATGTATGGTGCCATTTCTACAAATTGCTGCAACACCTTGCTTTCATTTGAAATATCCATTTCGCATCCTCCTGCATCATCATTTCTATTACTTATAACATACCACATATTTGTCAATAAACAAAGTAAATCAATTCATTTTTTTCACTTTTTATCTAATATTATCTAATATGCGTTTCCCCTGTCTAACCCGGGATACGTATCACCTCATAATAAGCGGCCTTTTCCTTATAATCGTCACCAAAAAGCATGGGATAACTCTTCTCTCTTCTGAAGCCGGTAAGCCAGCTTTCATCATCCTTCATGCCCCAGAAAGTTACGCCGGTAACATTTGCCAGCCCTTCTTTTTTTGCATTTACCAAAATTTCGAAAAGTTCTTTATAAGCTTTTGCTAAATCTTCCATGCCTTTTTCGCTCGGATCCGTACAATGCACATCCAACTCCGTCAATTGCAACTGAAGTCCGAAACTACCGTACATATGCAGTGCTGCGGCAAACTCTTTCGGATTCCAGAATTCCAAAATCAAATGCCCCTGCATCCCCATTCCGTCTATTAACTTTTCTTTCAGAAGAGGTTCCAAAATCAGCTCTCGAATCTTGCTGCTCTTAAAGGGCTGAAAACTATTATAATCATTATAAAAGAGACTTACTCCTTCCGCCACGTACTTTCTTGCAAAGCGGAAAGCATGCAGTACGAACTCCTCGCCCACTGTTTTATACCAAAGAGATTTCTTTCTCCAACAATCCTCTTCTTCCTCTTCCATGGCTTCATTTACCACATCCCAAGCATAAATCACACCCGGATACTCTGTCTGCACAAAGGTAAGCACGGACTTAATATAGGACTCCATTCTGGCAAGCATGGTCTCCTTATCAGCCCACGGTGCTTCCATATCCATGCTGTAATTTTCTTTAAAAAACCAAAACGGTGTCTGATTGTGCCAAACCAACGTATGACCGCGCAGTGCAATACCATTTTGCTTTGCAAACTCCAAATAAGGAATAGCAGTGTCAAATTTCACTGCCGGATTGGTATTGTATTTCTCCGGATTCTCTGTATTTGCTGTCTCATCTAATATATACATGGGTTTCATATCATTTTCAGCAGTAATACTGCTGTAATGCTTCACCAATTCTTCCTTCGCCTTATCAGACTGCATATTCCATCGATTAACCGATGTACCCATTTTAAAATAAGATTCGTATGCCTTTTTTAAACTCATAATTCTCCCCATTTGTCCTTTCTCACAAAAAAACCCGCACGCGCAATGCGTACGGGGTTCACATTACTGACTTAATCTTCCGGCTCAATCAATCCGTAGGTATCACCTTTTCTCTTATAGACTACATTTACCTGTTCTGTTTCTGCATTGCAAAATACGAAGAAACTGTGTCCCAAAAGTTCCATCTGGATACATGCATCTTCAGGATACATGGGCTTAATATCAAACTTCTTGGTTCTCACAATCTTTACTTCACCATCCTGCCCGTCCTCGATTTCTGCAAAAGCAGGAGTAAATGCACTTACATTCTGATGTTTGTCTATGATTTTTTTCTTGTACTTTTTCAACTGTCTCTCGATAACTTCTTCTACTAAGTCAATTGAAACATACATGTCGCTACTTACCTGTTCTGAGCGAATAATATTACCTTTTACCGGTATGGTTACTTCAATTTTCTGTCTGTCCTTCTCCACACTTAATGTTACATGGACTTCTGTATCAGGATTAAAATACTTATCCAACTTGCTAAGCTTGTCCTCTACAGCGGCTTTCAGCCCCGGTGTTACTTCAATATTTCTTCCTACAATAATAAATTTCATGCAATCATCCCTTCCAGTAATTTATTGTATGATTATTATAACATTATGTTTAGTTTTTTGCAACAATTTAACTATTTTTTTACATCTTTTTGAAATTGTAATTGTCAATTGTTTTTTTCACTTTTTTGTCACATTTTGAAAATTTATGAGAACTCAACAAAACAGACGTTCATGAAGTTACCATAATAATTCTTCATAATTTACATAAAAAACCTGTGGATAATGTGTATAACTCCGTGTATAAATCACTTTTTGTTGATTTTAGGTCATTTTACATGTGGATAACTTTTGACTTATAAACATAAAACAAAATGACGTTTTTGCGACAATCAAAATCCTTTTGTTCAAAATGCACAACTTAATTTTTGTCAACCCACTTTTTTCACTTTTTAATTAGTTAGACAATTTATGACAAAGTTCATACTAAAAAAAGAAGAACGATCTTCACGTTCTTCTTTAAACATTTCCTATTAGAATATTCTGCGGATTGCCAAAATCTGTCGATAGTCCGCATTGGATACCTTAATGCCGCTCTTTTCACTGGCAGCATGGACAATCTGTCCGTCTCCGATATAAAGAGCCACATGACCGGAATAGCAAATCAAATCTCCGGGCAATGCATTTTCCAAACCATCCACTGCATATCCCTGACTTCTGTCCGCTGCTGATGAATGAGGCAACTCTACACCGAACTCTTCATATACTTTCATTACAAATCCGGAACAATCCACACCATCCGTCAAGCTTACACCACCCCATACATAAGGATTTCCGATAAACTGAATGGCATATTTTGCAACTGCAATACCCATTTCGGTTTCGTCCGTTTTTTCCACTGTCAGGATTGCATTCTTTGCTGCAGCAATTCTGGCTTTTTCACGGTCCTTTTCTTCTTTTTCTAAACGAAGTTTTTCTTCTTCCACAGATTCTGCACGAGTATATTCTGTATAAACTCTTACAAACTCCTTATTTACCCAGCCATAACCTTCTTCAATATCCACTCTGACCCAGTCCTGTGTTTCTCCGGTCACAAGCAGAGTATCTCCCATGGCAACCATGCCAAGTACTGTAGCTTCTTCTGTAGCGCCCAAACGAACCACCAATCTGTCACAAAGTACCTCCGCCATTCGATTTCCAAGCTGTGCAGCCATTTCTTGTGCCTGCTGGCCGGTCATACAGTACTCTTTTCTCACATAACCAACTACATTGCCGGACTGAATTTCGTACCATCCGCCTTCTTCTGAAAGGATCAAACCTACTGCATCCTTATAAAACTTACCCACTACCTGTGCGTTATCACTTGCCGCACTTCTGACTCTGACATAATCTTTTGTTTGTGCCACCACTACATTTTCCTGCTCTTCATCAGGAATCTCTACGATTATCTCTTCCTCTGCATTTGCAGGTTGTACTTCTGAAATATCAATCAAAGTCTCTATTTTCAAATCACTGTTTTCCGTACCGTCTTGTAAATCCTCCAAAGTTGTACCGTTTGACAGTGTCTCATTGATTCCGCCACCGGGCAGTACGGAAGACAAATCTCCATACGCCAAAACCTCCTTGGAAGTCCCCAGGAAGATCATACCCATTAACATCAATATGGAAGTTTTTTTCAACAAACGCTTAAACATAATTCCTCCAAAAATGTTACAAATTTGTTACGTCGTTAATAAATGTAACATATTTAAGAAATTATGTCAACATAATGATTGGTAATAGGTAATTGTTTCATTGAGACTTCATTGAAAACACGGGACTGGAATGATATGTATTTGTTAAATATGAATCGATGTTTTGTAATAATCTATTCACAAATTGATGTCCCCATTTGTGCCATCCGGCAAAAAACAAATTTTATACAATATTGATAGAACATAAATGATTTTATTATATATTCATAAATTGTAAAATGAAACTTTTCCTTCCCTCTGATGTATTAATAAATTACTGACTCCGATAAAAATGGGTGCCTCCGGTAAAATATCAGGAAGCACCCATGTGTTTCTATGCGTAATTCATAAATCAATGTATTCGGAATCCCAGATACATACTACATATAAATTGTTTCTTTTTGCTACTCATATTTCTACTTTTGCTCATCCAAATAAAGCTGCACTCTGCTCTGTATTACGGCACAGGTTTCATCCAATCCTTTTTGTCCATAGTAATAAGCTCCAACTTCCTCAAAGACAATTGGAAGTATATCGTATACTGCCTTATGCCTTGATTCAGCATTTCCAAGAGCCTCTCGGACAATGGCTTTTTCCTGCTCGGTTGCGTTAATCGGTGCCCCTTCTTCGGTTCTGCCGACCATTATATTATCTACGTTATCCATTCCCTTCTCGAAGCTTTCTTTATTTACATATAAATTGCCAAAATCATATTCCGGCATAAAACAGAAGGCATGTTCCAAGAATTCAAATGCACCCTCCTTGTTCTCACTGGTACTTAAAATGCCTAATCCCCTTAGTGACATAAGCGTAAGCGGTCTGCCATCCTTCGTGGGATAGCCCTTTAAGGTAGCCTCTTCGCCATATATATAAGAGTCGTCTGCCACCCCCTGCCCGGTATATACATACTTTTGGGTAATCACTGTTTTATCTGATAAATCAGTCATATCCGGTACCCATAACGAAGTATCCTTTTCTATATGTAATCCCTGCATTCTAGTCAGAAGTGTTTTAAACTCCTCTCCGTCAAAATAACACTTTCCCTCTTCCAGATTCACAAAAGCATCCCAGCCGCCTTCCATGCATATAGCAAAGGCCTGATCCCATGAAGTAATGCAATTACTTACTACATCCGGGTGCTCTTCAAACCATGTGATAAACTCCTCTATTGTCCATCCCATTCCCGGACTGACTTGTGATGCCTTCAAAGATAACGCATTTACCGAATATACATACGGAAGTATATATATTGAATCCTCATAGTACATGGCGTCCAATACTTCCTGTCTGACATCTTCCAATCCGAAAACTTCACTCTCATTAATGAAAGCTAACAAATCTTCAAGGTATCCCTGCTCCATCATGGGCTGTGCAGCATAATCTCCGGTTAATATAATATCAGGGGCATCCGAAGATGCAAGGATGAAGTTTAAATCATCCCCATAATATTTCACAACCACCTCATACTTCAGGTTGGATTCATTAAAGGTCTCTATCATTTCTTCACCCAATTCCTCCGGATGGGCATGAACATATATTTTCGTTCTCTCCGCACCTACCTGCTCACTATTTTCTCTTTTTTCCTTAGAAAGACATATCAGATTCACAGGTGCACTGCCCTCGTTTCCTCGCATACTCAGTATGGCGATATCCTCTCCCTGTTGACGAATAGCCTGTACACCTGTAATCCAGATATTTGCCTCCTTCAGATTGACAAGGGGTATCAAAGTACCTGTTTCGAAGTCAAAACTGTAAATGTTTTCAGCATCATAGAGAAGCAAATCCTTTTCTCCGTATGCCCCCAACTGAAGTCCGTCCCCCGGCATCTCCTTAGTCTCTGACAAGTTTCGGGTATTTAAATCAATTTGAGCAAGCCCTGTTTTTCCCTCTGTCCCATCATACATACTAATGTACAGGGTGCCGTCTTTTGCAGAAACAATATTCTGAAATCCTCCAAACGGACAAGTTATCTCTTGCAAAACCGTTCCCTCGGCATCTATAAAAAATAACCGTTCATAACCATACAAGAGAACCGTCTCTTCATCTGCCACAAACATTCTGTTCACGTCATTTCTGGTACAAAGGCTGTCCGTAATCACAATATCTTTCACAGGAAAACCTTCTGCATCATAAGACACTATTTCCAATCTGTCTTCGTCACCCAGCACAAGCGTGTATAAGCAGTCACCTTGTTCATCGTCCGTGAAAACATCATAGGCCAACAAATAGGTATCCTTCAACACAACCGGCAAACGCCTGCACTCTGCCTGTACATCGTAGGGCTTTATGTAAAACTTATGTTCCCAGCTATACTCTTCATCCTCAGTAAGCTCTGTCTTCTCCATAAAATATACCTCTGCGTCCGTGGTCAAAAACCATCCGCTCCAAGGTGCATAGGTTGGCGATATTTTCAAGTCTGTGATTGACTTATAGTATATTTCACCGGAAACACTTTCTCCTTGGGTGGGATTTTCAGGAGTTTCCTTCTGACATCCCATAAAGGCAAATCCACAAATTGAAATAAGTATCATTAAAAGCAATAAGTTTTTTTTCATGATTTTAACTCCTACAATAATCACTTGGATTAAGAAACTTTTTTCACTTATTACATTCCCTTAACAATCTTCACTTCATTCACATACTGCCCTGCCCGCACCGCTGCATTGGCACCGTCCGCAACAGCTGTAATAATCTGGCGAAGTGCCTTGGTACGAATATCTCCGGCTGCGTAAATACCTGTTACGGAGGTTTCGCCTTCCTCTGCAGCTGCCACATAACCCTTCTCGTCCTTCTCAATAAAGTCCGGCACCCAGTCCGTGGCAGGTACGATACCTACCGCTATGAAAATACTGTTTACCGGAAGTTCCCGCTGTGTATCAGCCTTCACATCTTTGATAACCAGATGCTCCACATTCTCCGCGCCGCAAATCTGCTCCACAGTATGAGAAAATAATATCTCGATGTTATCCAGCGCCTCTACCTGCTTCTGCAGTATCTTTGCTCCTCGGAATTCATCCCTGCGATGAATCAGATACACCTTTTCACAAAATCTTGCCAGATAAACTGCATCTTCCAATGCCACATCACCGCCGCCCACTACAGCCACAGTCTTTCCTCTATAAAAAGCACCGTCACAGGTAGCGCAATAGGACACTCCTCTTCCGGTAAGGCGCTCTTCTCCATCCACGCCCAACTTCGCATGACTGGCTCCCATGGCCAGTATCACTGCATAGGCCTCATATTCCTTGTCCGTAGTGAGCACTTTCTTTACTTTACCGTCTTCCAGACCAATGACCTGTCCTTCCGCATGCTCCACGCCCAGCTTGTCCGCATGCTCTCTAAACTGCATGCCCATATCAAATCCATTGATGCCGGGCAGTCCCAAATAATTGTCCACTTCGTAGGTATTCAGCACCTGCCCGCCGCTCATATAATTTTTCTCAATCACTAAAACATTCAGCCCGGCGCGCTTTCCGTAAATGGCTGCTGACAACCCTGCCGGTCCGGACCCAATAATAATCAAATCATAAATCATCGCACTACCTCCTGTTCACTTACTCTATTGTATCAGTTTTTCCCGGTCGCTTCAAGAAATGCACATATATTTTTAAAAGTCCTCCCATGCTTCATAAAAGACTGGCATTTCTGTCCGGATATCGTTATAATAAAACCAATATGAAAAACGGAGGTTTCACATGAACAAAACCGCACTGATTACCGGCGCTTCCCGAGGCATCGGCAAAGCCATTGCTTGTCTGTTTGCAGAGCAAGGCTACGATTTAATACTAACTTGTATTCATAATATAGATTCTTTAAATCAATTAGCGTCAGAACTTTCTGCGCAGTATTCTGTTTCCTGCCGCGCTGTACAAGGAGATATGGGGTGTTTCGAAGATGTTACACGTGCCTTCGCAAAAATCTCACATATAGACGTATTGGTAAACAACGCCGGCATCTCCTATGTGGGACTGCTTAGTGATATGACGCCGGACGAATGGCATAATGTTATGCATACCAATCTGGATGCTTGCTTTTATACATCCAAGCTCGCCATTCCCCTCATGCTTAAAAATCATGCCGGACGCATCATTAATATCAGCTCCGTATGGGGCAATGTGGGTGCATCCATGGAAGTAGCCTACTCTGCCTCCAAGGGTGGTGTGAATTCTTTCACCAAGGCATTAGCAAAGGAACTGGCCCCCAGCAATATCCAGGTAAATGCCATCGCCTGCGGACTTATCGACACTGATATGAACAAATGCTTTAGTCCCGAAGATTTAGAGGCTGTCCGGGAGGAAATCCCTGCAGACCGTTTGGGTACCCCTGAAGAAATCGCCCGTCTGGCTTTACAACTAGCCGAGGCTCCCACTTACTTAACCGGACAAATCATTACAATAGACGGAGGCTGGTGCTAATGCACCAGCCCCTTTTTTTGTAATAGGAAATTGTGCGAGTACGGTGGTAACAATTTTTTACTCCTTCGCCTGTAAGCGTTCTGCCTCTTCCAAACTTTCGTATCCGTACATCCATACTGACTGTTCCATAATATCTCTTGCAATATTTCCGCCATTTTTTGCATATTCCACCACGTATCGACCGTAAAGCTCCAGCATTTTGTCGGAATATGTGCTGATTTCTCCCCGTAAATAGGTTTCATAGGAGGTATTATACAGATGATCCTCGTAAGTATGAATGCTTCTGGCATTTCCTGCCAAATGCGGATATTTACTGGCAAAATCCTCCATCCACGCCACTTGCATGCTTACAATATTTTCAATAATTTGTCGTTTTGCGACACTTATTGCAGGAAAACTTGCAGAAATCTTGACAAATTCCCCCGGTGCCGTACTTTCCATCATTCTTCCGTACTTTTCTTCAATCAAATTATGCCCTTTTGCCAGTTCTCTGGTGAAATCATAGTAATATTGCAGTAGCATGGTCTGATTCCATGTATAGTACTGGCTTTTACGCATGATGGAAAAGGTAAACCAATCATCCTGGCAATCTGCCCTGCCGCCAAAATTTTTCACTTTATCAAACGCCGCGAACTCAATTTTTGCAATTTCCTCCGCCAATTCCTTTTCCGTCAATTCACAGGCATTACCTTTAAACAAAAGTTCTCCCACATGATTTTCCAAAAAAGGATCCACATCACTGATAAAGTCCTTCTTATAAAGTACTAACGCCAGTCGTTTTGCAATTCCTTCCAATCGCGAAGGCACTTCCTGCGTCGGACAAACTGAAAGACACTCTATGTCCTCTAAAATTTCTGCATAAGCCTCCACATCTTTCAACCCTTGCAGTAACCATTTTTCATGTAAAGGATACCGACCTTCTGCATAATACAGCAATAATAAAGCCTCTTTTACAGCATTCCACAGCATCATTTGGGCGCTGACCGTATCTCCTCGTTTCAACATTCTACTGTAGTTGTACTGACCCATTTGCGAAAAACGCGCCGCCGACTCCGCTATTTTCAAAAATAAAAGTCTCTTGGGATAGTTTTTCCGCAAAGCAGTCCATACCTTCGTAAACGCTCCGCTAACGTCCGTCCACACCTGACCATTGGTCGCTGCTGCCAAACGTTCCATGGGGATATCCTGCCATTGCAAGGCACCAAATCGGTTGTCCTGCATACTCTCACCCGTATTCTCCGGCATTTTCACTCCTAACAATCCTTCAAAAAACGCTTCTATGACAAACACTCCCTGTCTGCCCGCACCTTGACGCGATTCCTTATATACATACCCTTGAAACTCCTTGAGCAATTCCTGATAGGCCGTTTCCAGTTTTTCTCCGATTTCTTCATACACATCTTGACTTACCCACATTATAAAGCGAGGTCCCCAGTCATGATCCTCCGAAAAACCATCATCCAATCCGAAACAATCGGAACCTTCTCCCACCAGTCCTACTGCAATCTTTTCCCGATACGCGGCAAACTCTTTTTCAATCATAGGCTCTCCGTAAGTCTCATAATATTCCCGGCAAAGTTCCAGCCCCTTTTTGGGCAACCGCACAGAAGCCTCCGAATCTCCCACTGTTCCGGCTTCTCCGGCCTCCTGCAAAGCTTTTTCGCATAATGCCGCATTCTCAGCCATTCTGTAATAATACTCATTTTTTCCCAAAGATGCTTCTATGCCTATCATAGCCTTTTCGAAATACTCCCGTGCCTTGACATACTCTCCCCTTTTATAATAATAAGTCCCCATGGAAGATAATGCCGCACAGTAATGACTGTCCCTAATATCATATCTCTCAAAGAGCAAAATCGCCCCCGTAAAGTACATCTTCGCATCCTCTTCCTGTCCAAGTTCTAAACAAGTAGATGCTAAATTTGTGTAGGTCACCGCCTGTTCAAAGATGGTATCAGGCTTTTTCATAACAATCTCCAGCGCCTTCAGCAGACTTTCCTTGGCCAAATCAAACCGCTTCATTTCCTGATACAACAAGCTGATATTATTATAAAAATTGGCCCAAAGCATGTGGTCCGGTTCCAAATGCTGCATATAAATAAGTGCCACCTGCTCATATTTTTGCAACGAGTCCTCCAACCGGCCTCCTGCCCGATAGGCATTAGCGATATTTAAAAGTGTAGTAGCATAGGGTACCGTGCCCTGCATATCCAGTTCCTTCATAATCGCCAGGGCTCTGTCTCCATAATCATAAGACCTGCCAGCCTGTCCGGTTTCCCTGCAATATCCGATTAGTTCATTTAAAATCTGCACCATGTCCGCCATGGCTTGACGTGCAATCTCTCCGCCTGCTTCCGCCCGTTCTGCAGTATTCGCTACTCCTTCCCGGTGTCCACGCACTTCGTCCATTTGCGCCCGTTTCTCTGCATCCTGCAAAGCCTGTAGCATAAATGCTTCTGCCTCAGTCCCCTTGTTTTGCGCAAACAACGCATCAATTTTTTCTGCAAAGCCTTCCATACCCTACTACCTCTTCTTTTCTACACTAACCCAAGCATCTCAGGTTAAATTTACGATTTTTCCTATTCATAATAATAGTGAGCACTATCACTACCAGACTTTCTCCCAAAGCCACAAAATGATAATATCTTACCGGAACTACCAAAAGCGGCACTGCTGCCACTATACAGATCACAAGTCCTCCCAAACCACCTATCATGGAGGCTGCACTTTGCTTTACTACATCCACTTCATTATCCCAATTCAGTTTAGGAAACTTAAGATTTACCGCAAGTCCTGTTACTAACGCACAGAGAACAAGAACCATTGGCAGAATTATCATCCACACAAGTTCTCCAATCCCCGGATTTAAAGCCACTATCAAAATAATTTCTCCCACCGCGTAAAAGGGCGTAAGTAATAAAGCGCTGAACAGCAACTTACTTTTTAAAATATCTTTGTCTGATATCGGCATAGATTGGACAATCCAAAACTCCTTGCCCTCCATGGAAACCGCACTCACTATGGGGCTGTTCATTACCAGAATTCCCGCAAAAACTATTGGTATCGCTGCTTTAAAATTCAATGTTACCGGTAATTCCGTAAAAACAGCATTTATATCTACAAACAACATACTAACGGCAAACACAACTGCCATAACAGGTCCTATGATTGTGTTTGTAACATAGACTCCTGAAGAGAAATATCTTTTGGCTTCCCTGAAAACCATGGCCTTCATCATTGAATTTTTTTGTAGTTTTCCCAATTTATAATCGTGCTTCGAAGTGACCGCGTGAAGTCTTCTGTTGATTTTCTCAAAGTATTTGGTTGTTATCGCTATTACACCAATCAGAAGTGCTGTTGAAATAAGTGTCCCTACTGCAAAGCCGCCTACACTTCCTTCCTCTAAAGCTTTACCGAACCAGCCTGTAGGCGGATATATCTTATAAATGGTACCAAGTAAATTCTTTGCCACATCTCCTATGGCCTGTATATCAAAAGAAGAATCAATATCAGCAGGCATCATGGCTGTAGCAGCCAACATACCGACCACAACAACTATGACAAACAACGCCTCAAACAAGGACTTGTTCTTCATTTTAGAGGAGATTCCTATAATAATCACGCCCAATAATGCAGACAAAACGACCGGTATCACCGGTACTACAAACACCGATAAGCACCCTAATACAACGGACAATACTCCCGGTCTCGTCATCCAGACATAAACGCCCAAACCCGGCAGCATGATAACACAGGCTACCGCAAGTCCCTCTGCATAAAGCCTTACATATCTGCTGATAACCAGTGCAGACTTTCTGATGGGCATGGATACTAATATATCATAACAACTTTCCTTAAAAATTATTTTTCCCGCTTTAAAAGCACAAAACAACAATATAAATACACTACTTAAAAGCACAATATAAGCCGGTATGATTTCTTCTGCACCAAGTTTTACGTATCCGTAACACATACCGCCAACATAGACCATCGCCAGGACCATTAATATTCCTATAATAATGCCTAACACCATGCCGGTCTTCTTTGCTTTTTTATCCTTTGTATGTCTGAATGTATTTATGGAAAAAATATTCATAAGCTCTAACTTTGATAAAACCCTAATTTGCCTCATCATCTCTGATCGCCTCCATAAATATATCCTCCAGAGATTGGTCATCACTTACGATATCCGCCATATTTCCACTGGCCAGTACCTTTCCGGACTTGATGATAGCTACCTTATTACAAAGCTTCTCTGCTACATCCAGAACATGAGTAGAGAAAAATACTGCCCCTCCGGACTTACAAATTTCTCTCATAATTTCCTTAAGAATTACCGCAGCCTGAGGATCCAACCCCACAAACGGTTCGTCCAAAATAAGTAACTTAGGTTCATGAATAAGTGCGGATATAATAGCCAGTTTCTGCTTCATACCATGGGAATAGGTGGAAATCAGGTCTCCCAAGGACTCTGTTATCTCAAACGCATCACCATATTTTTTTATCTTACTTGTTCGTTCCGCAACACTTACCTGAAAAATATCCGCCACAAAATTCAAATACTGTATCCCCGTCAGATACTCATATAAATCCGGATTATCCGGTATATAAGCAAAACGCCTCTTACACTCCAAAGGTTTTTCCTTTAAGTTAATTCCGTCGATGATGATTTCCCCTTCTTCAAAGTCATGAATCCCTGTAATACATTTCAGGGTAGTGGTTTTGCCTGCACCGTTATGTCCTATAAAGGCATAAATATCTCCCTTTTCAATATGGATATTAATCTGACTCACACCCTTATTGCTGCCTTTATAATGCTTGATTAAATTTTGTATTTTAAGCATGGCACTTCCTCCTTTCAAAACTCATTTTAGTACATTACGCCACGTCACATGCAATAGGTGACGTAAGGGGATTTTATATAATCATACTATAATTTTACGCAAAAACAAAGCCACATACATAAAAATGACTTTGTCAACACAAACTATTTTCAACTATTTCAGGAAAAGGACGGGCTTTCTATGCAACTAACATCCAACTTGGACGAAAACATCGCTCTGTTTAAACAACTTCTCCCTATCGGTAAAAGTTTCGACCTGGTGGCCAGAGAATTGTATTTAGGTCGTACCCGGGCATATTTTATCACCATCAACGGTATGTGTCGCAGCGAAGTATTGCAACAAATCTTCTCCGACCTACAAAATCCTGTATATACCCAAAATGATACTGTAGAGAATATCACCAAATATGTCAGCGCAAAAATCGGTTATACCCAAGTAGAACTTAGCCGTGACATTCCCAAAATCATTCGTCAATTGTTAAGCGGGCCCTCCATACTTATCATCGATGGTTTTGATCAGGCAATCATTATGGACGTGCGAAGTTATCAAACCAGAAGTGTGGAAGAACCGGACACAGAGCATGTAACCAAAGGCGCCAGAGACGGTTTTGTGGAAACCATGCTCTTTAACACCAATTTAATTCGCAGACGCATTCGTTCTACAGGACTTACCTTTGAACTGCTTTCCGTAGGCACTCACAGCCAGACCGATATTGCTGTTGGGTATGTAGGGAATTTGGTGGACCAAGAATTACTTACAAAAGTGCGGAATAAACTCTCTTCCATCAATGTTTCCGCCCTGACCATGGGTTTCAAGAGTCTGGAAGAACTTTTGGTAAAAAAGGGATGGTTACACCCCATGCCTTGTATCCACAATACAGAACGTCCGGATGTGGCATGCAGTTATTTGCTGGAAGGGCATATTGTAATCATTGTAGACAACTCCCCCTCCGTGCTCATTCTTCCCTGCTCCGTTTTTCAGTTCACCCAAAGTCCTGCTGATTACTACAACAGTCCCTTAACCGGATGCTATTTTCGTCTGGTACGCTTTTTATGCATTCCCATCAGCCTCTTTCTTATGCCGGCCTTTTACTTAATTACAGCTTACTATCCGGACTTTGCCGTCAAATCCCGTTTGCTTTCTTCTGCCGACCAAAGCAAGCTTGAATTAACCATCTTTGTATTTGCCGCAGAATTCTTACTGGATTTGTTTAAATATTCCTGTGCTCACAGCGCCTCCCGTTTCTCCGGCTCCCTCTCTATTATCGGCGGTTTGATTATCGGAGATGTGGCGGTGCAACTACAATGGGCCTCCACGGAAATCCTGTTCTACACTGCCATTACCCTACTTACCACCCTGTCCCTTGCCAGTCTTGAATTAGGCAATAGTCTGCGAATATACAGACTCTTCTTACTAATCGGTACCGTGATATTCGGTCTTTGGGGTTTTATCGGATGTAGCGTTCTCATCCTTCTTTCTATTGTAACAACCCCTACTTTCGGTGGAACCGGTTACCTTTGGCCACTTATTCCTTTTAATTGGAAAGCCTTAAAAACATTACTTATCCGGTATCCCACCTTTCGTGCACAACCGGGTAAAATATGGAAGCGCAAGTAAAAAATTGTCGCTCGGCGGCGACAATTTCCTATCACATAAAAGAATACCCGGGACAAGTTCACCGCTCATCCCGGGTATCACCATTAATTCATTTATTCCTTTAACAATTCTTCAAAAGGAAAATACCTCTCTCCCGGATTTTCCTGCTTCCAGTTCTCCTGTCTTTCTTTATTGCAGGCATCCATTTCTTCCCGAAGCCCCTGAGCGGATAATCGCTTCGCCCCCTGCCCCCAGATAATCATCTGCTCCAACGCATCCGAAGTGGCTACACTATGCATTGGGAGCGCTTTCTATTATTGTGTTCCTGATTGCC
>JAZNQI010000019.1:0-15118 GCA_045590095.1 Acetatifactor sp. | reverse complement strand
GTTCAAAGGCTCATTGTTCCAGATAATCTCTGCAAATTTCATTTCTACTTCTCCGAGTTTGTATTCTGCCATATCAGAACTCTCCTTAATTTCTTATTCTTTCACACTTGATATTACGTTTAGGTCTACTGCTTGTAGACTTGTTTTTATTCTACTACCAGTAGACCTAAATGTCAATCTTATAATTCTTAATTTTTCTTAATACTTACCCATTATTTCACATCTCCACTACTCTGGTTGCAATTTTCTCCCGAAAACGCACATCATGATCCACAATTAACATGGTGGGTTGTTATTTGAGTAATAACTTCTCAATCTGCATTCTGGAAAACACATCAATATAATTCAAGGGTTCATCCCAAATATACAAATGTGCACCGGTCAGCAAGCTGGCCGCAATCAACACCTTTTTCTTCTGGCCCTCCGAATAATCTTCCATGTTTTTCTCAAACTGTACCCTCTCAAAATCCAGCTGACGTAAAATTGCAAACAGCAGACTTTCCTCCAAACCTTTTTCCCGGCAGAATGCCTTTAAACCGCCTTTTAAAAAAGAAGTATCCTGATTAATATACGAAATCACCAGCCCGGAAGCAGTATAAAGAGTACCGGTCTCTAACATCCCATCAACGCCGCTCCCGGTAACTCCGGCCTTTTTTAGAATCGCCTTAATCAAACTGGATTTGCCGCAGCCGTTATTACCGTGCAAAAAGACTCTTTCTCCCTGACGAAGCTCAAACCGCAGGTTCTCAAACACCTGCTTAACAGCCTTCACATCGCCATCTGCTTCAGCCTTATCTGCTATTACATCCGGACTTGCATACCCAATCCCGTACTCTTCCGTCCTTACTAACACTTCTTTATAATGCTTCATAGGCATGATTTTTAAGTCCACCATGGTTTCAATGTCCTGAAGTAAGCCTTCCTTCTCCTCAATTTCATGCTCAATACGTTGCTCCATTTGCTTCACTCTGGACTGCATTTTCTTGGTTTTTGCACCAATATATGCCCTTGTCCCCTTACTGCGGTCATGCTCTTTCACCGGGTCAAAACCAATCTTAGTACTTTCATTTTTATCCGCCCAGTCTCTGGCTCTGGCTGCAGCTTCGTTTAATTTGCGTATTTCCTTTTTATGTTTCTCGTTTTCTGCCTGAGAGAAAGCATCCTTCTTTTCTTTGTTCTCCCACCAGCTGGAAAAATTACCACTCTGCACCTCTATGGTACAACGATTCAATACCAACACATGATCAATACAGGCATCCAGCAAATCTCTATCATGGGACACCAATATAAAGCCCTTCTTGGTATTCAAATACTCCTTTACCTGCTCCCTGGATTCCTTATCCAAATGATTAGTGGGCTCATCAATCAGCAAAAAATCATTCTCTCCCGAAAACAAAACCGCCAGCATTACCTTGGTTCGTTCTCCGTGGCTTAGGGTTTTAAAGGGTCTGTAAAGTACCTCTGCATTTAGCCCAAGCTTTTCCAGTTCGCAAATAATACGCCATTGTTCACAGCCCTGCTTTATATCCTCCGCAAATTCTGCTGCCGGCTGCCCCATCTGTTTTTCACTTAACTGATAGGGAAAATAATCGAACACCACGGAAGTATGAATACTTCCCCGATACTCATACTTATCCAACAGCAAATTCAAAAAAGTAGTCTTTCCCTTACCATTTCTCCCAATAAAACCAAGCTTCCAATTAGTATCTATGGAAAACGTTATCTTTTCAAAAATATTATCAAAACTTCCTTCATAACAGAAAGTCAAATCTGTTACATTTATTTGTGCCATATATCCTCCGTTCTGCAAAGTCAATACTTTGCCTCATCAAATGTCACCGCTTTGCACAAATGCATAAAAAAAGAACCATCTGCCACCAAATGATTCTGTACTCAAACCCGGCCGTTTCGGCTCACACCACGCCGAAATCACCTATACTCCATGCAAAAAATTACATCAAAAAAGAGGGGTTATGAGAACATAATCCACCTTTGGCAACATGATAAAGAAGTATCCTTTCTTACGAAAGCACACGGTCACTTCACTCTACATGTTATCAAAAGTCGATTATTTCCTCATCCTTTCACCCCTCTCTGCTAAATTACGTTTAGTATATACACAATTCCGTGCACTTGTCAATATCCGAAATCTAATCGCATACTCGCTCTCCTTTGTTCATAAGAATATATAGGAGGTGAAATTATGCAATCAAAAACTAAAACATTTCTCATTTTTACAGCCATACCTTTAATCGTAGGAATCGTCGCAGGCTTACTGACCCGTGGTAGCATGGAAACCTTTTCTTCGCTGAACCAACCACCGCTTTCTCCACCCGGCATTCTGTTTCCCATTGTCTGGACCATCCTTTACACCTTAATGGGAATTGCATCCTTCCTGGTGTATACCTCAGGCAAAGAAAAAGAAGAAGTCAACAGCGCTCTAACCATTTATTTTCTGCAACTGGCTGTAAACTTCTTCTGGTCCATTTTCTTTTTTAATTTAGAATGGTATATCTTTTCCTTCTTTTGGCTGGTGCTCTTGTGGGTACTGATATTTTATACCATTCGTCTGTTTTACCCCATCTCCGATATCGCTGCCTACCTGCTTATCCCTTACTTACTTTGGGTAACCTTTGCCGGATATCTGAATCTGGGAATCGCCGCACTGAACTAGTTTCAGTGCGGTTTACTTTTTCCGTACATAAGATGTACCTTCGCGCACCATAATCCCTTCTGAAATCATATCACGGCGAATTGTACAATAATCGTCATAAAATGCCTCGATCTTCGCATTTACTTCCTTCTCATCATAGACCGTATCTAATTCGAATGCCTTGGCAATTTCCTCCAAACAAATACGTTCCTTCTTCCGTTGTGAAGGAATAGACTTTAACTTACCATATTCAAAAAACGCCGCCAACACCTTTTTCCGATATTCTTCATCCCGTTGCCTCTGCTTCGTCGCCTCGTCAGACTCTTCCTTAATAATGTCAATGATATTCGTCATAAACACCTCTTGGCGAATGGAGTACATGGTATAATACTGATCCTTATAAGAAGTCACAGCTCCCGCATCCTCCAGTTTTTTTAAATGAAAAGATATGGTAGCCGGGGTCAATCCCAATCGCTGCGCCAATCGTTCCACATACATATCCTCCAGTACCAATGATTTCAAAATCTGCAATCTGGATTTATCTGCCAAACATTTAAAAAGTTTTATTGCATCTGCTTCTAACATGTTCTATCCTCCCCAAATTTCAAAAACTCCAGTCTAACATTTGCCAAGGTCTGTAACTTAATATCTTCTATTATCATCTTGTCCACTGCATTGAATTCTTGTGCTTTATTCTTACTCTCCTGCCATCCTACCGCTAAACTGTCTAACTTATCTAAATATGCACTTTTCAGACTATCTCCCAACTTCGACTGAAATACCCGATAAATACTCTTACATATACCATACACATTTATCCGAATTTTTACCAGATTAGATTCATCTTTTCTATCCGTAGCTGCCAACATCTTCTCTTCCCGTTGTAACCGTTCTACTGCTTGATCAATATATTCTATAAATTTGTTCATACCCTTTCCTCCTATAACCATTTTCATTTATTCCGCAATTCCTTTTCGATAATTATCTAATTAGTTATGTATAATATATCATCGTTCCATTCCTTTGTCAATATTTATTTAGATGTTTATCTAATTAATTTTATATTCAAATACCTTTTGCCAATACCTTCTCATACGCAAAAACAACAGCCTCTTTCAAGGCTGTTGCTTTACTACTTCATTCTCTATTCTTGCTCTAACACTTTCAACTTATTTTTAATCACATTTACAGCATCCAAAATTGTAGATACTGATGCAGAAATTTCTTGTGTAGCTGTAGCCAGAGTCTGTGTCTTGTCATCAACCTGTTCAATGATAGTATTCAACTTCTGGGTATCCTTTACAATCATACTTACAGAGGTCAAAATCTTTTCCTGGCTGTCGTTACTTCTATACGCAGTTTCTCGAGACTCCGATGCTAACTTATTAATTTCATCTGCAACAACAGCGAAACCTCGTCCCGACTCACCCGCACGCGCAGCTTCAATACTTGCGTTTAATGCAAGCAGATTGGTCTGTGCAGCGATACTTACTACTTCATCATTATTTCGCGTCATCTCATGCAAGAATTCATCAATATCTTCCATGGACTTATACAAATTCTCACAGAACACACTGACATCCTTGATTTCTTCAGAAATCGCCATACTCTCAGATGCATTGTTTTCATTTCCGGCAAGCATATCATCCACGGACTGATATAATACTTCAAATTCCTTATTAATATCCTGAATCGTAGTCATTATCAGATGCTTTTGTTCTTCAATAATATCTTTATCTGTCTCCAGCTGCTCTGCCATTTCTTCTGCCATCTGCTTCTGTAGCTCTACTTCCTTCTTGATATAGTAGATACAGTTATTCTTACTATTGAAGCCGTTATGAATTGCATTCGACATCTGTATGCAGGAATCATATCCGCAGCAAGAACAGTTAATGGCACGCTCTTCCTTCGTAAACTTAAGCATGCTGTTAAATATTTCATCTCTTTCCGCAGCTGTCGGTTCATGGTAAGTACAATCTGCCGAGCGGTCCGTATATGTACGTAAATAATCCTCCAGTTTCAACTTTTTAAACTGGCCATTCAATTTTTTCAGTCTCTGAGCAGGTGTTAACTTCTTGCCCCACGCAGTACTTCTGCCGTTCTTCTTGGACTCCTCCTTAATCTTAAGCAAGGTCTCCAAAATCGTATCATCATGTGCTTTCGCCTGTTCACAGGCAGTACCGTACAAACAACCGGAAGAACAATTCAACGCATCAATAAACAAATATGGTGTTTTATTGTTGACAATTCGCTCTTTATTTTCTTCCAAATAGTGGTACATATGCTTCTCGCCCTCTACCTGTCGGATAAATACGCTCTCACCCAGGAACCAATACACATTTTCCTTCAAGCCACCCGGCATAGGATATGCAGAACCAAGACCATACTCAATCTCATCCGTTTGGAAACTTCCCCTAACCTTATTCTCCCGCACATATTTCATCAAATGATCAAAGGTTACATTATAAGTAATATATCCTTTATTTACCGGATCATCTATCTCCATCTTCTTAGCAATACACGGGCTGATAAAGGCCAGCTTATCCGTGATTCCCAGTTCCTTTTTAGCATAAATTGCAGTACACATCATCGGACTCTGCACCGGGAATAACTTCGGAAGAAGTTCCGGAATATTTCTTTCAATATAACCAACTACCGCAGGACAGGGCTGAGATATTCCACCCAAAAAGTTATTTTTCTGCACATAATTTAAATAGGCCCATGTAGTAATATCTGCACCAAAAGACACACTGATAATACGGTTCACTCCCAACTTCTTCAAACCACCCAAAACAGCCTCGTACTCCTTGGGATAATTGGCCTTAAAAGCAGGAGCAAGCAATATGGAAATCTTCTCCCCTTTCTTTAAATCAGCAAAAAATCTCTCTGTATCATCCTGATATTCTCTGGCACCATGTTCGCAAACGTCAAAGCAGGCTCCACACGCCACACAACGGCTGGGATCCACGTCAATTCTGTTCTTGCCATTCACTACATGAGACACGCATGCCCCCACACAACTGCATACGCTGATACATTTATTACATCCAATACACTTCTCATTTGTAAATACTAAAGAGTCTTTATCTTTTGCCATAAGCGCCCCTCCATTTTTGCAGATTATTTAATAAATAGTATATCAAATTATTATCCTATAGACAAGTTTTTTCGCAATTTATTTGTGCAGGATTATCCAAAATTTTTCCTTCTTTATCAAATCTGGATCCATGACATGGACAATCCCAGCTTTGTTCTTCCTCATTCCACTCCAACTCACATCCCATATGCGGACATTTACGCTCTTTCTCAGCCCAAAGACCTTTCCACAACCCTCTTATACTTTCCCAAATATCCACAAGCAAATTCTTTATGCCCGCCTGCAAAAAAAGCCTCTGCGGTATAAAAGTCCTTCCATACAGTCGCTCTCCTTCCACAATTTGATGACTGATTTCCATAGCTGCTATCATAGACGTAGTCATGCCCCATTTGTGAAATCCGGTTGCTACATACCAATGGGGGCGAAACAGGGAATACTTGCCGATAAAGGGGACATCATCGTGAGGCATACAATCTTGCGCTGCCCAGGCAGCACATTCTTCCATGTCCGGATAATATTTCTTTGCCTTTTCCCGCAAATAAGCATATCCTTTCCCATGATTTTTACACTTTTCTTCATGCTGTACATGTCCTCTACCACAACTTAGGCTCTTGTCCCCGTCTCCTCCTCTTTCATGGCTTAGACATTTGCAATCATACGCGTCCACTCCTTTGCCGGTTCGATGTGACCCACCTCCTAAAAGGACCATATTCTCATAAGGGCGCAAAGACAACCCATCCGTATCTACACTGTAATACATACCGGTCAATACATCTTCACCACATGACTTACTTAAGTTTTCCGCACCTCTTTTTTCTTTAGAAGCATCTTTCCTGTTTTGCACCCTGCACAATCCCAACACATAACTTCTCTCTTGATGCTGGCGCAGAAAATAAAAACCGGGGACATTCACAAAAGGATAATGTGTGGCAAAAATTATATTTTGGGCAGTAATCACGCCATGATTGGTAAAGACCTGATGTTCCCGTACTTTTATTGCCTTTGTATTTTCATAGACCTCTAATTGTCTTACCAAAGGTGCCAGAAACTCCAAAGGATGAAACTGCAACTGTTCTGCAAAGCGCACCGCCGCTTGTACAGAAAAGGGCAGCTCGGTTATCCTGCTGCCCTTTACAAATCGCGCATCGATTCCAAGCCTCTTAGCAGCCTCTGCCTCCCTGCGTAATTCCGATACCATCTCTTCTTCTGTTGTATACAAGAAAGCCGGCAAATGTTCCAGATGACATTCCATCCCCTCTTCTTTTGCAATGCGTTCATACATATCCATAGCATCATGATTGGCCTGTGCATACTGTTCCGCCTTATCCAAACTGACTTTATGAATTAATCTATCGTAAATCAGCCCGTGTTGTGCAGTAATTTTAGCTGTAGTGTTACCGGTCTGACCGCTTGCTACGCGCTTTGCTTCAATCACAATCACTTTCTGTCCTTTACGCTTCAACAAATAAGCAATCAGTATCCCTGCCATGCCACCGCCGATTACCAGATTCTGTACTTCCTTATCGCCTTTCAAAGGTTCTCTCTCCGGCAACTGCACTGTACTCTTCCAAATGGATTCCATAAACACCCTCTCATTCCGCCCGCGAGGACTACTCTTTTCAATCTATGAGTAGTGTATCCGAAACCATTCTAAAAATACATTTTCACAAATTCTTCCACGCTACAGGCACCCAAATCCCCCTGTTCTCTCTCTCGCACGGAAATCAAACCGCTTTCGGCTTCCTTTTGCCCTACAATCAGCATATAGGGTACTTTATCCAACCGCGCCTCGCGAATTTTATAGCCGATTTTCTCTGCACGATAATCAATCTCACAGCGAATTCCCTGTTTCTGCAAAACTGCCGCCACTTCATCTGCATAATCATGAAAACGATCTGCAATGGGCAAAATTTTTACCTGCACCGGTGCCAGCCATGCCGGGAACTTACCTGCATAATGTTCAATTAAAATACCGATAAAACGCTCAATGGAACCAAAGACCACACGATGAATCATAATGGGGCGGTGCTTCATACCATCTTCCCCGATGTATGAAATATCAAATCGCTGAGGCAACTGGAAATCCAGCTGAATGGTACCGCACTGCCACGTTCTGCCGATAGAGTCCTTTAAGTGAAAGTCCAACTTAGGTCCATAGAAAGCACCATCACCTTCGTTAATTTTGTATGGTATCTCCAGACCATCCATGGCACTTGCAAGAGCATTCGTTGCAAGCTCCCATTCTTCATCACTGCCCATGCTGTTTTCCGGTCTCGTAGACAATTCCACCTCATAGGAAAAGCCAAATCGGTCATAGACTTCATTGATTAACTTTGCCACCTTCTGAATCTCATCGATAATTTGGTCTTCCCGCATGAAAATATGGGCATCATCCTGCGTCAATGCACGTACACGCATAAGCCCGTGCAGGGTTCCTGATTTCTCGTTACGATGCACCAGTCCCAATTCTGCCAGCCGCAAAGGAAGCTCCTTATAAGACCTGGGTTGCAACTGATAAACCAACATTCCTCCTGGACAGCTCATGGGCTTAATGGCAAACTGGGCATCATCAATTTCCGTGGTATACATATTTTCTCTGTAATGAAACCAATGTCCTGACGTCTCCCACAAACTCTTATCCAGCATAATAGGCGTAGAAATTTCCTGATACCCCTCTCTCCTGTGTATCTCTCTCCAATAATCAATGAGCAAATTCTTTAAAATCATTCCCTTGGGTAAAAATACCGGGAAGCCCGGTCCCTGTTCAAAAATCGTAAAGAGTCCTAACTCTTTGCCTAACTTTCTGTGGTCACGCTGCTTGGCTTCTTCCAACTGCTTCAAATACTCCTCTAACATAGACTGTTTCGGGAAAGAAATACCGTAGATTCTCGTAAGCATCTTGTTTTTCTCATCCCCACGCCAATACGCACCCGCCACGGACAAAAGCTTGATTGCCTTCACTTTGCACGTATTGGAAATATGCGGTCCCGCACACACCTCCAAATAATCTCCCTGCTTATATGCAGAAATCCTTGCATCTTCGGGGATAGCCTGAATTAATTCCACCTTGTAAGGCTCATTCGCCTCCTCCATTTGTTTCAAGGCATTCTCCCTGCTTATTTCAAATACCTGCAAGGCCAGAGACTCCTCTACGATTTTATGCATCTCTTCTTCGACAACACCTAAACACTCTTCAGAAAAAGCGAAATCAAACTCAAAATCATAATAAAATCCCTTTTCAATAGCAGGTCCGATGGCACATTTTGCACTTGGGTACAAACGTTTTACCGCCTGCGCCAAAAGATGCGCACTACTATGCCAAAAGGCTTCTTTCCCTTCTCTTTCCTCAAAACTACTCTCCACCACTTCACCGTTTGCTCTTAAAACCTTCATACTTGTGTCTCCTTTCGAATTATACCCAACTTGCTTGTAGAAAATTATGCCCCACTTTCCCTCTGTACATTTTCAGGGGCAAATAAGCGTATTGGGATTGTTATATAACACAAGAAAAGCACCCATACATGCACAATTACTGTACATCTAAGGGTGCTGTCAGCACGGTTCCACCTTAACTTTTCACTTCAGATTCCAACAAATCCTATCCTTTAACGCAGGCATACGGTAGCGCTTAATAGATTTCAGCACTACAGCTCTGGAATGGTTTTCGTTCGTTTTTCACATAAGCAGCTTCCACCAAATACCGCTCTCTCTGGATGTTTCCCACAAACTACTCTTTTCCGTCATTGCTTTTCTTATGTTATTGGAAATAAAATAGCACTGTTTTAAGGCATTGTCAACCACTAATATAAAAGTTTAGGTACTTCTTCATACACAATACCCTTAAGCTTCTCAAAATTTTCCTTCGTGTTGGCCGCAATCACGCCGAAAGGTCTGTCCAAAGGCAATCCCTCATGGAACATGCACTCCACAAAACCACCGGCCTCTTTAATAATAGGAATAGCACCTGCCGCATCCCAGGTACAGATACGTATTTCAAAGTAAAGTTCCACACGGCCTGCTGCCACATAGGCAAGCTCCAATGCCGCCGTTCCCAAACGTCTTAAATCGTCCGACTCCCCATACACTCTCTCGATAATCTTAAAACAAGGCGGCGCATACCGTTTATCATACAAACTCATAGCTGAGCATAGATGAGAATGAGCAAAATCCTTATCCGACACATGAATGGGGGTATCGTTTACATAGGCTCCCTTGCCAATCTCTGCCCAAAACATTTCTTCTCTGTAAGGGTGATAAACCACTCCTATGTATGGTTCCTTATTCTTCAAAAGTCCTACAGAAATCACACTGAGTCCCAAATCTCTGATGAAATTGGAAGTGCCGTCGATGGGGTCAATGACCCAGATATATTCTCCTTCAAAGTCTTTTTCTTCCCCTTCTTCTCCGATAAACCCGCTCTTAGGCAAAATCTTTTGCAATCCTTCTTTTAAAAATGCTTCCACCTGCAAGTCCTTACTGGTAACCCAATTGGAAGCATTTCCTTTTTGCTCGATATCCATATTTCGGTCCATCATGATTTTGCCCGCTTCTTTTATCAGGGTTTTGATTTGTTCTAACATCTTTTACGTCCTCGCTTTCATCATATGCATACTACCTTCCACAAACAGAGCGGACATCGCTAACATAGCACCTATATTACAAAGAATGGTTATAAAAAACCGCTCCGGTCGGAAATCAAACCCCATTATCAACATAGGAATACAGGTAATGAGTACTTGGACTCCCAGATACTTCCCCACTACTGCATACATTTCTCTTCGCAGTCTCCTTGCATTTACCGGAAAATAGGTCAATATGCTATGCATGGTACCGTGATTCTCATCATACCATGCTATACTTAAAGTTCCTCCAACAACAGTCATTACAAAGGCTCCTTCAAAAATACTGCAACCATACAAAAAGCCCGCCGGAATGTACCAAGCCAGAAACAAAATTATCACATAAAATATATTGGTAATCACAAAGGTAAGCAAAACCGTCATGCTTTGCTCCATACGCATTTTTATAAGAGAGCGCTCCGGTGTCATGCCACTATCCGATTCGTCCTCCTGCAAATACTCTTCCCACAACTTCTCCTCTACCTGCTCAAAGTCTTCCTGCGCAATTTCTTCTGACAACCCCGAACCTGCTTCCGGTTCTCCTTCTGCCTGCACCAAATTCTTCTCCCGTGACTTACTTTCTTCCATCCCACAATTCTCCTGCACTCAAATAATACATCATCTCTTCAATATTTGTTCGCTCCACCTGCAACTGCTCTCGTAGCTTCGGATTCGATTTTAAGTACTCCGGATTCTTAAACATGGTAGTAAAGATACCATGTTTCTTACGAATGCGTCCGCATTCTTTTTGATCCAAAAACGTCAACTGCTCTTCTCTTCCGGATACCAGCGGATAAGAATCCATCATCTCCTCCTTATCCAAATAAAATACGCACTCCCCACTATCCAAAAGCATGACATAATCAGCTACCTTATCCAAATCCGTGGTTAGGTGTGTGGAAATAATTACACTCATCATTTTCTCTCTGACTTCGCGCTGCATAATCTTCAAAAACTCCTGGCGAAATACGGGATCCAAACCTCCCGTAGGCTCATCCAATATCATAAGCTTCGGAGTATGCGCCAGAGCAAATGCCAACTGAAATTTAGTCTTCATACCCTTACTTAAATCACTGTATAATTTGTCCGGGTTTAATTCAAACTCCCGCAAATATTTATAAAATGCCTTTCTGTCCCAGGCCTTATAAAAAGGGCCCAAAAGTTCTCCGTTTTTCCACAAAGTATCTGCTACAAAAAATGGCCCCGGTTCCATTACAAAACCCATATTCTCCTTTGCCATATTGGTATGGAACTGCTCGGTTGAGCCGCAAATCTGAATACTTCCTTTATCATAAACCGCTGTACCCAGGATACAGTTCATAAGCGTGGTCTTACCGGCACCGTTTCTGCCGATAATCCCCAATATATATCCCTCTTCCAGAGAAAAGGAAATCTCCTTTAAGGTAAAATCTTTGTAGGACTTACAAAGACCTTCCACCTTTAAAACACATCTTTCCATTTATTATTATCCTCTCTCAAATGCACCCTCAATCACCTATTGCTCGTCAAAAAGCACATCCAGCATGCCCATCATATCTTCCTTGGAAAGCTCCGCGCTCTTACACTGCCGTATAAGTTCCAACATCTGCACTTCCAAGGTCTGGATGCGCTTCTCCTTTAACATCTCCGTCTTGGACTTGCTCACATAAAAACCCTTACCCGGCTTGGAATACACCAGCCCTTCCTTTTCCAGCTCCTCATAGGCACGTTTGGTGGTAATTACACTAATCTGCAAATCCTGCGCCAATGCGCGGATAGATGGTAAGGGTTCATCGGGCAGAGCTTCTTTATTGATAATGGCATCCCTAACTTGCGCCATAATCTGCTCATAGATAGCCAAATTACTGGTACTTGATAGTATTATTCGTATCATATTTCACCCTCTCCCTACTATTCTAAAAAGCTGGGACGGGCGCCAATGCCCTCCCTTACCTGTCGATAATCATGGAAATCCATATTTTTAAATACTACTATGGGATAAGGAAGATACAGAAGGAATAAACCGGCCTGAATCAAATACTGCACATATAAGGGCAATGCTCCTGCAATTTCTATCATCATCAAACCGCTTGCAAGCATGACTATCACTGTCCAAATCGTCAGCCAAATGCTAACCTTGTACTTCTTAGAGAAAAATCCTGCTAATCGCTCCTTAGCAAACACTAAATAGAGTTCCACATAGAAAAAGTACCACATTCCGCATCCCCGATACCACTCCCAGGAAAAAACTTGCGCCAAAGCAATGTATATTCCTCCGATCAGCATCACTGCACCTACAAAAATAATGCATCTGTAAATCGTCAGTTTCTTAATCTGCCCTATGGTAAAAGGCACTGCATGAAAACTTTTGGTAAAGCGGGGAGAAAACCAAAAGAAAGAGGCAGTCACACCATATATACACGCAGGCCATACACTGCTTTCTGATTCTCCCACCATAGGCAATATCCCTACCAAAAAAGCCATGAGTGCCAAAACTACCCACATGCCCCATCCTTGAAAAATAGCTCTGATATCTGACCAAAAGGTTCTAAGTGCTATCTTAAACATGTTTCTTGCCCTCCTTCTTCTCCTGCATAAAATAATACATGATCTTCTCAATGGTAGGTTTTTCCACCTGTACCGGAACCCTGAATTCCTCACCGTTATTTAAAACCAAGGCCTCACAGCTCATTTCCCCTTCCTGCATGGCAACCATCCGTCTGCCATAATATTGTACCTGATTCTTGCTGCCGCGAATCAAGTGATACTGTGAAATCATTTCTTCTTTTTCCATAAAGAAGCGCTGCTTTCCATCCTCTACGTAAAGAATATAATCTGCGATTCGGTCCAACTCCTCCGTCAAATGGGTGGAAAGTAAAATACTCTTACTTCCGTCCGCTACGATTTCAAAGAAGTAATCCATAAGTTCCCTGCGAAATACAGGATCCAAACCGGCACTTGGTTCATCGAACACATAGAGCTTCGCATCTCTCGCCATGGCAAATGCTAACTGCACCTTAATCTTTATACCGGTGGAAAGCTTCTTCATAATCTTTTTAAGCGGAATCTGAAAGCGTTCACACAAGGAAATATACTTCTTATAATCAAAGGTTCTGTAACAAGGACCAAAGCATTTACCAATATCCACAGCCGTCATTCCCACCGGGAAAATCATTTCGTCTGCCACAAAAGCAATTTCCTGCTTTGCTTCGTATTGGTCTGTCCTGCGGTCATGTCCGTCCACAACAATTTCTCCCTCATCCGGCTGAAACACACCCAAAATGGTATGTATTAAAGTGGTTTTACCGCTACCGTTACAACCAATCATTCCCACAATATATCCGGGTTCTATAGTAAAATCAAAATTCTCCAAAGAAAAACTCTGGATTTTCTTCTGATTCTTTGTCCACACTTCTCGTTCTAAATGTTTTGATACATTCTTTACTTCCAATACTGCATCCATTTTTCATACTTCCTTTCCACTGTAAGTTACGTGGCGCCTTTATTAATTCTACACTGTGTATGTTTTACTTCTCTGTATATATACATATATACAGCATATACACAGCTGTGTCAATGGTTTTTTGAAAATATTTTTGCATTTACTTCAAATATGATGGTGGATATGTTAAAATATTAGAAAATTAAATAAAGGAGACTTTCTTATGAAAAAACTGATTGCAGAATTTATTGGTACAGCAGTGCTCGTAACTATGGGCTGTGGTACCGCAATGTTGGTAGGCTGTAATGCAGCAAATGGTGGTGGTTACATTTTGACTGCTTTGGCATTCGGCCTTGTAATCGTGGGCATGGCATATTGCGTAGGCAATATTTCAGGCTGCCACATTAATCCTGCCGTATCTTTAGGTGTTCTTATGAGCGGCGGCATGAAGACAAAAGAATTTGTCGGTTATGTAATATCCCAATGTCTTGGTGCTTTGGCAGGTGCAGGTATTCTGGCTGCTATCTTTAACCTGGGAAATGTTACTGACATGACCGGTGGTTTTGGTTCTAACGGTCTGGCTAACGTAAATGAAAGTATCGTAGCAGGTTTATTGGTAGAAGTTGTTTTAACCTTTATCTTTGTAATGACCATTTTGGGCGTTACCAGCAAAAAGGCCGGTCACGGTTCTTTCGGCGGTCTTATCATTGGTTTAACCCTTACTTTGGTACATATCCTCGGTATTGGCTTAACAGGTACCTCCGTAAACCCCGCAAGAAGTATCGGTCCCGCTATCGTAGCTGCTATTTCCGGCAATACCGCTCCTATTGCTTGTGTATGGGTATTTATTGTAGGACCTTTTGTAGGTGCAGCGCTGGCAGCAATCGTATATAAATATTTAGAAAAAGAAAATGCACAATAGAATACAAAACACATTGGAGGTAACCAAAATGGCTAAAACAGCACAGGAACTTATGGACTTTATCAAAGAAAACGATATCAAAATGATTGACTTCAAAATCGTAGATATCAACGGCCAATTTCGTCATGTAACGATTCCCGCCGCACAGTTTTCTGAAGAAACTTTAAAAGAAGGTATCGGTTTTGACGCATCCAACTATGGTTATGCAGTGGTAGAAAAGAGTGACATGGTATTTATCCCCGATTTGGACACTGCCATGATTGATCCTTTCTGCGATATTGCAACACTTTCCATTACCGGTAATGCAATGATCATCGATTACCCCGAAAACCGTCCTTTAGGTCAGTATCCCCGTAACATTGTACAAGTCGGATCGTAGCCATGTCGTTCTGTGAGCCAAGGAGTT
>JAZNQI010000018.1:0-13043 GCA_045590095.1 Acetatifactor sp. | reverse complement strand
CCAGACGGACGCAAACTCCAACGGTTTCGTCATGCCCGGCTGGGAACCCGAACGTCTCTCCCGTGTCAAGGAGCTGTTTGAAGCATACAAGGATGTAACGGCAGACAAGCTGTTTGACAACCTCGTTTACTTCTTAAAGGCCATCATGCCGACCTGCGACAAGTACGGCATCAACATGGCGATCCATCCCGACGATCCCGCATGGAGTGTATTCGGTCTTCCCCGTATCATCATCAACAAGGCTAACATCCATCGTATGATGAAGATGGTAGACAACCCTCACAACGGTGTTACCTTCTGTTCCGGTTCTTATGGAACCAATTTGGAGAATGATCTTCCCGATATGATCCGTTCCTTAAAGGGCAGAATCCACTTTGCACATGTTCGTAACTTAAAGTTCAACACTCCTACCGATTTCGAAGAGGCTGCTCACTTATCCAGCGACGGAACCTTCGATATGTATGAGATTATGCATGCTCTCTATGATATCGGCTTCACCGGACCTATCCGTCCCGACCACGGCCGTATGATTTGGGATGAAGTTGCAATGCCCGGTTACGGTTTGTATGACAGAGCACTTGGCGCGACTTACTTGAATGGTCTTTGGGAAGCAATTCAGAAGAGCCAGGAGAGAAAATAATCTGAAGTAGAAGCGGCGAAGATGTGGGAAAGGAAATAAATCATGGAATTAACATTAAAGAGTTTAAGAGAACATCGTCAGGAATTTTTGGATGCAGGATACAGCCTGCCGGAATTTGATTATGATAAGGTAATGGAAAATACCAAGAACCGCCCTACATGGGTGCATTTTGGTGCAGGTAATATCTTCCGTGCTTTTCAGGCAAATGTAGTACAGAATCTTTTGAATAAAGGTGATATTGACACCGGTTTGATTGCAGCAGAAGGTTTCGATTATGAAATTGTAGAAAAAATGTACTGGCCCCATGACAATCTGGGTATTTTGGCTACCTTAAAGGCTGACAATACCGTGGACAAGACTATTGTGGGAAGTATCATGGAGTCTTTGGTGCTGGATAGTGAAAATGAAGAACAGTACGGCCGTTTGAAAGAGATTTTCGCAAATCCTTCTTTGCAGATGGCAACCTTTACCATTACCGAGAAGGGATATTCGCTGGTAGATGGTAAGGGTAATATCGTACCTGCAGTGGAAGCGGACTTTGCAAACGGTCCTAAGAAGCCTGCAAGCTATTTGGGTAAAGTGGTTTCCTTACTTTACACCAGATATGAAAGCGGCAGACTCCCCATTGCTATGGTGAGTATGGATAACTGTTCACACAATGGTGATAAGTTGGCAGCAGCAGTATTTGCGTTTGCGGATAAGTGGGCAGAAAATGGTGTGGCAGACAAGGAGTTTGCAGAATACGTGCGTGATGCCAAGGCAGTTTCCTTCCCTTGGAGCATGATTGACAAGATTACCCCTCGCCCTGACAAAACCGTGGAAGAAATGTTAAATGCAGACGGTATTGATGGTTTGGATGCAGTAATTACTTCCAAGAATACCTACGTGGCACCTTTTGTAAATGCTGAAGAGTGTGAGTATTTGGTTATTGAAGACTGGTTCCCTAACGGTAAGAGTGCTTGGGATAAAGGCGGTTTGATTTTCACGGACAGAGAGACTGTAGACAAGGTGGAAAAGATGAAGGTTTGTACCTGCTTGAATCCTTTGCATACCACATTGGCAGTCTACGGATGCTTGCTTGGCTACACATTGATTTCAGCAGAGATGAAAAATCCGGACTTGAAGAAGTTCGTAGAAATCGTAGGCTACAAGGAAGGACTTCCTGTAGTAGTTAATCCCGGCATCATCGATCCGAAAAAGTTTATTGATGAAGTTGTAAACAGCCGTATTCCTAACCCATTTATGCCGGATGCACCTCAGCGTATTGCCACTGACACTTCACAGAAGCTGGCAATCCGTTTCGGTGAAACCATCAAGGCTTATGCGGCAAGTGAAGACTTAGACGTGAAGTCGCTGAAGTTAATTCCTTTGGTTTATGCAGGCTGGTTGCGTTATCTCATGGCTGTGGACGATAAGGGTAATGCTTTCGAACCCAGTTCGGACCCTCTGCTTGATACAGTAATGCCTTATGTGGCAGAGTATAAACTTAGCGAAGAACCTAAGGATTTGAGCAAATTGGATGAACTGTTAAAGAATGATAAGATTTTTGGTGTGGACCTGTTCGAGGTAGGTCTGGCTGATTTGGTAAAGAGCTATTTCACAGAACTTACAAGTGGTGTAGGTGCTGTAGAAGCAACTGTGAAAAAATATGTGAATGCATAGAGCATGGAGAAGAAACGGTGTGACTGAAAAGTTGCACCGTTTGTTTGTTATTTCTTCTGTTTTATGATATGATGCATATAAAAGAAAACATAAGACGGAGGTATACATTATGAACGGTATGCAGGAGGTTTACGATTTTTTAAAACAAACAGGAACATATTATCTGGCAACAGTGGAGGAAGACCAGCCCAGAGTGAGACCTTTTGGAACCATTGATTTGTTTGAGGACAAATTATATATCCAGACCGGTAAGGTAAAAGAAGTATCCAAACAGATTCAGAAAAACGGTAAGGTGGAAATCTGTGCTTTCGATGGTAGCAGGTGGCTTCGTGTGGCAGCTGCTTTGGTACGTGATGACAGGTTGGAGGCTAAGGAGCATATGTTGCAGGCATATCCTCATTTAGGGGCTATGTATGATCCGAAGGATGACAATACAGAGGTGTTGTATTTGAAGGATGCGACGGCTACTTTCTCTTCTTTTACGGAGGCACCGAAGACGATTACATTTTAATCGGGTACTTAGTTATATTGCTACGGCAAACCTATAAAAGTACAGGTTTGCCGTGTTTTTTAGTTAATAAAATTTGAAGATTTTCACGATTTTGCGGGCGATGCGATACATGGGGCCTTCCAGTTCTTTTTTTGCTTTTTTTAGTTCTTCACGGATGGCAATATGCTGTGGACAATGCTGCTCGCATTTGCCGCAACCGATGCAATTGGAAGCGGCGGTTGAGTTTTTACGTAGGGCGGTACACATCATATAATCAAAGAAGCCGGAGAATTTCCCTTCGGTGTGGCGTCGATTATAAGCGGAGAAGGTACCGGGGATGTCCACATTTTTGGGACAGGGCATGCAGTAGCCGCAGCCCGTACATCCCACTTTCATTTTTGCGTTGATAGCGTTCACGACGCACTTTAACATCTCCTCTTCGTCAGGGCCAAGCTCGCCTATTGTTACGTTAGAAGCGGTTTGTATATTGTCCTGAACCATTTCATCGGAATTCATGCCGGATAAAACGCAGGTGACTTCAGGCTGGTTCCACAGCCATCGGAACGCCCACTGTGCAGGCGTATGTTTGGTTTTATAATTATCAAAGATATTTAGGGCTTCCTGTGGAAGGCGGTTGACTAATTTGCCGCCACGAAGGGGTTCCATGATAATGACGGGAATGCCTTTTTCGTTGGCATAGTGTAAGCCTTTTCGCCCTGCCTGGGAGTTTTCGTCCAGGTAATTGTATTGAATCTGGCAAAAGTCCCAATTATAAGCATCCAGTAATTGGCAGAACATGTCCGAGTTTCCATGGTAAGAGAAACCAATCTGGCGGATAATCCCGCTTTGTTTTTTTCGGGCAATCCATTCTTCTATACCCAGTTCCTTTAAACGATTCCAGGTTTCAATATCATTTAGCATATGCATGAGATAGTAATCAATATAGTCCGTTTGAAGTCGCTTTAGTTGCTCGGCAAAAAGTGTTTCCAGTTTTGTTTCGTTCTTTATCAGATAGTGAGGAAGCTTGGTTGCAATATTTAATTGTTCACGAATCCCATGTTTGGCGAAGATTTCTCCGATGGCGGCCTCGCTGCCTGAGTATATATAAGCAGTATCGTAGTAGTTCACCCCTGCTTGAAATGCGGACATGATTTGGCGCTCGGTCTGTTCCATATCAATTTTGCCTTTTTTCTGGGCGAAGCGCATACAACCAAACCCCAAAATGGATATTTTATTACCGTATTTATCTAAGCGATAATTCATGCAAATACCTCCGGAAAGAAGTTTTATTAAATTCATAATAGCATATTGAATTTGGAGGTACAAGGTGGTGCGGTTGAATTGATAATCTAATGTTTATATAGTATAATTCTTGCAAAGAAGAGTATGAGGACCGGGAAGGGCTAGTAAGAATATGAAAATATATTTAGTACGACATGGGGAAACGGAGTGGAATAAAGAAGGACGTTTGCAAGGACGTAAGGATGTCTCTCTAAATCAGCATGGAATTGAGCAAATGGAAGATATAGGTAAGTGGTTTTGCGATACGAATGTGCCATTTGATGAAATAATTATCAGTCCATTGAGGAGAGCCGTGGAAAGTGCTGCAATAATTGCAGAAATAGTCGGATTTAAGAAAGAAGCAATTATGCAGGAATCGCTTTTGTTGGAACGAAGTTTCGGAGATGCAGAGGGATTACTTTGGCAGGAACGTTTGGAGTCGGGATTGACTGATGAGGAATTGGGAATGGAAACGGTGGATGAAGTATGTAACCGTGCAAGAGACTGCATTACGAAGATAATGGACCACTATAAGGGAAAGAATATTTTGATTGTGGCACATGGTGCTATTTTGAAAGCGATGCTGGTAGCTCTGACGAATGGCGATATCTCATATGAAAGTGATAAAGTCAAGCTGGCGCAGGGAATGATAACCATAGTGGATTATAAATGTGAATCCGTACAAGTAGAAGAGAAAAAGATTAATCAGACAGTAAAATGAAACTATAATATTTTTATTTTTGAGATACTTGAAAAAATATTATAAGTGTGTTATATTCATTTTAGACAGAATGAAGTTATGTCTATATAGGCAAAATTGAAAGCCCCTAGGTCTGGTACACCTAGGGGCTTTCTTTGGGCTAATTGTCACCGGAGTTACTGTCTAGCCACTTGCAAACAAAGTAGGCAACGATGCTTGCTCCGACAGAAAGTATAAATGAAGTTATGTATTCCATATAGGCACCCCCTTCCTGTTGTCGGACTGGGAGGTGACAACGTAAAGATTGTACCATGTCATAGGCAAACAATAAACAACTAGAATAATAAAAATTTTATAAATAAAGATTGAAACACAGCAAGGCAGGAAAGGTTTCTTCATAAATATTTGTTATCATATACATGTAGCTACGAAAAACAACAGAAAGGTGGTGTGAGAGTGTACGTTAGATTAATGCAAGAGAGCTTGGATTATATCGAGGAGAATATCAAGAGTGAAATTACGGCACAGGAGCTCAGTGAACAGGCCGGTTTTTCGATATTTCATTATTATCGTCTGTTTCATACGGCGGTAGGAGTGCCGGTAATGCAGTACATTTTGAGACGCAGGCTTTTGCATGCCATATATGAAATCAGTCAAGGGAAAAAGATGATTGATGTGGCTCTTGCTTACGGATTTGAGACTCATGCAGGCTTTTACAAGGCCTTTGTAAGGGAACTGGGATGTACACCCGCGCAATATTTGAAAAAGGGAAAGGTGAATAAACCTTATCGAATTGAACTTTTGAAGGAGGAACATATTATGGTAATAAAGAAAAGAGTGGAAGGTCTCCTGCATTTTTGGGGGCTGGAGCAGGAAAAGATTATGGATATTTATTATGAGGGAACAGGCAATCGCAATGAGTCAGCTTATTATATCGGCGATGACTATGTGTTAAAATTTACAGCGAATTTAGGAAAGCTGAAGAGTCATATTGCTATTTCCAAAGCGATGGAAGGAGTAGGCTTGTGCGCAGCAGTACCGGTGCAGACTGTGGATGGTCAAGAATATGTTGCAGACGGAGATTTATATTATTGCCTGACCAAGCGTTTGCAGGGAGCACAGTTAAAAGTAAACGACTTGTATGAAGAAGATTATGCAGACAAGGCACGTTTCGTGGGAGAGATTTTGGGGCAGTTAAGTCTGGCACTTGCACAGGTGGATGCAGTGCTGGAGGAGCCAAATCTGTATGAAAGTGTGGTAAACTATGCTATTCCGAAACTGAAGGGAAAAATGACCGTGCCCGAAGAAATATTTAAGGGCTATGAAGAAGAGTTTGCGGTGCTCTATCCGGCATTGACCAAACAAGTCATTCATCGTGATCCTAATCCGGGTAATGTGATTTTGGCAGATGGAAGCTGGGGATTTATAGATTTCGAGATGAGTGAGAAGAATGTGCGAATTTTTGACCCCTGCTATGCAGCAACTGCCATTCTTTCGGAGACTTTTGAGGCGGGTAATGAAGAAAAACTTCGTAAATGGCTTACAATCTTCCGAAATATCCTTTGCGGTTATGACGCAGTAGTAAAACTCACAGAGGAAGAACGGAAGGCAATTCCCTATGTGGTGCTGTCCAATCAGCTCTTGGCAATTGCCTGGTTTGAGGGGCAGGAAAAGTTTAAGGCTCTTTATGAAACCAATAAGCAAATGACTGAATGGATGGCAAGCGTTTGGAACGAATTGTGTGTGGAATAGTCACAAAGATAAGGCATATCTCAATTGACGAAAAACCTCCTATGGACTAAAATAGAATTAATATATTTTAGTCTGCGGGAGGTTATTTTTATGAAGGTGCTGGTATTAAACGGAAGTCCCAAGGGGAAGTATAGTATTACCTTGCAAACAGTGTTGTATTTGCAGAAAAAGTGCAAAAGCTGTGAATTCGAGGTGCTGAATGTGGGACAAACCATTAAGCATTTGGAGAAGGATTTTTCTGCAGCTAAAAAGGCGATAGAAGAGGCGGACATTCTTTTGTTCAGTTATCCGGTTTATACTTTTATTGCACCTTGCCAGTTGCATCGATTTATTGAGCTGATGAAGGAGCACAAGGTAAATGTGAAGGATAAGTTTGCTACACAGCTTACCACTTCTAAACATTTCTATGATGTGACAGCCCATCGTTACATTATGGAAAATTGTCAGGATATGGGGATAAAGTTTATACGCGGTCTTTCTGCGGATATGGATGATTTGATTAAGGAGAAGGGACAGAAGGAAGCCATTGCATTTTGGAAATATGTACTGTGGTCCGTGAAGAAGGATATTTATGAAGTGTTTCCGCAGAAGGTGCAGTTGTCGGATTTGGTAAAAGCAACCGTGCCGGAGCGTGCAGGGGCATCTGCAAATGAACAGGCGAAATTGTCGGCATCAACAGCGGCAGAAGAAAGTGCATGCGAGGCCGGTATTAATAAGAATGAGTGCAGAAAAAAAGAAGTAGTCATTATCACAGATTGCGAGCCGGAAAACAGTGCTTTGCAGAATATGATTGAACGTTTCATGGCGAAACTTCCCTGTGCCAGCAGAGTGGTAAATATCAGAGAGTACCCTTTCCGTGGCGGTTGTTTGGGATGCTTTAATTGTGCGGTATCCGGCAAGTGTATTTACATAGATGGTTTTGATGAGTTCTTGCGCAAAGATATCCAAACTGCAGATGCAATGGTATATGCTTTCAGTATTAAGGACCATTCCATGGGAGCTGCTTTTAAGATGTATGATGACAGGCAGTTTTGCAACGGTCATCGTACGGTTACTATGGGAATGCCCATCGGTTACCTTATAAGCGGTCATTATTCACAGGAAGAAAATCTGCGTATGATTGTGGAAGGTCGTGCGGAGGTGGGCAGTAATTTCTTGGCGGGTGTAGCGACAGATGAAGTTAATCCGGACAAAAGTATTGATGATATGGCAACGAAGCTTTACTATGCCATGAAAAAGAAATATGTGCAGCCACAGAATTTCTTTGGTGTGGGCGGCATGAAGATTTTCAGAGACCTTATTTATTTGATGCAGGGTATGATGAAAGCGGACCATAAATTCTACAAGGAGCATAACCAGTATGATTTCCCTCAGAAACAAAAGGGGACCTTGTTGAAGATGTATTTGGTAGGTGCTTTGATTTCAAATCCTAAAATCAAAGCCAAGATGGGAAATAAAATGAATGAAGGAATGATTGCACCTTACAAGAAAGTGTTAGATAAGGAATAATTGTTTGCCTTGAGGGTTTGAGCATGGTATACTATTAGACAGTGGTAAACCATGCTCATTTTTAAACTTGTAGATGAGGAAATCACTATTGCATGGATAAATTCGAGTGATTTTGGAGTGGAAGAGATATGCGGGAAGTTGTAGAACAGATTCTGACAAGTGAATATGATTATGAAAAGGGAACTCTGGACTTTTCCTGTGCAAAGGTGGAAATTGAGATCGCGCAGGGAGAAGTAGCAGAAGGCTGTTTTATGATTTATGCTCCGGAGGGAAAGTATACCAAGGGAGTTATTTCGGCCACTGACCCACGCATGGAATGTCTGACCACGGAATTCGTGGGAGGTGAGACCGAAATTCAGTTTTGCTTCTACGGCGACCAAATGGAGGAAGGCGAGGTACTTCGAGGCGAATTTAATGTTATCAGCAACAGAGGGGAATATTATCTTCCGTATGTTGTAACCGTAACATATTCAGTGCCGGAGTCCTCTGTAGGTCCTGTGAAGAATCTGTTTCACTTTGCAAATTTGGCGAAGAGTAATTGGCAGGAAGCAGTGAAATTGTTTTATTCGGACTCTTTTGCGAAGGTGTTGCGCAACGGAGATGAACAAGTTTATTTAACCTATCTGGGTTTATCCTCAAAAGCCGGTAATGAACAGTGTGTAGAAGAGTTCTTAATTGCAACCAACAAGAAACAAAAGGTGGAATATATTCCTTCCAGAAAGGCATTAACCCTAAGTGCAACTAATGAAGTTACGGAAGAGATGGTAACCATTTTACGAAATGGTTGGGGATACACGCATCTGAAAGTGAATACGGAAGGTGAATTTTTGTTTACTGAGAAGAGTGTAATTACAGAGGATGATTTCCTTGGAAATTATTGTAATCTTCCCGTATACATTGACAGCAGTAAGTTACATGCAGGAAGGAATTTCGGCAGTATTGAGCTTGTAAGTGCTTATGGAAAAGTAAGCATTTCGATAGAGGTAAAGCAAAACAGAGGAAATGAAAAGCAGTGGGAAAAGGAACATACCCGTAAGAAACATATTTTGAAGTTGATGGGATTTTATGACAAATTCCGTTTGAAGAAGATGAGCTCTGCTACCTGGATTAAAGAAACCATCCGTATTATTGATAAAATGGTGGCCATTGATGAAAAGGATGCTGCAACCAGATTATTTCAGGCACAAATGTTGATTACCTGTGACCGTGTAAATGAAGCGGGCTGGATATTGGAGCATGTAGGAGATTTGATTGAAACAGAGCCTTCACCGGCGTTGGAGGCATATTATTTATATTTGAATACTTTGTTGAAAAAGGATGAGTATTATACCAAGGATATTACAGAGAAGGTTACGCGTATCTATAGGGAACATGGAGAAGATTGGCGTGTGGCCTGGTTAATGCTGTTTATGTCCGGCGATTATAATCGTGGTCCGGTTGAACGCTGGAACTTCTTGGAGAAGCAATATAGTAACGGTTGCAGAAGCCCGCTCATTTATGTAGAGGCCATGCAGCAGTTGGTTGCCAATCCCACTTTATTGAGAAAGCTGGGAGGATTTGAGTTACAGATATTACATTATGGTGCTAAAAGAGGAATGATTTCTCTGGAAGTACTGGACCAGTTGCTTTATTTGACGGAACGTGTAAAAGAGTTTTCTAATGTACTATTTAATATTTTGTCAGAATGCTATGAGAAAAAAGCAGATGTACGTGTTTTGAAGGAGATTTGTACGCTGTTGATTAAGGGTAATAAGATTGGCCAGAAGTATTTCTCCTGGTATGAAAAAGGAGTGGCAGAAGAGTTACGCATTATTAACATCTATGAGTATTTCATGCTGTCCATGGATATAAAGGAGGAACCTGCCATTCCCAAGCAGGCCCTTCTGTATTTTGCGTACCAAAATAATCTGGATTATGAGCGTAGTGCCTATTTGTATTTCTATGTGACAAAGAGACGTTTTCATGCTACGGAGATTTTTGACAGTTATCATAAGCGAATTGAGTTTTTTGTTATAGAGCAGTTGCAAAAGAAGCATATTAATACCCATTTGGCATATTTGTATAATGAATTTCTCCGAGAAGATATGTTGACGATTCCTATGGCAGAAGCTTTTGCACAAGTGTTGCATTGCCATGAGATTCATGCAAACACTGCAGGACTTCGCAATGTAATAGTTCGTCGTGCAAATATGAATGAGGAACAGGTCTATCCTCTTATAAATGATAAGGCGGCAATTCCTTTGTATGGTATGTCGGAAACCATACTGTTTGAGGATAATCAGGGAAACCGGTACGCAAAAAATATAGAATACCGAAATATTAAATTAATGAGTTCGGAGCGATTCCTGCAGATGACGGCAGGGCTGGTAAATAATAATGTTTTGTTAGATTTATATGTGTATGAGAAGGACAAAACAAAGGAGAGTTCGGGAGAAGAGGAATTGCAGAGAGCTTTGCGGCTGTTGGAGAATGATGTAGTTTCCACATCACTAAAGCGAGAGCTCCTTTTGAGAATTTTAGCATTTTATCATGATACCGGAGATACGGCACGCATGACAGAGTGCTTGGATACTTTGTCGGGAGAATGGTTAACCGCAAAGGAACGGGCAGAAGTAATTCGTTATCTGGTATTGTATGAGAAATATGACGATGCATTTGAATGGTTGTCGGAGTATCGTTGTAATGATGCAGATGACAAGATTTTAATGCATTTATTAGAAGACAGAATAGAGAAACAGGATTTTGCTTATGAAAAAGCGATAATGGATTACGCATATGGTTTGTTTGTAAAAGGAAAGTACACTCAGACTTTAATTCTGTATCTGATGGAATACTATACCGGACTTCTTCGTAGCTTGCGTGAGATTTGGAAGGCATCCAAACGTTATGAAATAGACAGAAGACTATTTTGTGAACGCATGTTGGTGCAGGCTATGTTTTCCGGTATGTATATCGGCGAGCAGACCGAGATTTTCAAAGAGTATGTATATTCCGGTCCGGACGGCAGAGTGGAAGAGGCGTATCTGCGAAAGAACAGTTATGAATATTTCGTGAATGATTTGATTATTCCCCAGGAGCTTTTGATAGAGGTCGGCAGATTACACAAGGAAGGCGTAACAATTGCTGAAATTTGTATGCTGGCATATTTGAAGTATTATGCGGACAATCAAGAAGAAATTCAGACAGAGGATAAAGTTGTCATTGCTGATTTCATCGCTGATTTGCTGCAAAAGGGAATTTGTTTAAAATGCATGGTAGAGTTGCGAAGATTCTGTGAGCATCAGCTGTTTTTGGCTGACAAGACAATTATCGAATATCGTGCCATGGATACCGGTATGGTCAGATTGCATTACTTGCTTATGAAGGGAAATGATGAAACAGGGGAATATATTACTGAGTGCATGGAATCCGCTGTGGGTACAGTGTACTTCAAGGCATTTGTATTGTTTGGCGGGGAAAGTTTGCAGTACTATATTACCGAAGAATTCGACGGGGAAGAGCGATTGACGGAAAGCGGCACATGTATCCGCTCGGAAGAAGCAGAAGGAGAACAAGCCGGCAGATATGCATTAATCAATGACATTATTCTAAGTAAGAGTATGCGTGATGACAGCGCCTTTAGTTCTCTGATAGAAGAATATTATAAAAAAGAGTTTTTTAATCAGACTTTCTTTCGTATGAATGACTGATAGGAGGAAATAAGTGTTTTTAAGTACAAATACGGACAAAATTATAATTGGATATGATTTGGCAAATGTCCATTCCCAAATCAGTTATTGCTATATCAAGGGAAATGGTGAAGTGGAAACTTTGTCTACCGTGGCAGGCGAAGAAAACTATGATATTCCTACGGTTTTGTGTAAGAAGGTCGGTGTGAACCAATGGTTGATTGGTAATGAGGCATTGCGGTTTTGGCTGGAAAATCCGGACGAGTGTGTCCTGGTGGAAGATTTGTTTAAATTGGCGGTGGATGGTGAGATTATCCATGTGGAAGGCGTGGAATATGAGCCTGAGAAATTGCTGGCTCTTTTTGTGAAGAAGAGTCTGTCTCTTCTGGCGGGAGTGGCACCTTTGGAAAAAATCACAGCATTAATGTTTACCTGTGATACTTTGGATCAACGTGTGGTAGAGGTATTAAACATTATATCTGCCGGATTGGACCTGAAGAAGACGCAGATTTTCTATCAGAATTATACGGAAAGCTTTTACAGTTATATGATTTACCAACCTAAGGAGTTGTGGACCTTCCGTGCCATTCTTTTTGATTACAGAACGGACAAATTAAAATACATGTGCATGGAGTGTAATAAAAAGACAACTCCCATTGTGGTATATATTGACAGGGAGCTTCTGGATTTTGACGGTCAGGATGAGCAGATGTTGGAAATGGCACAGGTATTAATCGGAGCAGAAAGGGTTTCCTCGGTCTATTTAATCGGAGAAAAATTCTCCGGAGGCTGGATGCAGAAATCGCTCAAGTATTTGTGTGACGGACGACGTGTTTTCCAAGGAAACAATCTGTACAGCAAGGGAGCCTGTTTTACTTTAATGGAGCGTTTGCAGGACAGTGTGGTTGGCGGAGAATATGTATTCCTAGGCAATGATAAGTTGAAAGCCAATGTGGGCATGCGGGTTTCCAAAAGGGGACAAGAAGCTTATTTTGCCATGTTGGATGCGGGAAATAATTGGTATGAAATAGAGCATGACTGTGAATTGTATTTGCAGGATGAGGACGAAATTGAATTTGAAGTCAGTCCGTTAATCGGAAAAGAGAAGACTCTCTTGAAGATGTCATTGGAAGGATTGGGCTTGCATGCCGGAGAAGCCACCAGGGTTCATTTACATATACATTTGATACAGGAGAATGTTATGTGTGTCAGAGTGGAAGATTTGGGATTTGGAGAATTCCGCGAACCGGCAGAAAATATGTGGGAAGAAAAGTTAGAACTATATTAATCGTGTGAGGTAATAATGAAGGCTGTTGTATGTTTGGGAGAATATGCAAAAAG
>JAZNQI010000017.1:0-2102 GCA_045590095.1 Acetatifactor sp. | reverse complement strand
AGCCAAGATGGCAGAACCCCAGATGGAGACTATACCGGAGAGTGAGGTCATCAACGACGGAGCCGCACTGGAATACACCGCAAGCGGCACGGAGGGCGCACCGTCGCCTTACCGCATCATCGTCACCGTGGACGCCGACTACATCGGCGACGCGCTGGATGACTACCTTCCCCTGGTGGAGTATGACGAGACCCTGGAGGGCAGCAAAAGTCCTATCCACACCCGGGAGTACGAGCTGACCATGGCGGAGTATGATGCTCTGGTGTCCGAGCTGGCGGAGGCCCGGGGCGAAGCGCCTGCGGAAGAGGGCTTTGACACGAATTCGGACATGGTTCTGGTCATCGTCCGGCAGTGAGCAAACTGAATGAGCGCAAGTAAAAGCGGCGCCCGTCCGGACGCCGCTTTCTCTTTTACCCTATTTGTAGTTTTCGAGTCTAGCTAACGCAACACCCCTTCGCCCAAATGACGGCACAGGGAATTGGAAAAGGCACCTCTGGGTTCGTAATCCCGTGGTGCCCGGGTGTTTCACACAGTCCAACAAATTGGAATTGGCAAAGCTTATCTGGATATTCAGAGAAATGATGCGAAGAATTTTACAGCGTTGCTGATTTCATCTTCCGATGGATGATTTTTATTCATTCCACCAATCACTTTCCAAGGGCCGTAGGTATTATAACCCTTACACCCGTATTCGCCTAATATAACAGCTCTCTTTTCAAGAGCCGCCTTTTTTATCTTTTCTGTAAAACGATGGTTTACCTTCGCACAGGTATATAAGAAGAATACTCGCTTGCCCTCTGGTAGATTACTCTTCAGAAACTGTTCAACAGAATCATAAAACTTTCCAAAGTCAATTCCAGATGCGAAACCTATCAAATCATATCCCGACAAATCGGTCTGTTGATGTTTTGTTGCGTCAATCTTCTCTATGTCATATTTGTCTGCAATAGCTTCTACCAATTTTCGGGTATTTCCGTGGTGTGTAGATGCGTATATGATAACAGCTTTGTTCATGGTGTTCTCCTCCGTGTAAGAATTGCTAAATCAAAGTATATCACAGAGAAACACAAACTACTTCCAGATTTCTGCTAATGTACCTTTGTAAATATTAGGTTTTGGGTGATGGTGCTGGCAGACAGGCCAAATACACGACGGTTTACATCTGCAAAATGGGCACTGCTTGAAAATCCTGCTTCCAGGGCTGCCTCCGTAATGGTCTTGCCTTGGAGGGTTTGGGTATATACATACATAATTCTCTGATAAATCAAATAGGAGGCGAAGGTCATGCCAACCTGTTCCTTGAACAAATGAGAGAACCTACTTTGGGATAAGTGTACAGCATCGGCAACCTCTTGGCATGATAGCCGTTCGGAGGACATAGTTCGGATGTGCTTCATGGCGGAAATGATTCTTTCATCCTTCACACGGGAAGTTGTACCCGCCAAACCAAGCTGTAATAAAACAACTTCCACAAAACGGTAATAATTGTCCGATGTACACTCAAGTTCAATGTCGGCATAAGATGTCACGATTTTTTGACAGCATTCTTCTGAGATGCGGCGAATGGACTGGATTTGTTTTGCAATATCGGTGGTACAGTCATATAGAAAGACAAGAGCAGCATTTCCGTAAGTATTAACCTTATGTGGTATTCCTGATGGAATTACCACTCCATGGCATAAATACTCCGCATCCCCCGATGTAATGCACATCTCTCCGCCTATGGAAATGATAATATGTGCAGCCATATGACGATGCAGAACAGGATTATCATATCCTGCACGGATTAAAATATGGTTGTTGGCTTCGTATAGTTTTGTCATTATTTTTCTCTAATCGTAGGATTTGTTATATAAATTGGAATTGGCTTACTTGCACTCACTATCTACTATAACATAAACTCCTTCTTGAATTGCAGAAAATGTTGCGATAGAGCATACAACTATGGCAGTGTATTTCAATTCCACAAAGGATATTGTCAAAGGCAATAGGAACAGCAGTAGTCCCGTTGCTTTGTTCATAATCGTATGCAAGGATATAAACTGTTTTTCAGCAGCATATCCCCATATGAGATTACTGATTTTGATAACCGCAATCACACC
>JAZNQI010000016.1:0-4206 GCA_045590095.1 Acetatifactor sp. | reverse complement strand
CAGTGCCAATATGCTCCGTAAGGCAGTTCTTAAGGAGGAAGAGGAAATCAAGGCAGCAGCGCAAGTGCCTGCAAGACCCCCCATTCTTTGCCCCGGCTGTCCTCACAGAAGCGTGTATAGTGTGTTAAACAAGCTGAAAATCCACGCTGCAGGCGATATCGGATGCTACACCTTGGGTGCAGTGGCACCTCTTAGCGTGGTAGATACCACCGTTTGTATGGGTGCAAGTATTTCTACCCTTCACGGTATGGAAAAGGCAAAGGGTAAGGATTACATCAAAAACTGGGTGGCAGTAATCGGTGATTCTACCTTTATGCACACCGGTGTAAACTCTCTGATGAACATGGTTTATAACCAGGGTACCGGAACCGTTATGATTTTGGATAACTCAACTACAGGTATGACCGGTCATCAGGACCATGCAGCAACCGGTAAGACCCTGATGGGCGAGGTTGTTCCGGCTATCAATATTTTCGAACTTTGCAAGGCTATGGGCATCAAGAATGTAGTGGAAGTAAATGCATTTGACACCGTAACCTTAGAGAAGGTTATCAAGGAAGAAGTGGCAAAGGATGAAGTATCCGTAATCATCACCAAGTCTCCCTGTGTACTCTTAAAGGGCAATAAGTTTACGACCAAATGTGTTCCTGTTCCCGAGAAGTGCAAGAAGTGCGGCATGTGCTTAAAGCCCGGCTGTCCGGCACTGACCAAGAACGCAGACGGCACCATTTCCATCGATGCAACCATGTGTAACGGATGCGGCCTCTGCAAAGGAATCTGTAAATTTGACGCCATTGAGACTGTAGAAGCATAGTGCACCGGCAAGGAGGAAATATATGAAGACAAAGAATATTATGATTGTAGGTGTTGGTGGACAGGGAACCCTTCTCACCAGCCGTATCTTAGGTGGTATCACCGTAGATGCAGGATATGATGTAAAGCTTTCCGAGGTGCACGGTATGGCACAGCGTGGCGGTAGCGTAGTTACCTTTGTACGTTATGGCGAAAAGGTGGCAGAACCCATCGTAGAAGAAGGTCAGGCAGACGTACTCATTGCTTTTGAGAAGCTGGAGGCACTGCGTTATGCACACTTTTTAAAGAAGGATGGTGCCATCGTGGTAAATGACCATCGTATCGACCCCATGCCCGTAGTAACCGGTGCGGCAGAGTATCCGGAAAACATTATTGAAAATTTGGCAAAGGAGCATAGTGTATATAGTGTAAATGCTATGGACGAAGCTCTGAAGCTTGGCAACTCCAGAGTATTCAATATTATCGTACTTGGCGTGGCTGCAAAGCATATGGACTTTTCTAAGGAAGCATGGCTGAATGTTATCGAAAAGACCGTGCCCCCGAAGACTGTAGAAATTAACAAAAAAGCATTCTTGCTTGGTTTTGAAAGCTAAGAAGTTTATACAGCCCCATTACCGGACTTGGTAATGGGGCTTGTCGCTTGGTAAATAGGATCCCGGGAAAGGCTTTTGTGAGTGGTGACAGATAGATTTCAAAAGTATATGAATGATATCTGCTGTAAAAAAGTGTTTTTAGGAGAGGTAACAGATATAAATTGAAGAAAAGAAAAATCTATCTGTTAAGAAAAAGTTGTTTTTCAAAAAGATGACGGATAGTTTGGGTAAATGAATGTAATCTATCTGTCGTAAAAGCCCATTCTTTCATGCTGGAGACAGATAGATATTATGGTTTGAAAATATCTATCTGCTATGAAAGCTCCGAAACTTTGAAATGTAGCATATAGAAATTAGATTTTTTAAGGATATATATGTCACGTATCAGAATTAGCATGAGAAATCGACGGATATAAATGGTGAAATCTAACGATATATATGATAAAATGGTCACATAGCCAAAACCAACGAAAAAGCGTGGGTTTTGGCTATGTAAAACACCTTTTACATACCGAAAAAGGTCCATGTAAAAGCCTTTTGATTGATGAAAATCTCTGCCATGCATATGGTAAGAAGGAAAGGTGGGCGGTACAGAGAGTATCGTGACAAGGTTTCTGTGACCGGCGCAGATGTGTGCTGAATAGAGAGGGAATCTGCATAAAAAAATCAAAGAATAGTATACTCAATATTGATTGAGGTACAAGGAGGCGTAACATGATAATTGATTTTCATACTCATATTTTTCCGGATAAGATTGCGGAGAAAACCATTGCGGCATTGGCCGGAGTGGCAGGGATAAAGGCTGCTACAGATGGTACTTTGACCGGACTGCTAGCATCTATGGACAGGTCAGGTGTGGACTTGTCTGTGATTATGCCGGTGGTCACCAAACCTTCACAATTTGAGTCAGTGAATACCTTTGCTGCAAAGGTGAATGAGCAGTACGCAGGACGCCTTTTATCCTTCGGCGGAATTCATCCGGACAGCGAGGATTATAAGGGAGAATTGAATCGTATTAAGGAGTTAGGACTCCCCGGGATTAAGCTTCATCCGGACTATCAGGGTGTGATGATTGATGACGTACGATATATGAATATCATTGAATATGCGGATGCGTTGGACCTGACAATATTGGTGCATGCCGGTGTTGATATCGGTCTGCCGGAACCGGTGCATTGTCCGCCGGATAAAGCTCGCAAGGTACTTGATGCTTTGAAGCCAAAGAAACTGGTGCTGGCTCATATGGGTGGCTGGAAGCAGTGGGATGAAGTATATGAGTATCTGGCAGGAGAACAGGTGTATCTGGATACAGCCTTTTGCTTTGATTATATGACCCGGGAAATGTTTCTGAAGATTTGTGAAAAGCATGGTACCGACAAAATTTTATTTGCTACGGACTCGCCTTGGAGTGATGCCCGTCGGGATATTGAGGCAATCAGGCGCATGCCGATTGGCGAAACAGAAAAGGAAGCTATCTTCTCCGGCAATGCAAAAAAAATGTTGAATATATAAAATAATTACAAAAAACCCTTGCAATTTCTGCGGGGGTTTTGTATAATACAATTACTTTATTGCTTTAAAGCGTTGTACTTCAAAAGTTTAAAGCGCAATGCTTTAAATTAGTAAAGCAAGAAAAATGTTCGGAGGAAACGGTTATGATTATTAAAATTATATTATTGGTACTGTTTTTTGCATGTATGATTGGTGTGGGTATTTACTCACAGAGCAAGGTAAAGAATGTAAATGACTTTGTATTGGGTGGCAGAGGAGTAGGTCCTTGGCTCACAGCATTTGCATATGGTACTTCTTATTTTTCGGCAGTAGTGTTTGTAGGATATGCCGGACAGTTTGGATACAAATACGGTCTTTCTGCTACGTGGATTGGTATCGGCAACGCTGTAATTGGTTCCTTACTGGCATGGATTATTTTGGGCAGAAGAACTCGAGTAATGACTAAGAAGCTCGCTTCTTCAACTATGCCGGATTTCTTTGGTAAACGTTTTGATTCTAATGCACTTCGCATTACGGCAAGTGCTATTACTTTTGTGTTTATGATTCCCTATACGGCATCCGTATACAATGGTTTATCCAGATTGTTTGAGATGGCCTTTGATGTGCCCTATATGGTATGCGTAATTACAATGGCTGTCTTGACCGGTTTGTATGTAGTTTTGGGTGGTTATATGGCAACCGCTATTACAGACTTTATCCAGGGTATTATCATGTTGTTTGGAATTGTAGCAGTTATAGTGGCGGTATTAAATGGTCAGGGTGGTTTCTACGAAGCAGTATTTAAGCTTGCGGAGATGGAAAGTGATGTTCCGCTAACCATGGGACAGAAGGGCGTGTTTGCATCCTTCTTTGGTCCGGATTTGCCGAATCTTTTGGGTGTAGTAGTGCTGACTTCCTTAGGAACTTGGGGACTTCCGCAGATGGTACATAAATTTTATGCAATTAAGGATGAAAGATCCATTAAGACAGGAACCATTATTTCTACTTTCTTTGCAATTGTAATTTCCGGCGGTTGCTATTTTCTGGGTGGTTTCTCACGTTTGTTTGAAAGCCCCGCCATCTATGACGAAAGTGGAAAGATTGTATATGATGCCATTGTACCCAGTATGCTTTCTACCTTGCCGGATATCTTGATTGGTATTGTAATTGTACTGGTGCTTTCTGCATCTATGTCCACACTGTCATCTCTGGTGCTGACCTCCAGCTCAACATTGACTCTGGATTTGATTAAGGGTAATATTGTGAAGAATATGAACGAAAAGAAACAGTTGCTTTGCATGAGACTTTT
>JAZNQI010000015.1:0-25283 GCA_045590095.1 Acetatifactor sp. | reverse complement strand
GAAAAATCATGCCTGCCTGACCAGCCAGGCAGGCATTACTCCTATGAATCAATTAATATTCAATCCTATTATGAATTACTTAGATAATTCAGGATATTTCTCCATTACGCCCTTGTAGAACAATTCTAAAGCTTCTTCCTTAGTAGCATTGCCTTCGAAGTAGTTCTTCATAGCCTTCTGGAATTCTTCGTTACAACCCTGATCGTAAGCAGACAAGTTGCTCAAATCGATCTTAGCTGCACCTGCACAGTACATAGGAAGAGGATTCTGTCCACCCATAACCTTGCTAGAGTAGTCAGACTGAGCCATAGCTTCCATAGCTGCCTTATCGTTAACGAAGTCGTCATCCTTGGTTACGATACCCTTCATAAGTTCGGTATCAGTTGTCATCTTAAGCATGATATCTTTGATCAAATCAGCATTGTCAGTACCGTTAGCTGCACAGATCCATGTACCACCCCAGAAGAAGCCCTGAGGACCTTCGGTACCGCCCCATCCGCCGTTGTATCCGATAGAACCTTCAACATCAGCAGCCATAGAGAAGTTGATTAACCAAGCGGGTCCAAAGTAGCAGAATACTTTTCCGTCAGGATAGAAGCCCTTTGACCAGTCATCAGACCAAAGATCATGAGTACCAGCAACACCAGCGTCTACCAATGCCTTAGAGTCATCAACCCACTTCAAAATGTTAGCGTCGATGTTAATCTTTCCATCAACAACCCACTTAGAAGAAACGTTGTTAGAGTAAGTACGATAAGTATCGTTTACAGAAGATACCATGTTGTATCCAGCTGCTTTCATCTTGTCAGCTGTAGCTACGAATGTATCCCAGTCCTTAACATATTCCTGAACCTTAGCAGGATCGTCAGTTCCTAAAACTTCCTTAGCTGCTTCACGGTTGTAGAACATGATACCAGGACATCCCTGCCATGAAAGACCCTTCAATACGCCGTTAGAGTCAGTAACGATATCCTGAGTATACTTGTACTGTCCAGCGATATCATCCTTGGTAATACCAAGAGCCTCTACAGCTACAGAGTAGTCAGAGTCAACATACTTAAGAGCGTAGTCAGCTTCGATCAAGAAGATATCAATCTTGTCATCTGCAGCTGCATCAGCCTGTTTCTTAAGAGTGTTGTCCAAGTTGTTCTGGTAAGCGTTGTCTGCGTTAGGGGTGATGTTCCACTTAACAGTTACATCATCAATCTTACCGGTAGTAGCATCTACTTCGGTGTATCCAGGATAGTGATCCTTAACACGTCTCTGGAATTCGTCGTTCCAGCAGTATACGTTAAGAACTTTACCGTCGCTAGAAACGTCAGCTTCAGCTGCGCCGTCTTCCTTGCCGCCACAACCAGCGAGCATAGAAGCAGCCATTGCTGTGGTTAATAACACACATAACAATTTTTTCTTCATTTTCATTTCCTCCCAAATTACTTGAAATAAGAATTTTTTGTTTATATTGATACCGCTCACGCAGTATTAATACCATACTCATCAGTAAACACTTAAACGTTTACTACTTCATACTATACAGCAACTTGACGTAAATTGCAAGCATTATTTTAAAACAAATATACATTTTGCACACTTTTTTGTCAACTTTGCTCTTTTTTATAGCCTTTTTGTCAACCTACTATTTAATAGTAGCTACTGTCTCACCATCATAAACTTCGCCGCTGATTATAATCTGTTCCACCAAAGTGGTCTTGGGATGTTCAATCAGTGAAATCAGTTTCTCTCCGGCCTGAATGCCCATACTCTTCGTGTCCTGCTTCAAGGTAGTCAACTGAGGTTTGATATGTCGTCCTACCCGGATACCGTCATAACCAACCACCGAGATATCTTCCGGAATCCGAAGTCCTCGTTCCGTTATGGCACTGATTCCTCCGAAACATGCCACATCATCAGGATACAAAATGCAAGTGGGCGGTGTCGGCAGATCCAAAAGCTCTTTGGTCCGCTCTCCCGCAGCAACACTGTCTCGATATGCTGCTTCACATATGTACTCATCGGGAAGTTCCAATCCCAAACGTTCTGCATTTCTATAGAAAGAAGAAAGTCGTTCACGGGTAACCGCTGAATCAGCTCCGTGGATATAGGCTATTCTTCTGTGTCCCTTTTCATATACATGTTCCAAAAGTTGGCGCATGCCGTCAACATTATCGGACAAAATACCTATTCTGTTATTAAACATATGGTCTATTGTCACCAAGGGAATGTTGCTTCTGACTAATTCCACCACCTGTTCGTCATAAAAATTCACACAGGCGATTACCACACCGTCAAATCTTCTGTAACGACAGTGTTCCAGATAAGACATATTGTATCGCCCCTTATTAATAAAGGTAATGTCATATCCTTTGTCTTCTACCGTACGTTTAAAGTTATCCAGCACATGCGAAAAATAATCATGTGTTAAACCGCTTCTCGACTCGTCCACGAACAGGACTCCGATATTATGGGTTCGGTTCGTCTTTAGTGCACGAGCCATAGAATTAGGAAAGTACCCCATCTCTTTGGCGACCTTTTGAATATGGTTTTTTGTTTCCTCTCCAATGTCTCCGTGTCCGTTCAGTGCTTTACTGACTGTCGCAACACTGACACCGCAGGCAATGGAAATATCTTTCATTGATACCATAATGGTCCCTTCCTCTGTTCAATTGTACAAGATGACAATTACTTAAACGTTTTCGTAAGGTTATCATAGTACATATTTCCCAATAATGCAATACCATTTTTCAATAAAAATCATTTTTTTGATATTTTTTTACGAAATAATTGGCCTTTTTTTATATAATTACTTCGATTCATCTATTGCAAAGCACTCTTTTCTCTTGTATAATGCAAATATAGTAAACGTTTTACTTAATCGTTTAACAAAAAAACATAAAAGGAGAATTAAATATGAAATTCGGTTATTTCGATGATGCGCGCAGAGAATATGTCATCACAACTCCCCGAACACCTTATCCCTGGATTAACTATCTGGGCACACAAGGTTTCTTTTCACTGATTTCCAACACTGCCGGCGGTTACTCCTTCTATAAGGATGCTCGTCTCCGCAGAATTACCAGATATCGTTATAACAACGTTCCTATTGATATGGGCGGTCGTTATTTCTATATCAATGACAACGGTACTATCTGGAATCCCGGCTGGTCCCCTGTTAAAACAGAGTTAGACTCTTACGAGTGCCGTCACGGTATGGGATATACCGTTATCACCGGTAAGAAGAACGGTTTGAAGGCAGAAGTTACCTTCTTTGTTCCTCAGGACTATGATGGTGAAGTTCAGCAGGTTGTTTTATCTAATGAAAGCGATGCTGAAAAGTCATTCTCTTTGTTCTCTTTTGCAGAATGGTGTCTGTGGGACGCACAGGACGACAGCAACAATTTCCAGCGTAACTTCTCCACCGGACGTGTTGAGGTTAAGGATTCCGTAATCTACCACAAGACCGAGTACAGAGATCGTCGTAATCATTACGCATTCTACTCTGTAAATGATACCATCGACGGTTATGACACCGACAGAGATTCCTTCATCGGTCTGTACAACGGTTTCGGCGATCCTCAGGCAGTTATCGCGAACAAGGCAACTGATTCCTTCGCTGATGGCTGGTCTCCTATCGCTTCTCATTATAAGAAGATTACTCTTGCTCCCGGAGAGACCAAGACTCTCGTATTCGTACTTGGTTATGTGGAAATGCCTGTAGAAGAAAAATTCGAAGCAGACGGCAAGACAATTAATAAAGTAAAGGCTCTTGAAATGATCGAGCAGTTCAACAGCCCCGAGAAGTTTGCACAGGGTATGGCTGATTTGAAGGCTTACTGGGACAAACTCCTTGGCATTCTGAACGTAGACACTCCTGATGATAAGGTTAACAGAATGGTTAACATCTGGAACCAGTATCAGTGTATGGTTACCTTCAACCTTTCACGTTCCGCTTCCTACTTTGAGTCCGGAATCGGTCGTGGTATGGGCTTCCGTGATTCCAACCAGGATATTCTCGGTTTTGTACATCAGATTCCCGACAGAGCAAAGGAACGTATCATTGACATCGCTTCTACTCAGTTCCCTGACGGCGGTTGCTACCATCAGTACCAGCCTCTTACCAAGAAGGGTAACTCCGATATCGGTGGCGATTTCTCCGATGATCCTTTGTGGTTAATCCTCTCTGTTTCTGCTTATATTAAGGAAACAGGTGACTGGAGCATTCTCGATGAAATGGTTCCTTACGACAACGATATGTCCATCGCACAACCTATGCTGGATCATTTGAAGGTTTCCTTCTATCGTATCGTAAACAACTTAGGACCTCATGGTTTACCTCTTGCAATGAGAGCTGACTGGAACGACTGTATCAACCTGTCCTGCTACTCAGACACCCCCGGTGAATCTTTCCAGACTTACACTAACCCTAAGTTTGCAGCAGAAGGCGGTTACTCAAAGGTAGCTGAATCTGTATTCGTTGCTACTCTCTTCACTTACGCAGGTCCTAACTATGTTTCTATCCTGAAGCACTTAGGCAAGGACGAAGAAGCTGCAGCAGCTCAGGCTGAAATCGATAAGATGAAGGAAGTTGTTATGGCTCATGCATTCGACGGCGACTGGTTCTTAAGAGCATATGATGCTACCGGCGCTAAGATGGGTTCTAAGGAATGCGAAGAAGGCAAGATTTTCATCGAGCCTCAGGGATTTGCAGTTATGTCTGATATCGGTAAAGAAGAAGGCGCTGATATCAAGACTTTGAACTCTATCGATAAGTACCTGAATACAGAATTCGGTCTTGTACTGAACAATCCTGCATTCAGCAAATACTATATCCAGTATGGTGAGATTTCCACATACCCCGGCGGTTACAAGGAAAACGCAGGTATCTTCACACACAACAACGCATGGATTATTTGTGCAGAAGCATATGCAGGTCGCGGAGACAAGGCTTTCGAGTACTACTCCAAGATTGCACCCGCTTTCACCGAAGAAACCTCTGATATCCACAAGACCGAACCTTACGTATACGGTCAGATGATCGGTGGTAAGGATGCAGGTTCCGATATCGGCAGACCCGGCAAGAACTTCGGACAGGGCAAGAACTCCTGGTTAACAGGTACCGCAGCTTGGAACATGGTAGCTATCTCCCAGTACATCCTCGGTATCGCTCCTGACTTCGATGGTTTGAAGATTGATCCTTCCATCCCTGCTGCATGGGACGGTCTTAACGCTACCCGTCAGTTCAGAGGCGCTGTATACAACATCACAGTTAAGAACCCCGACCACGTATGTAAGGGTATCAAATCTATGGTAGTTGACGGAACTCCTGTTGCCGGCAAGGTTATTCCTTATGTAGAAGGCAAGACCGAATATAATGTAGAAGTTATTATGGGTTAATCCATAAACTAAATACACATAATCAAGTAGGCGGAGAATTTTAAAATTCCCCGCCTACGTTCTTTTTTATATCTTCTCGTCACCACTTTTTCTTTGGGCAATAATTCTTCTCCACTGCTGCCCTAAGTTCCACATAACAACCGCAGCTTCGGCACATAGCCTCCAAAAGCATATCGCACCCCTTACAAATCTCCAACCGTTCATCATACAAAGCATCCGACGCCCTCTCTTCCGGCCCCAGATTTGCTAAATAAGCCTGTATGGTTTCATATTGATTTGTTTTGTCCAGTTGGTCCCGCAAGAGACATTTTTTGCAGTAGCGGTAGGTTTCCATGATATATCTTTTCTCCTACTTTCTCTATGTAATAAAAAAACCTTGAAAACATAGTCTTCAAGGTTTTATCGTGTGCGTTAGAAGATTCGAACTCCCGACCTTTTGGTCCGTAGCCAAACGCTCTATCCAGCTGAGCTAAACGCACATCTGCGGCAAGTTCATCACCTGCAACATTGAATATTATATACGTTTCTCAGCTGAAAGTCAATACCCATTTTGAAAAATTCTAAATTTCACAAAATATATATGCAATTGAAAAATTACTTCTACCCATTCGCGTACTGTTTTGCTGCCTCGTTTAGTTCTTCTACGATACCTGCAACCTCTTTTACCATCACGCTGTTTGCTTCACAAGCATCATAAGTCTCGCTGGAATGTGCGGATACCTCTTCGGTAATTGCCGAAATAGTCTGGATTCCTTCCACAATATCTTCATTTGCATTCTTCAGAGCTTCTACTGTCTCATCCATCTCTGCTGCCTGTTTTCCGATAAATTCGGTACGCTTGGTAATCTGTCCAAAACTTGCCGACACTTCTTTTGCACTCAGTGCATGAGACTGATTACATGAAGTTACTAAATCGATTGCTTCCGAAACTGCTGCCAATTCTTCTGTAATTGCCGCAATTAATTCTGTAATATCCACAGTTGCTGTCTTAGTCTGGCTTGCCAAAGAAGAGATTTCCCCCGCAACCACCGAGAAGCCCTTACCTGCCTCTCCTGCTCTTGCTGCTTCAATACTCGCATTCAATGCTAACAAGCCGGTCTTATTCGCAATATCATTAATAGCTACGATAATACTGTTCATGCGCTCTGCATTAACCGCCAAATCGTTCATTTTTTCTAATACTACGGCATTCGCTTCTGTAGACTTTTCTACCTGTTGTGTCAATGCATCCACATATCCGTTACCGTCAGCAATAATTTCCAATGCTGCCCGCATCTCTGTATTAATCACGTCAGCCGCATTCTTCACTTCAGTAATATGATTTTGAATTTCTTCTGTACGTTGTAATTGCATTTGTACCGCGTCTGCTGTTTCATTATTTCCTTCTGAAATTTCCTTCATGGAATGCTGAATCTGTGCCACAGACTCGCCCAAAGTGTCCATTTTTTCACTGGCTACAGCAATTCCTTCACTCACATGAGCAGACAATTCCAATGTATCAGCCAACAACTTATCAGCCTTTTCCTTTTCCTCATTCACTTTTCCCAAACGAATACTGTTAATTCTATTTAAGCAAATGGTCACCAACACAAGGAAAATTGCCACAAAAACAATACTCGCAATTCGAATCTCTAAATCAGTAATCAATTCAGGAGTATTATACGCATCCTTGCCGGCACGAATTAGAATATCAATACCGTTTACGACAATGGTAAGAACAGACATTGCCACCGAATACCAAACATCCGAAAACAGCGCCACAACTACCAGCATAGGGAAAATATATGTATAGGTAAGTCCACTGTTTGTAGTAAGTATAGCAATCGTATACATAGTCAGGAAACAACCCGCCATAATATATTTATTTATCACATTTTCCTTGTTCTTCAAATACAGAACAATTGTCACCACTGCAGGAAGTAATGTCACACTGAACATCATCAACACATATCCGATTCCGCGAAGTCCTTTCACAAACTCCAGGCAATACGCACCTGCCAGCACAACATTCATCATACAATAACAAATCATCGCTGCCTTATTTACATATGCTTTTTCCACACTTTTCATAGGTAACACTCCTTTGCCTTTGTGATACTTCTATTTTATCACATCAAGGGTACTTTTGACATGGTTTTTTTGCGATTTTATTGTATTATTTTTCGGATTTGTGCTATACTGTACAAGTGTTATTCTAAATACAAAAGTTACGATACAGAAAGGACTATTATGCTTGAATTACAGAACATCTCTTTTGTAGTGGATTCAGCTGATTCCTCTAAAAAAGAAATTATAAAAAACATAAATCTTACCATAGATGAGCAAAAATTCGTGGCAATTACAGGACCTAACGGCGGAGGTAAATCCACATTAGCAAAACTCATTATGGGTATTGAACAACCCACTTCGGGCAAAATCATTTTCAACGGCACGGATATTACTAACCTTACTATTTCTGAGCGAGCAAAATTAGGTATCAGTTTCGCTTTCCAACAGCCGGTACGTTTCAAAGGTATCAAAGTCAAAGACTTGATTACCCTTGCTGCCGGAGATTCTATCTCCACAGCCGGTGCCTGCGAATACTTATCTAAGGTGGGACTCTGCGCCAGAGATTATATTAACCGTGACGTGGACGGTTCTCTTTCCGGCGGTGAATTAAAGCGTATTGAAATCGCCACCATCATTGCCCGAAACACTCCCCTGTCCGTTTTCGACGAACCGGAAGCCGGTATTGATTTGTGGAGCTTCAATAATCTTATTAAGGTATTTGAAGAATTCCACAACCAACACAAATCCCTGATTATCATTTCTCATCAGGAACGTATTTTAAATATCGCGGATGAAATCATCATCATTGCAGACGGCGCCGTAAAGTCTCACGGAAGCAAAGAAGAAATCCTTCCCGAGCTTCTAAACGGTACCGGTAGCTGCAAGTTTTATCAGGAAGTACAGGGTTAAAAACGAAAAGAATTGCAAGCAATTCTCTAACAGAAGGAGAAACACAAATGGACGCAATACAGAAAAATTTACTGGAGCAGATTGCAGGTCTTCATGAAGTTCCCGCAGGTGCCTACAACATCCGTGCAAACGGTTCTTCCGTAGGACGCAACACCACTGCTCATATAGACATAATAACCAAAGATGACAAGCAGGGCATTGATATTATTATCAAACCCGGTACCAAAAGAGAAAGTGTGCATATTCCCGTGGTATTAAGCCAAAGCGGTCTGACAGAAATGGTCTACAATGACTTTTTCATCGGAGACGACTGCGACATTACCATTGTGGCTGGTTGCGGTATTCACAATGGCGGAGACCAGGCTTCCAAACATGACGGCATCCACTCTTTCTTCATTGGCAAAAATTCTCACGTAAAATATGTTGAAAAACACTACGGCAGCGGAGACGGCAAGGGTGAACGTATCATGAACCCGGAAACTGTCATTCACTTAGCCGAAAACAGTTTCATGGAAATGGAAACCGTGCAGATTAAAGGGGTAGATTCCACAAAACGTATTACCTCTGCCGATCTTGCAGACGGTGCGAAACTGATTGTTACCGAAAAGCTCATGACTCATGGTTCTCAATATGCTGAAACTGATTTTACCGTAGATTTAAACGGTGCCGGTTCCAGTGCCAATATTATTTCCAGAGCAGTGGCAAAGGATGATTCCAAACAACTCTTCCTTGCAAAAATCAACGGAAATAACAAATGTGCCGGTCACTCCGAATGCGATGCCATCATTATGGATAACTCAAAGATCAGCGCCATTCCTGAAATTACCGCAAACCATTTGGATGCAGAACTGATTCACGAAGCTGCCATCGGCAAAATTGCCGGAGAACAGATCATTAAGCTTATGACCTTAGGACTTAGTGAAGCCGAAGCTGAAGCACAAATTATCAATGGATTTTTAAAATAATCAACACAAAGGAATCCCCTCGCGAGATTCCTTTTACTATAAGGAGAAAACAAACATGAAACTGAAATGTATCAAAAAATCTTTGCCTATTATTCTAAGTCTGACTCTCACCCTCTGCGCCTGCAGCAACAATGACACTGCCCCCGCTTCCGGCGATAATGTCATCGAGACGACAGAATCGCCTACAGAGGCTCCTACTCCCGAAGCTACAGAAGCTCCCACACCGGAACCCACAGCAGAACCTACTCCTGCTCCAACCGCAGAACCGGTAGACTGGTATCAGGAAACTCTGAATAAATCTATTCTTTCTACCGGCACTAACGGACGTTTAGAAAAGGTAATCGAAAAATTAAAAAATAACGAAGATGTAACCATCGCCATGATTGGTGGTTCTGTTACAGAAGGCGCAGGTGCCACAAGCTTTGCCGGTGCCTATGGTGAACAATTCATCTTCAATCTGCAAGAAACCTACCCTCAAGCGCCCATTCATTATTATAATGCCGGATTGGGCGGTACCCCTTCTACCTTAGGACTTATGCGCTATGAACGCGATGTTACCGAAGTAATCGGAAACAACCCTGATTTGGTCATTGTGGAATTTGCGGTAAATGACTGGGAGGAACCCACCAACAGCCGTGCCTACGAAGCTTTGGTGCGTACCATTTTAGAAAAGGAAAATGATCCTGCGGTCATTCTGCTCTACTCCGTTTTTCAGAGCAAATGGAATATGCAGGACAATTACATCCCCATCGGCAATCACTACGGACTTCCCATGGTAAGCATCAAAGACGCTACTACATATGCATATAAAACCAAAAACGTGGATGATGCAAAGTTCTTTGCCGATATTTATCATCCTACCAACTTTGGCCATGAAATTATGGCAGATTGCCTGACAGAATTATTCGACAGAGTAGCACTTGCGGAAGTACCGGCTGAAATCGCACCACTTCCCGAAAACGGTAAATACGCTTTAGACTTTATGAATATGCACTTTGTTACTTCTAAAAATGCAAATGGTGCAAAGATTGTCCCCGGCGGTTTCAATCAAACTGATACTGCCTTGCAGACCTTCTCCAGAACCACATTACCGGCATTTCCGGACAACTGGATGCACACTGCTTCATCCGGAAACGAAAGCTTTACTGCTACCTTAAATTGCAAAAATATTATGGTCAGCTACAAGCTCAGCAGTTCCGATGAATTTGGTTTTGCCTATGTCTATATAGACGGAGAACCGGTTACCGAGCTCTACGGCTATCAGGATGGCGGTTGGAACAACTGCGACACTGTACTAGTGCTGGATGAAGACACTGCAGCAACACACACCTTGGAAATCAAAATGTCAGAAGGCATGGAGAATTACTCCTTTACTATTTTAGGTATCGGTTATACGGAATAAATGGTATCAAGACTCTGATAGCCGTAAACACATTATTGTAAAGCATAAAGCATTGTCAGGGTCCTTTCCGCTTATCCCAAATACTCTCTAAACATAAAGGGTGTTGCATGCTAAAGCAACACCCTTTTCTTATTATCTGTTTATCAGTACAGGTTTTCCCTTTTTATTTGTGAACTTATATATAACGGATCCATATTTGGTTTTTGTCGATACATTTCCTGCAGGGTACTCCTTTTCCAATGAGCAACCATTTTCCCACTCATATACCCGTACCGTCGCTACATTATTATTTATATCATAGGAACGAAATACAACTTCCTGCTTGTGTACGAATTGTCCCTGACGCTTTAGATTAACACGGCCAAGCAAGAACATTAGACTAAAGAACGCGCCAAATCCCACATATATAAGTACCGCATAAGGAAGTGAGGTCTCAAACGGCACCCCGTCCTCCACAAAATTCAAAAGTGTCACAAAGATTGCTCCAATAATAAACAATGCTATATACGCCTTCTTTGCCATGCCAAGAGACACACCTTGCACTCGTTTTACATACATATTGGCAAACTCTTCTCTCTCGGTATCTGTCAGGTCTCTTCCCTCTTTCTCTATACAAATCATATTGGGATGTGGAACACGCATATACTCATCCACAAAACCGGCAAGGGGATAATCCGCCGTATATGAAGGTATTAAGCTTTTCAGTTCATCATTCAACTTAAATAACTGATAATTCCCCGCATCATCATACATAACGAGCAGTCGACTCCCCACCTCTTTATCTTCAATTTCACCGGAAGTAGAGGGGTACCCTATAATAATCGGTTTACCGGTCTCGTCATGTACATCATCCTCTATATATGCAAAACTATCCAGTCCACTGACTTCTACTATAGTAGCACCATTTACTGACAGATTCTTCTGGGATAGAAACGCTTTTGTTTCCTTCTTGGAACGAATGGAATTAATAATCAGCCACAAAATAGTACTGGAAATAAAATCTACTACAGTCAAACCTAATCCTATAATAATCCAATGAAGATCATACATAATGATAAAAGGCATCATTGCCGCAAAAGCAATAAAAACAGGCACAATATATACAACAGCCATTACTCCCCAACTACCGTTTCTTGAGGTCCAGTTAATCCCCTGCAACATCTGCTTCTTGTTTTTTAACAGTAACTCTTTTTCTTCTTCTGTGCATACTCTTTTCATTATCAGTATCCTCTTTTCATCCAAAAATTCAATTCGAATATATTAATTATGCAAATTTTATTCTATCACATTTCGGGCATTGGTGTAAATACTGCATTTTCACCATTTACAACACCACCATAGAGCATTTTGTCAAATCGCCCTTCCTTCAAATAATGATTCATAGCAAACCTGGCAGAAGACGGCATTTCCAAATCTCCCACTTCATCCATTGTAAACCATTGCAAAGCTCCCTCATCGGATACTAATTTTCTGTGGATTCCATCCGGCAATCCTGCAAAGAAAAAATAGTTAACTCTCACTTCTCCATTCACATGGCGTAACATGATATACCGCAGTCCGAAATCCTGCAATTCTTCCTTATCAATTCCCAGTTCCTCTTTCAGTTCTCTCAGCACACACATTTCAGCATCATTTAATTCTTCCGGTTCAAAATGCCCGCCTGCTGACCCTATCCAGACATTGTTTACCACTCTTGACCCCTGTCTGTACAATAATAAAATTTTATCCTCACAGCATAGAAAAACCGATGTCATGTTACGTTGCTTCATTACAATAGTCCTCCTCCAAAGATAATTATCAAATAGACCATAAAAAATGATTTTACACTTCCATAATGTTCTTGTCAACATATTTTTCACTGATATTCCATGTGTTTATAATATGACATTCATCACTGAAAACTATATATCATAAAAGCTCAAATCCTTGTAAACATACAAGGATTTGAGCCACTTTATGTTTCACCTATTTAAAGTAGTATCTCCAATACTTACCATCCACATAATATTGCGGTTTGTATTCTTGCTCTATCCACTTACCAATCCAACTATCCTCCGCCACATCTTCATTTAAAGTTCCATACCAACACGATGCAATAATAACATCCGGGTACCTATCAGGATTCATTTTCCAATACTCTAACACACCTTCATTATATCCCGGAGTAGGCACTAAAGTAGGTGCAGCAATAACAGTATCTGCATATAAATATCCCAATGTATCCAAAGGATCTCCTATCAGATAGATTGAGTCTCCCTGTGTAATATACTGTTTCCATTCTTTCTGTGATTCATTTTGCATATATGTTCCCATATATTCAGAAATAATTCCTATAGCAGGTCCTTCTTTTACAATTCCTCTAATATGCAAAAGAGAAGAAACATCGCCGTTTATAGGTCTAATAATGTAAGCATTTCGAAACGTCAAAAACAGCGCTCCACTGAACGTGACAATAAGAATTATCTTTTTAGATAATCCTGCCGTTTCCACCATCTTCATTCCTTCTGAAATTGGCAAAAATGCTACAATAACTGCTATCAACAAATATGGAACGGAGGCCATAAACGCTAAATTAGTCAAAAGCAACGTTGACGCAAACTGCAAAAGCGAAATTATCGTTCCACACATATAAAAATAGAACCTCTCCGGCGATAGTCTTTTTCTATAATGTGTTCCTATCAAAATAATTGCCAAAAAAGTAAGCGAATAAGAATATCTAATATAATTCTTCCAAAATACAACAGTATATATACTCAACAGCAAAACAATAGTAAAAAATATTGCATCTATCAGAATCTTACAACGCTCTTTATCCTGAATATCCTTTTTATGTTTCAACACAAAAACAGTTAAATACGAAATGCTATATGCAACACAAAAAACAATCGATATATATATAATATCTTTCAGATATGCAACACATTTTTCTACAACTCCTATGGAATGAGATGTTTCAAGTAACAGCATATTTTTAATGGAAACCACAAAATCATCAAATGAAACTTGTGCAAAAATTAAACACAAATACAACGCCCCGACTAACAGACAAGTCAGTCCAAAAATAATAACCCCCACCTTATCTCTCTTATGTAATAAAATACAAAGAACTCCAATAAATAAAATCAAACAAGACGGATAAGATAAAACTGTTCCGCATAAACACAACCCGGACAAAAATATGTATATTTTTTTCTGTGTCATATAATATATATACATCGTGATGCACATAAGCATAGAAAACCATATTTGCATATTCGCATATTCAGCTAACGGAACATCCTTCGGAGAAACCAAGAAGAAAACCCATGCCATAGCAAATGCTACATTCTCACGATCTAAACATTTTTTTACCATCCTATAAATCAAATATGAAACCAAAACATCCAACATGACACCAATTACCTGAAGATAGAGCACAATTCCTGTCGTGGTCCGAAAAATAGCCAAATATATTTTTATAAAAAAGGCGCACAAAAAAGAAGACATCTGATATGGCTCCAACATCTCCTTAAACATAATATCCCCTCGCGCCAATCTATAGGACATTGTTATCTGAAATTCTGCATCTATGCCAAAATCCACGAATATATACTTTATGCATAGCGCTCCGGCAATCAATATCATAATTATACGGATAGTACGTTCATTCAAAAATTGAACTCTTCCCTTTTCTACACCTTCCATTCAAATATCCTCCGATTAGTAAATACATTAATATCATTATATCATAAAACTGAATTTTTTCTATTAATTTATAATCCACTTATAAAATCAGCTTTATAGAATACTCCTGTTTTTCCCTCATGAATGTAGTTAACTATATATGCAGAAAAATAATAGCAACCGCAAGAATCTGTCTTAAGTGAATAGTAATAGTGGTTTATACTAAACTGAAGCAAGGGAGCCGCTAAGGCTCCCTTACTCTTTTTTTGTTTAATCGTCGTCTTCGTCCTTTTCCTCGTATTTCACGTTACCTCCGGCTATAATGTTGCCCTCGATTTCTTCACATTCCACATCACCACCGGCTGTCACATTTCCTTCTACTTCTTCGCATTCCACATCACCGCCGGCTGTCACATTGCCTTCTACATCTTCGCATTCTACATCACCACCGGCTGTCACATTGCCTTCTACATCTTCACACTCTACATTAAAATAACTTTCCACATTTTGTACATTACCGGTATACTCGATGGTAATTTGGCTGCATTTCTCACGCAAATCATCATCCATATCTTCCTTTCGTACCAAACGATGTCCTACAAATACCACCGCACGCAAGGTATTATCATCAGCCCAAGGTAACGCATCTTTTGCTCCTACGGGTGTCCCTCTACCAAATAACTCATCCAACGTAACATGGAAAATATCCGCCAATTTAATCAAAACATCCTCATCAGGGTTGTTCTGCTCAGTTTCCCAGTTAGACACTGCCTGGCTGCTGATTTCTAACTGATCTGCCAATTCCTCCTGAGTAAGTTCCATTTTCTTTCTGTAATACGCAATCTTCTTTCCAATTTTCATGAGTAACCTCCGCCTTTTTCAAAAAGTTGTTATACGAACATGCATAAATTATATCATTCTGTAACATTTTTTAGCAATAGATTATTATATAAACTCCTCAAACTTCAAAAGATGCTTCTCTTGCTTATCATCCGCATTTTCCATAAGCCAATCATATGTAGCTTTCAGCATATAGGCTTCATCATGTTCTTCTGCATCACCACCACGGATTCCTTTGTACATACTTACGATATCATCATAGCAATCCCAATCTCTGAGATAATGCTTCAAATTAATGGCAAACAGCTTAAAGGTGTGGTCATATAAACGATTCAAGCTCTGTAATTCCTGTTTTGAAACGGTTGTACAATGGGGCGTTGCCACACAGGAAATATGCGCAAACCCAAAGGGATTGGGGATATCCGCCGCAAAAGACACAATATATTTATGAGGTACCAAACTAGGCGCATAATCACAATAAACAATATCATATTTCTCTGCCAAAAGCTTGGGTAATTCTATCAGAAACTGCCCATTATCCATCCCGGAAACATCCACTTCGATATCAATATCCGAATACTTATCGAAATTTCCTTTGGCTAAACTTCCTATAATTACTGTAGATTTTACTCCCTGTATGCTTTGAAGAAAAGCACAAATTTCCTCTGCAAATGACTTTAACATTTTATCGTTTCTCCCTCATCCTTATATATTTCACTTCACGAACTCATTCTTCAGGCTTCTGTCGAACAAGCTCTTTAAAATACTTCTGGGCTCTTTTCCTTCATGTACAATCTGATAAACTGCTTCACATATAGGTAATTCCACGCCATAGGATTTTCCCAGATTCCGAATCGCCTTTACGGTGAAATAACCTTCTGCCAACTGATTGTAGCTTTTTCCCTGAACAATATTTTTTCCAAAGCTGAGATTATGACTATGCTCTGAGAACAAGGTCGCCTCATAATCTCCCAAATGGCACAAACCATAAACCGTACTTGCTTTTCCGCCCATGGCTACGATCAGTCTGGCCACTTCGCCGGTTCCTCTTGCCATTAACGCACCTTTCAATGAAGACAAATCCAGCCCCTCCAGCATACCGGCCGCAATTCCTATGACATTTTTGGCTGCCGCACCGATTTCGTTCCCAATCAGGTCCGTACCATAATAAAAACGAATTAATTCACTGGAAAAATTGCGAATCAGTTCATCCTTCACCAATTCATCATTGCTGTCAATCACCATGCAATTGGGGATGCCCCTATAGAATTCCTGTACATGGCCGGGACCTAACCACACGGCTATTTTATTGCTATGAGCCAGCGTATCCGAAGCAATCTGCGACAATCTGCGTCCTGTTTCAATCTCTATACCCTTCATACATAGTACAATGGTTTTGTCCTGTATAGGTATCCCGGCTAATTCTTCTGCCACTTCCTGGAGCTTCTGGGCTCCTACGGAAATGACCACATAATCAGCATCCTCTAATCTTTCAAAAGTTGTAGTCAGGTGCATGGTATCCGATAATGTGAGATACTTATTTTTCCGTTCTGTCAGAAGTTCCTGCATATTTGCAGAATGCTCCCTGCCGTACAAAGATACTTTATGACCGATTTTATCCAAATACCAGGCAATAAAGGTTCCCCATCTTCCGCAACCAATTACAAATATATTCTTCTTGCCTTTGTTCTTTTCCGGAAAAACGATCTCCTTCTGGAACTTAATATTGGATAAGTCTGCCTTCAAAATATCATTGATGGAGATACCATATATCTCTGACAACGCCATCAGGACTTCAATATCCGGAATGGTGGTGCCGGTCTCCCACTTTGAAACCGCCTGTCTGGTGACACCCACTCTCACCGCAAGTTCCTCCTGCGTCACCTTATAAAATTTGCGTAGCTCCGCCAAATATTTTCCTATATCCACAGCATTCATAGTCCGCCCTCCATGGATATAGTGTATCATATTTTAGCATGGAATGGTAGCAACTGAAAGGAGCATTCTTGGGGGAATTGCTACTACTCCCAAATCACCACCACTTTATTCGTTACATTCGCCTCTATCCAATTCCTAAGTACCTCCACAGAAAACTGCATATCACCAAATATTTGCCCATCCGGCTTAAGTATCATTTCTGTTCCTGATTTATGTTCCAGCTCCTTACTAACGATATCATGCTGTGCGATACCCCTTACATAATCCTGTTGAAAAACCATTCCATCCCTATATACTGTCACCTGCAGACTCTCACATAAGGAATTCACAGTCTGCATACCACATCCCGCGAAATCTCCCAATGTAGCATATTCCATATTTGAAATTGTATGTCCGGCAAGTATCTTTTCCAATACCTTTTTACTTAGCTGTATATCCTTAGATAAAGGGATTCCTCTACCGTTGTCTGCAATCTTAATTCTTCCATCCGCTAATAATGCTACTCGTATTTCCGTACAAAATCCGGCCTTTGCCTCTACCAATGAAGTTCTTAGAACCTCAAAAACCATCTCATGCATATTTTCAAACAATGTACTTGTATCCACTCCCATAATAACGCTCCTTTCTTTCATATTCGGCACAACCCACGCCGGTACACTGTAAGTATCCGAATACTTTCTAACTGTACTTGGTGTTGAACCGAATAATTGTGTAAATGCTCTTGTAAATCCTTCATGCGAGTCAAAACCGTACATAAGCGACACTTCAAGTACTTTCTTTCCTTCCAGTAATGAGCAGAGTGCATATTGCATCTTTCTAACCCTTATACAGGCAGTTATGGGCATCCCCATTGTTTCAGTAAATAATTTGCTGAAATAAAAAGGACTATATCCTGCCACTTCTGCTAATTCCGACAAACTGATTTTTTCCTGTATATGCTCATCAATGTACAGAAAAATTTTCCTTAAAAGCTCTGTATCCATGCCTTTTCCTCACCTTCACGTTGTGAATGAAGCTCACAACCATATCATCAAGTCCGGTGCTTCATACCGACCTTGTAATTGTATTATAACCTTTTCAGAAGCGTTTTTCTTGATTTGGGATACGATGTTGAAAAGGGAGCTTCATAGCTCCCTTTCACTCATTACTCCTCATTTTCCGGTTTATCCACCACAATAACCTTTATACCCTGTTCATCAAATTGCTTCAAATCTTCTTCTGAAGCATCCCAATCATTCAAACGAGTCTAATACTCACCGCTTTTGGTCTCGGATATACAATCGGAAGTAATAAATCACAAAAATAATCGCCTCTGGTCCGCAAAACAAAGAGGCGATTATTTTTAATCAATTCTATATCGGACTAACCGACTATCGGTAGTACCCTTTTCATCTTTATACTAATACTAAAATATAATATTGTCAACAGTTATCTATGTAAAGTCAACTTCCTCACATCATGGTATGGAAACATGCCGCCCCCTCTACTCACAGAATGCCGCAAATTCATCCAATAATTCTTTCGGGAAATCTACTTTCTTATAAAATGCTGCATTATCTGTGACATCTATCTTATATCCAAAGTGGCTCATATCATCATATACATGAATGGTCACGTTATCGTTCTCTGCCAAATTCGCATACCATTCATCCCTATCCACCTCGAAAATCTGAGCATCGTTTGTACTGTTGATGATTAAGGTTCTGATATTGGCGTTATTTATATCGGCGACCACATCCAAAGAATTGTAAGTCGCCCAATAATAGTCATCCATACCGAAGTAATAAGCTCCCTGCACAGTATCTTCCCGTACTGCCTTGGCAGCCTCTGCATATTTCATATAAAGCTCTTTATTCAAAGTATCCTGCACTATGTACTGGTCGCAAGCCACATCAGCCAAATGACGAGGTGTACTGTTGAACAAGATCATTCCCGCTATTTGTGAATCTTCCACAGCCAATTTGGGAGCAATCTGTCCCCCCAGACTATGTCCTAACAAATATATGTCAGTGATATCCTGTGCTTTGAGGAAATCAATTGCCGCTCTGCAATCTGAAAAATACTCTTCTTCCAATCCCACGATGGTACCCGGTTCGATCCCCAAGGTTCTCTTATCCAAACGCAGAGAATTTACACCCCTTTGCGCCAATCCGAACGCTATGTCCTGAAAGATCGCCAGATTACCGACCGATTCGTTATAGTCAGTGACACCTGAACCTGCAATGAGAAGCGTTGCCGGATGCTTTTCCCCATCATCCAAATAGGTATAGACCGCATTCAATTCATAACCATCATTCTCAAACACAAAATATCTTTCTACAATACCATTCTCATATTTGACCTCAAAAGTATCATTAAAATGTATTTGGTAAACCAGACCTGTTATTTCCACATTATTCAACACAAGCTGCAGATCCAAGGTGATATTTTCAAATTTTATAACAGAAGTATACACATCTATCCCCATATAGGGCATTACCTCTACCTCAGAAACCTCCAACAACTCTCCGCCAATCACAGAAAGGCTCTCAAATACCCCCGCAAAATCTTCTTTGCCCATGAGTGCCTGAAAATCAGCAGAACTATACTCATATAAGGTATCTGTTTCCCTGTTCTTCCAACTATCTGTCACAAACTTGAAAAGTTCCTCGTTGGTGGTGGGGCCTTTTTCTTCCTCAGTTGCTGAGATATTTCCCTCTTCAGGCGTAGAACCTGTTTCGTTTTCCTCTACGGGTGCAGAATTTTTGGTATCATCCTCCGCCGTTGCAGTATTCTGCCCTTGATCCTCCGTCGCTTCTGTGGGAGCCGGGGCAACATTACTGTCAGATGTTTCTGCTTCCTTACCGCATGCAGTACACAAAATGATTGTAATAGCCATTAAACACATTAACCATTTTCTTTTCTTCATGATTCTGTTATTTTCCTTTCCGCTTTTCATATATACTTTCTACTTCAGTCACATTATCTTTTTATCCAACCACTCTCTGCTTACGAAGCATCATCCATGCCAATCCCATCATAATGGCTCCACTAATCAAACACAGCAAACAGATTGCCACGGTATTCGGTTCTCCGCCGGATACACCAAACCACTTAAAAATCACAAAATCCGGACACGCATCTTCCAATTCGGCAAGTCCCATCCCTAATACAAAGAGTCCCGGAATTCCCCATAGCAATTTCACGCCAAAGAAAAGTCGCATCCCTCCCAGAAATAGGATTAATGCCGGCACACACAGCACAATCGTCACAAAAACCAGTGGATTGCTTAAAATCGACCATTCATCCACCCATACAACCAGTCCATCCGCCAAGTGTGCATATGCATATTCCTTTAACAGACAAAGCCCCAGGATGCCCAACATACATATTAATGCATTTCTAAACCACAACAAATAATGTGCCCCAAACAGGTACTTTCTTGTTTTTCCCATAGCCAGTGCCTGCATATAATCCGCCGGAAAAAACTGAAACCAGCACATACACATATTCACAGCCACGAATCCCAATGCTACAATTCCTTCCATACTTATCAAAACACCCGATGAAAAATAAGGAAAAAAATAAGGAAGCCACGTAAACATCACACCCAAAACCGCTCCGGCAAAAAGATTTATCATCAAACACCAGAAGTTATACTTAGTCACCTTATTCGTCTGCTTCAATACACAAATAAATTCCTTCATTCTAACCACCTTTCCCTCTTCGGTCACAACTTCTAGGTCAGTTTTAAATCTACTTTCGTAACCGTTTTAAAATATACAATAGCACCGATTACCGTCGCCGCTAAACCTGCCATCAGAATCCAAATATTATTATAAGGCACCAGCATCTCCGCACTTATTTCAAATACTGTAACCAAAACAACACATGTTACCACGGGAACAACTGCCAAGGCAACTGCCAAAATCCACGCGCACACCATATGTCCGCTAATGCTCATAGCATTAATGAAATGTCCTATCCCCGCTAAAGCAAGCATAACGGCAACGACTCCCAACGGACAAGCTCTTACTGCCGCCATACACACATTACTCTCTATGAAAGCAGCTACCACAAATAATATAATCATTTGCTCCGCAAAGAAGACATATTGCCCCAAAAGCATAGCCCATGCTGCCGGTCTTCTGCTACTTCCAAAGTAAACCATCATCCTGGAATATACGTCGCCTATCCCCATGATTATTATAGCCATTCCAAAGACTAACAACAAAAAGAATGTGGCTACAATCTCTAAAATTTGAGGCAAAGCCCCTATATCCAAAATAGTGAAAAAAGCCAGAACTAAGAAAAACGCCAAATATACAATTATTTGAAACCGATGACCCTCGCCAAGCAAAAGTTTAACATTTCGTCCAAATCCCTTCATAAGCTTATGAAACCTCCTTACCACACATTGCCACAAATACCTGTTGGAGACTCATGGGCTGCACAGAGATATCTGCATTTGCTTCTAAGGTCTCTCCCTGCCTCAAAAGAATTGTCACGCCCTTACTGCGCCCCAACTTCTCAGGATGATACGTTTCTTTTCCTTCCATAACTTTTTCAACTTCTTCGGCAACACCACTGATATGACGGGCTCTGTCCAGCAAATCCTGGGTATTCTCCTTCAAAAGAATCTTTCCGCCATTTAACATAATCACTTCCTCAAATACATCCGCTGCTTCCTCAATGATATGTGTGGAAATTACAAAAGTTCTTCCGCTTTCTGCAAACTCCTCCAGCAAAACACGGTAAAACTCCTCTCGCATTACCACGTCCACACCGGCTACCGGTTCATCCATAAAGGTAAATTCAGCCTTGCTGGCCAATGCCACAATAATAGTTACCATGGACAACATCCCCTTGGAAAGCTTGTTAAGTCGTTTATTCTTATCCAGCTCAAATATTTTGATTAACTCTTCCGCATAAACCTGATCCCACTTAGGCATATAAACGGATGCCATCTTTAAATAATCCTTCACCTTATAGCTACTTACAAATCCGCCTGCTTCCAAACTTGTAGATGCATGTATCTCTCTGGAAAAACAAATCTTATCCATGTTTTCCTGATTCTCCCAAACCGCAGTACCGTCAAGTGTAATCTCTCCTGCAGTAACAGGATTCTGACCGGACATCAGCGAAAGCAAGGTCGTCTTTCCGGCACCGTTTCTTCCGATCAGTCCATAAATCTTTCCCTTCTCCAACACTAAATCCAAACCTTTAAGGACCTCTGTCTTCTTGTAGTTCTTATGTACATTCTTACAAACCAAACCTTCCATACTCATTTTAACCCTCCTCCTTGCTTATCATGGCAATCAACTCTTCTTTAGTAATTCCCAGGTTACTTGCTTCATTCAAAAGCACCTTAATAAAATTATCGTAAAATTCTTCTCTTCTCTGATTCATAATCTTCTCCTTTGCCCCCGTAGCGACAAACATTCCAATGCCGCGTTTTTTGTACAAAATACCTTCCTCTACCAAAATATTAACTCCCTTTGCAGCCGTAGCCGGATTAATAGCAAACAACTTGGCAAATTCGTTGGTACTGGGCACCCTCTCTTCCTCCAGAATAATCCCCCGAAGAATGTCATTCTTAATCATTTCACTTATTTGCAGGTAAATAGATTTTTCCTGCGTCAGGATTTCATTCATGTCTCTTCTCCTTTCACATGATAATAATCGCCCTTATCCCTCACAAGTTTTATTTAAATAATACATGTTTTAGGCTTCACGTTGTTTGGTTTATTACTTATGTAATTAACCATAGCACCAAGCAAGAATATTGTCAACACCTTTTTATGAAATTTGAAGATAAACTAAAAAAAAGAGAACATGATTTTATACATGTTCCCTTATTGTTGGAAGGTGAATTTGAAGTTTTATCGTAATGATAATTGCCCATAAAAGCAAAGAGTGGTAATTTTTGTTTCTAACAGTCCATTTACTTCAAAGTGTTCAAAGAGAGAATGTGCCTCTTTTTCAAATGTCTTATAATCGGCCGTTCCTGCTTTCGGCATATAGGAAGCCGACGACCATCCTCCAAGAAATGCTTCAAAAGATTGATAAATAGTGGTCTCAAAGACTTGCTTTTGGTATTTGTTTTTACCAAATAACTTTTCAGCACGTTCTTCTCTGGTAATTCCGGATGTAGGCCTATTATTCAGTTGCCTATATTTTTGGTCTATTATCTCCTTTTCGGAATCAAAAATATTCCCTGTATACATATCCCAAAACAGAAATACATAACCATCCTTTTTTAATATTCTTCGAAACTCCTGCCTTGTAGCTTCATTATCAAACCAATGGTAGGCACTCGCAACAGTGATTACATCTACACTATTCTCGGAAAGCGATGTTTGTTGTGCAAATGCTGCAACAGAATGATAATTGTGGTATTCTGACAACTGTGCTTCTGCAGTTCTTCGCATTTGTGCATTTGGTTCAACAGCATAAAGCTCCTTAGCCCGGCTAAGACATCGACCGGAAAGACGCCCTGTACCACTTCCTATATCTGCAATTATGGGATCGGAAACCATTGAAAAAATCAGGTCAACTGCAGCCTGCGGAAATGTAGGGCGATATTCTAAATATTTCTCTGATTTCATATCAAAAAGAGAACCGTCATTCATATATCTTTTTATCTTGTCTTTCAATTTATTTGTCGGAAAATATTCATCAATTTCTTCAACATCCACAACATATCCGTTTGTAATATATTGAATCACTGCTTCCGCAAGTAAATGTTCTCTTCCTTGCTCGTCCCTCAAATAAGTTTCTATATCTATCTGCATTTTCTGATTAATTCCTTCAATTGCACCTCGATAAAAAGTAGACTTCTCACCAAAGAAATTTTTCAAATCTTCCAATGCCTTAAAACCTTCTCGTATATCTGAGATAGAAACTCTCTTCGTCTTTCGTAAAATCAAATTACCTGCACTTAATATTTTATCCGTAGTAGTATTCAAAATATCTGCCAGTTCTAAAAGAATACCGGCATCAGGAAGATTTTCTCCCGTTTCCCACTTCGAAACCGCTTGAAACGAACACCCCAAGCTATGTGCAAGTTCCTTTTGTGACAAATTCTTTTGTTTTCTTAAAAACTGAATATATTGTCCTATCGCAAGATTATTACCCATGTGAGCCCCTCCTTATATGCTTTCTATAACCATTGTACATCACATTAATAAAATTCTACAATAGAGCGTTTCTTGATGTTATTCTATTAATCATAGAATTATGTGGTTATACTATACTAAGTATTCTGTATTGTACATACATATACATACAAATTCCAAAGCAAAAAAATAGAGAAAACATTGAATTTATCAGTGTTTTCTCTACTCAAATTTACTGCTGGTGGCCGGACTTGAACCGGCACGGGGTTGCCCCCGAGGGATTTTAAGTCCCTTGCGTCTGCCTATTCCGCCACACCAGCTGACGCATGTCAATGATACCCTTAAAGTATCGAATGGGGCCTATAGGGCTCGAACCTATGACCCTCTGCTTGTAAGGCAGATGCTCTCCCAGCTGAGCTAAGACCCCATTTACACAATTAAACCATCGTTCAATTGAACGACCCAGAAGGGACTCGAACCCTCGACCTCCGCCGTGACAGGGCGGCGCTCTAACCAACTGAGCCACTAGGCCATGTGTAATTTTATTAAGTTTAAAGAGCTTCCTCTTAATGGACCTTCGGGGACTCGAACCCGGGACCGACCGGTTATGAGCCGGTTGCTCTAACCAACTGAGCTAAAGGTCCGCAACCCTTACGGGACTCACTCAAGGTGAATGACTCCAACGGGAATCGAACCCGTGTTACCGCCGTGAAAGGGCGATGTCTTAACCGCTTGACCATGGAGCCCAATATCTCGCTACGCGAGCTATGCGAAAACGCTTCACGCTTTCAACATTACCGGAGTTTCGCAGAAACTCCCAAGAAACCTAATCGAACTTAGCAACTTGTTGCTTAGTGAGTCTTGGTTTCAACTCCCCCTGTTGGACTTGAACCAACGACGCCCTGATTAACAGTCAGGTGCTCTACCGACTGAGCTAAGGAGGAATACTTCCTTTTGAAGATACCGCTTTCGCGCCTCTTTTAAGCAACAAATGTCTGCTCCCAGGCAGACCTCTTTTGTCACTCTTTC
>JAZNQI010000014.1:0-20433 GCA_045590095.1 Acetatifactor sp. | reverse complement strand
TGGGATTGGATTTGGCCGGTGGTGTAAGTATTACATATCAGGTTGTAGGTGATGAAGAGCCTGATGCCACAGATATGAGCGATACCATCAGTAAGCTTCAAAAGCGTGTGGAACAATACAGTACAGAAGCTGTAGTGTATCAGGAAGGTGCAGACCGTATTAATATTGAGATTCCGGGTGTTTCCGATGCAAATGCTATTTTGCAGGAACTTGGAAAACCAGGCCAGCTGTACTTTATTGCAGAAACAGCAGATGACGGAAGCAGAAACTATAATTATATCAGCGCTACAGATGCAAACGGAGTGCCCACGGGATATTGGATGTTAGCAAAGCCCATGGAACAGTTGTTGGAGGAAGGCTCTGTAAAATTAGTAGGTACGGATGTAAAAGAAGCACAGGCTAAAGGATACAGGGATGATATGGGGAACCAGAATATTGTGGTTGAGCTTATTATGACTGATGCTGGTGCAACCAAATTTGCAGATGCAACTTCCCGTGCATACGGCAGAGGAGAGACTTTAGGTATTTATTATGACGGAGAATTTGTCAGTGTACCCAGAGTTACTGCGGTTATTTCAAATGGTTCAGCAATTATTGAGGGACAGACATCCTTTGAAGAAGCAGAAAATTTAGCATCTACCATTCGTATCGGAGGCTTGAAGCTGGAGTTAGAGGAATTGCATTCTAAAGTTGTAGGCGCACAGTTGGGCGTAGAAGCAATTGAAACCAGTTTGAAAGCAGCTTTGATAGGTTTTATCATTGTAGTTGTATTTATGATAGTTGTATATTATATTGCAGGTTTAGCATCAGCGATTGCACTTGCTTTATATGTTGCATTGGTAGTCGTTTTATTAAACGGATTTGATATGACCTTGACCTTGTCAGGTGTGGCAGGTATTATTCTTTCCATTGGTATGGCAGTGGATGCAAATGTAATTATCTTTGCGCGTATCCGTGAGGAAATTGCAGGAGGGATGAGTGTATTAACAGCGATTAAAACCGGTTTTGACAAAGCACTTTCTGCAATCGTTGACGGAAATATCACTACGCTGATTGCTGCGGCAGTATTATTGTTCTTAGGTCCCGGAACTGTAAAAGGATTTGCTCAGACTTTGGCATTAGGTATTGTTCTTTCTATGTTTACTGCATTGGTTATTACCAGACTTTTATTAAGTGCTTTCTACGGATTGGGCTTTAAGAACGCAAAATGGTATGGTGTGGCAAAAGAACACAAGACCATTAATTTCCTTAACAAGAAGCATATTTGCTTTGCAGTTTCTATTGCACTTGTAGTAGCAGGATTTGTGGTAATGGGCGTAAATAAAGTAAATACAGGAGATACTTTAAATTTCAGCTTGGAATTCAAGGGAGGTACTGCAACCACAGTAACATTTAATGAGAGTAGAACTTTGGAGCAGATTAATGCAGAAGTATTACCTCATGTAGAAAAGGTGGCAGGTGGCGCTGCACAGATTCAGACTGTACAGAATTCCAATGAAGTTATTTTCAAGACAAGTACTTTGAATGTTGAACAGCGTGAAGCGATGGACCAGATGTTTATGGAGAAATTTGGTGTAGGAGAAGCCATGATTACTTCTGAAACAATCAGTTCTACCATCAGCGATGAAATGAAATCAGATACAATAGTTGCGGTATTGGTTGCAATTGTATTTATGTTGTTATACATTCGTATTCGATTCAGTGATATCCGTTTTGGTATCAGTAGTGTAGTAGCATTGTTACATGATGTATTGATTGTTTTGGCATTCTACGCTGTGGCAAAAGTAACCGTAAGTAATACTTTTATTGCATGTATGTTGACAATTGTTGGTTATTCCATCAATGCGACTATCGTTATCTTTGACCGTATTCGTGAGAATATGGTGGTTATGACCAGAAAAGAAACTTTGAAAGATGTAGTAAACAAGAGTATTACACAGACGATGTCCAGAAGTGTATTCACCTCGTTGACTACATTTATCATGGTTGCAGCACTGTATGTTTTAGGTGTGACAAGTATCCGTGAATTTGCATTGCCTCTTATGGTGGGTATTGTTTGTGGTACGTATTCTTCTGTATGTCTGGCAGGTGCTATGTGGTATGTTCTTAGAAACAAATTTCCTCAGAAGCAGTCAGCAGAATAATGGCTTAATATGATGATGAAGGGACTGTCAGAAATGACAGTCCTTTTTGTGTTTTCGGATGTTAATCCATTGAAAGTTGTGCTATAATTAAGAATAGGATTATATACGAAACGTGAGATGGAGTAACTATGGAAAAATGGTTGGTAGCAGCAAAAAAAGCTGATTTTGCAGAATGGAGTAATAGATTTCATATTGACCAGGTTTTGGCTCGTATTATACGTAATAGGGACGTGGAAACAGTGCAAGAGGTAGAAAAGTTTCTTCATGGTACCATGAAGGAGTGTCATTCTCCTTGGCTGTTATACGGAATGAAAGAGGGAGTTACCTTGTTACAAGACGAGATTGCACGCAGGAGCAAAATCAGGGTAATCGGTGATTATGATGTGGATGGTGTTTGTTCTACATATATTTTAACGGAAGGTTTGCAAAGGTTGGGGGCAAAGGTGGATACGGCAATTCCTCATCGCATGAAGGATGGTTATGGATTAAATGATCATTTGATTTTGGAGGCAAAAGAAGCCGGTGTAGAGTGTATTGTGACTTGTGATAACGGCATTGCAGCAAACCCGCAAGTTGCATTGGCGAGGGAATTGGGAATTCAAGTGGTGATTACAGACCATCATGAAGTGCCATTTGAGATAGTAGAGGATACCCATAAGGAAATATTGCCGCCGGCAAATGTGATTATTGATCCCAAACAGGAAAAATGTATGTATCCTTTTAAGAATATATGTGGAGCTGTGGTGGCATATAAGCTGATTCAAGCACTTTGTGAGCAGATGCAGTATGCTGATACGGGCACATTGTTAAATGACTTATTACCTTTTGCAGCCATGGCAACAGTTTGTGATGTTATGGAATTGAAAGATGAGAATCGTATTATTGTGAAGACCGGACTTCGATTAATGGAAAGTACTTCCAACGAAGGTTTGCTGGCTTTGTTAGAGGTGAATGGATTAGATGCGGGGAAAGTAAATGCTTATCATTTAGGCTTTGTTATAGGGCCCTGTTTAAATGCCACCGGACGATTAGATACAGCGCTGCGGGCGTTGGAACTTCTGCAGGCAAAGGGACGGGCAGAGGCAATTACCAGTGCAACTGAATTGAAAGAGATGAATGACAGTCGTAAAAATTTGACCTTACAAGGTTTGGAAAAGGCTGAGAAACAAATTCAGGAAATGGAGTTATATAAAGATCCTGTAATGTTGGTATATCTGCCGCAGGTTCATGAAAGTCTGGCGGGCATTATTGCAGGACGTATCCGAGAGAAGTATCATCATCCGGTATTTGTACTTACGGACGGCGAGGAAGGAATCAAAGGTTCGGGACGTTCCATAGATGCCTATCATATGTATGATTCCATGGTGGCGGTGAAGCAGTATTTTACAAAATTTGGCGGACATAAGTTGGCAGCCGGGTTGTCTATGGAGAAAAAAGAGCTGGAGCCTTTGCGCAAGGCGTTGAATGAAAATGCCGGACTTTCAGAAGACGATTTTATTCCGAGAGTACATATTGATGTGCCTATGCCTATGGAATATGCGAATTTTGCATTGGCAAAGGAAATAGAACTACTAGAGCCCTTTGGAGTGGGAAATCCGAAACCGCTGTTTGCACAAAAAGGTGTGAACTTCGTAGGAGCTAAGCGTATCGGTGCCAACGGAAGCTTTGCTAAGTTTTCAGTGGAACTTGTGAAGGAAGGATATCCTAAATGTGTAGACTTGATGTATTTTGGTGATGTGAATGGATTTGAGGAATTCTTAAACGAGAAATACGGAAGCGGAAGCGCAGAAAAGTTATTCGCGGGACAAGGTTCCTACCCCATATCCGTTACCTACCAGATAGGCATTAATTCTTTTCGCGGACGGGAGAGCCTGCAATATATTATGCAAAACTATTGCTAGTCGCAGGCGGATGATATAGAGGAAATGTAACAGAAAGAGAGAACAGAGTATGATTCTAACAGTGACTTTAAATCCGGCGGTGGATAAAACCTGCCATATTAATGAGCTTTTACTGGGTCAGGTAAATCGTTTGCAAAGTGTGAACAGCATTGCCGGCGGAAAGGGTATAAATGTAACGAAAGTACTGAGACAGTTTGATTATCCCGTAACTGCTATGGGATTTTTGGGTGGATATACAGGTCAATTAATTCAGGAAAGATTGACTGAAATGGACGCTGAGTGTCACTTTACGCATATTGATGCGGATACTCGGGTGAGTACGAATATTTTAGCGGAGAATGGCTATGTAACAGAAATTTTGGAGCCCGGTCCGGTAATAACGCAAGAGGAACTGCGTCGTTTTATCTCGGAGTACAAGCGTCAGCTTCAGCGTGCAAGTATAGTGGTGCTTTCGGGAAGTATTCCGCGAGGAGTGCCGGATAATATTTACGAGACTTTAACATTACTTGCCAAAGAATGTGGATGTAAGGTGTTTTTGGATACTTCGGGAGAGGCATTAAAGAACGGGGTAAAAGCGATTCCTTACTTTTTAAAGCCAAACAAAAAGGAATTGGAATATTTGGTGGGACGACGATTGGCTACAAGAGAAGAGATTGAAAAAGAAATAAAAAAATTACTTGATAATGGTATACAAAAGGTGGTTGTCTCCATGGGCTCAAAAGGTTTTCTTTACGGAGATGCAGAAGGAATTGTGGAACAAAAACCATACAAGGTGAAGGTGGTTAATACTGTTGCCTGCGGGGATACGCTGGTTTCTTCTTTTTGTATGAGTGAGTTAGAAAATGTGGTTAGGGAAAAGGCCGTAATGTATGCGGCAGCATTAGCTTCTGCAAATGCATCTACCGCCATAAGTGCTCAAATCCCTATGGAACTTTACAGAGAATTTACATGAAATTTACCTGATTATAATTTCTTGCCGTTTATTTAATATTTTCCTAACAATTTGAACACAAATTGAACACATTTCATGAGTATTATGTATTTAGATAGTTAATGAACTATCTCCCCCCCTCATAAGAAAATCGCGAGAAAACTTCGGTCCCCTCCGAAGTTTTCTTGTTTTATGGAAATATGGTTCGGATATGTAAAGATAATAGAAAAATACATTTACATATTTGGGGGGATAATTTATATTATTATTAGTGAGAATTGTTTGTGAACAGTGATAGGATATAAAAACGAAGAGGTGTTTATGGAACTGAAAAATTTGTTGGAAAAGTTGGAATACGAATGCATACAAGGCAGTTTGGAAAAAGAAATAACTGCAGTAGAGTATGACACCAGAAAAGAACTGGCAGAAGGAAGTTTGTTTATTTGTATAGAAGGAGCTGTATTTGATGGGCATGATTATGCATTGAAAGCGGCTGAGAAAGCAAGTGTGCTTGTAGTGTCCAAAGACGTGCCCGGTTTGGAGCAATATGATGTTACCGTGATTAAAGTGAAGGATAGCAGGTATGCTATGGCGTGGATTTCTGCGGCATTCTTTGAATATCCCGCAAATAAATTAAAAGTTATAGGGATAACAGGAACCAAAGGGAAAACTACCACTACTTATTTGGTAAAATCCATTCTGGAGAATGCCGGATATAGAGTGGGATTGATAGGTACCATTGAAACCATTATAGGCGACAAGCATATTCCCTCGGCAAATACTACACCGGAGTCCTATGTGTTACAGTCATATTTCGCACAAATGGCAGAAGCGGGTATGGATGCAGTAGTGATGGAAGTGTCTTCACAGGGATTGAAGTTACATCGTACGCAGGGGATTACTTTTGATTTTGGTATTTTTACCAATTTGGAACCGGATCATATCGGTCCTAATGAACATGAAAGTTTTGAAGACTATATGTATTGTAAAGGTCTTTTGTTTAAGCAGTGTAAGGTTGGAATTGTGAATGTAGATGATAAGCACTGTGAACAGGTAATAGCAGGTCATACTTGTACCTTGGAACGTTTCGGAATGGGTGAAAGTGCGGATTTAAAAGCCTGTGATTTGAAACTGTTGCGAAAAAAAGGTGTCTTGGGAGTGAGTTTCCGTACGGAAGGACTTATGGAACTGGAAGTGGAAGTGGGAACTCCGGGAAACTTCAGCGTATATAATGCGCTGACAGCCATGGCGATTTGCAGACATTTTGGAGTAAGTGAAGAGAATATGAAAAAGGCACTTTTAAATGCTCATGTAAAGGGACGTATAGAACCGGTGAAAGTGTCGGATGATTTTACGCTTTTGATTGATTATGCACATAATGCCATGAGCCTGGAGAGTTTGCTCAGTACATTAAAAGAATATGAACCGCACAGATTGGTCTGCTTGTTTGGTTGCGGCGGAAACCGTTCGAAACTTCGTCGCTATGAAATGGGTGAAATCAGTGGGAAACTGGCAGATTTGACTATTATTACATCGGATAATCCGCGATTTGAAAAGCCCCGGGAGATTATGGAGGATATTAAAGTCGGCATTAGTAAAACAGATGGTAAATATGTGGAAATCTGTGACCGGAAAGAAGCGATTCGCTACGCTATTGAAAATGGCGAAGCGGGAGATATCATTGTTTTAGCCGGAAAAGGTCATGAAGATTATCAGGAAATAGAAGGGGTAAAATATCCTATGGACGAAAGAGATTTGATTCGGGATATTTTGGCAGAATTGCAGCAATAGGAGAAAACATTGAAAGAACTTTATGCAGATGTTATTGTGAATATTTCACATGAAAAAGTAGACAGAGCATTTCAATATCGAATTCCGCAGGAATTAGAGGATGTGGTAGAAACAGGCACTTGTGTTCAAGTGCCTTTTGGTGTTTCTGATAAGTTGATTAAAGGATATGTGGTTAATATAAGTGACGAGTGTAATTATGATAGGAGTAAGATAAAAGGAATTCATTCTATACAAACCGGTGGTGTGGATGTAGAAGATACGCAGATGAAACTGGCCTCCTGGATTAAAAAGCATTATGGCGGTACAATGATTCAAGCGTTGAAAACAGTGTTACCCGTAAAGCAATCGGTAAAACATATTGAACATAAAAAAGTGGTGTTAACGGCAAGCCGTGAGGAAGCAATCAATGTTCTCGGTGAAAGTAAAAGGAAAAAGAACAGAGGGGCAAGGGTTCGGCTCTTGGAAGAACTTTTGCAGGAAGAAGAATTGCCGTATGAATTGGTAACGGAAAAACTGATGGTCTCGGCATCGGTTGTAAAAGGCTTGGAGAAAATAGGGATTTTAAAAGTAGAAGGCGTCCAAGGATATCGTAACCCTATTAAAAGAACAAAGGATGTTGCGGCTGTTGAGAAACTGAGTGAGGATCAGGAAAAGGTATTACAAAGTATTCTGGTTGATTATGATAATGATATACGTAAGACATATCTGTTACACGGAATTACGGGAAGCGGAAAAACGCAGGTTTACATACGATTGGTGGAAGAAGTAATTGCCAGAGGAAAACAGGCGATTGTGCTAATTCCGGAGATTGCACTTACCTATCAGACACTGATGCGTTTTTACAAAACCTTTGGTGACAGAGTCAGTGTTTTGAATTCTTCTTTGTCTGCCGGGGAAAAATATGATCAATGTGAGCGGGCTAAACATGGGGATATTGATGTGATTATCGGACCGCGTTCAGCCTTGTTTACGCCATTTCCGGACTTGGGATTGATAATTATAGATGAGGAACATGAGAGTAGCTATAAAAGTGAAGGAACGCCTAAATATCATACCAGAGAAACCGCGGAAGCTTTGGCCAAGATGCAGCAGGCAAGTGTAGTGCTTGGCTCAGCGACACCTTCCATGGAGGCATATTACCGTGCACAGAATGGGCAGTATCAATTATTAACGTTGGAAAAACGCGTGACCGGTGGTGTTCTTCCGACCGTGTATACAGTGGACTTGCGCGAGGAGCTGAAAGGCGGAAACAGAACCATTTTCAGTAAGAAATTACAAGAACTTTTAAGTGACAGAATGGAAAAAGGGCAGCAGAGCATGCTGTTTATCAACCGCAGAGGGTTGGCGGGATTTGTATCCTGCCGTTCTTGTGGTCATGTGCTGAAATGTCCGCACTGCGACGTCTCCTTATCAGAACACAGAGGGGGAAGAATGATTTGCCATTATTGTGGATACGAAACCATAAAGGTGACAAATTGTCCGGAATGTGGCTCTAAATATATTTCCGGATTTCGTGCCGGTACTCAGCAGATAGAGGAAAAACTGAAGGAACTCTATCCTAACATGAGAGTGCTTCGAATGGATGCAGATACTACGCGTACAAAGGAAAGTTATGAAAAAATTTTGACAGCCTTTGGAAACGGTGAGGCAGATGTGTTGGTAGGAACGCAGATGATTGTCAAAGGTCATGATTTTCCGAATGTCACGCTGGTGGGAGTTTTGGCGGCGGATTTATCTCTTTCGGTAGGTGATTATCGTGCAGGAGAACGAACCTTCCAACTGATTACACAGGCAGCCGGACGTGCGGGGCGCGGAGAGGTGCCGGGGGAAGTGGTAGTACAAACCTATCAGCCGGAACATTATGCAATTGTGCATTCGGCCAATCAGGATTATAAAGCATTTTATGAAGAAGAACTTGTTTACCGGGATTTGATGCAGTATCCGCCTGTTTCCCATATGATGGCAGTACAAATCTATGCGGCAAACGAAAAGGATGGGGCGGCATTTGCCCAAAAGCTGGCATATATGGCAAGACAAATCAAAGTATGTGATTCGCCGCAGGATAAGCCGGAAAACTTTTTGGAAATTATCGGACCTGCACCGGCCGGGATTGGCAAAGTGAATGATATCTATCGCTTCGTATTTTACGTAAAACACGCGGATTATGAGGCCTTGATTCAGGTAAAAGACAAATTGGAAGAAGAAATTCATAAAAATGATTTGCGACAAATAAATATCCAGTTTGACTTTGACCCCATAAATACGTTATAGTATATATGGAGATATTTTGATTTTAAAGAATGGCTCGGGGGAGACATTCTTTATTCTGATGTAAAAATACAAAAATAGACGTAATGCAATACGGGATAAGGAGATAAGAAATGGCACTTCGAAGTATTCGAGTAATGGGAGATGAAGTATTAACAAAAACATGTAAAGAGGTTAAGGAAATGACTCCGAGGACCAAGATGTTAATAGAAGATATGCTGGATACCATGTATGAAGCTAATGGTGTAGGTTTGGCAGCACCGCAGGTGGGTATTTTAAAACGTATTGTTGTAATTGATGTGACCGGAGATGAACCATATGTTTTGATTAATCCACAGATTTTGGAGATGGAAGGGGAACAGACAGGTCCGGAAGGCTGTTTGAGTGTTCCCGGAAAGTCAGGTCAGGTAACCAGACCCAATTATGTTAAGGTAAAGGCATTAAATGCCTATATGCAACCTTTTGAATTGGAAGGTACAGAACTTTTGGCAAGAGCGATTTGCCATGAGTTGGATCATCTGGACGGACATTTGTATGTGGAAAAAGTAGAAGGCGAACTTCAGATTGTGAATTATGATGCGTTGGAGGATTTTGAATGAAAATAGTTTTTATGGGAACGCCTGATTTTGCCGCCGGCGCATTGGAGGCGTTGATAGAAGCAGGACATGAAATCACAGCAGTGGTAACCCAACCGGATAAGGCGAAGGGCAGAAGTAAAGAATTACAGTTCCCGCCGGTAAAAGAGATCGCATTGGCACATAATATACCTGTACTGCAACCGATTCGAATTAAACGTCCTGAAGAAATTGAAGCGTTAAAAAAACATGAAGCGGACATTTATGTAGTAGCTGCATTTGGTCAGATTTTATCTCAGGAAATTCTGGATATGCCTAAATACGGATGTCTAAATATTCATGCATCGCTTTTACCGAAATATCGCGGAGCTTCTCCGATACAGAGCGTGATTTTGGACGGGGAAGAAGAAACCGGTATTACCATTATGCAAATGGATGCAGGAATTGATACAGGTGATATGTTGTTGAAAAAAAGTATTGCCATCGATGCAGAAGATACTTACGAGACTTTACATGATAAGCTGAAGATATTGGGCGGAGAGGCGATTGTGGAAGCATTGGAGCTTTTGGAAACAGGCGCTCTGGTACCGGAAAAACAGGACCATGAGAAGAGCAGTCATGTAAAGATGATTACCAAAGAAATGGGTAATATCGATTTTAACAAATCGGCAAAGGAAATAGATTGCCTGGTGAGAGGTTTAAATCCCTGGCCCAGTGCATTCACCTTTTATAAAGGAAAACAGATGAAAATCTGGAAAGTTTCTGTAGAAGAAACAATAACGTCCGAAGAACCCGGAACCGTCACAGAAGTGACCAAGAATGCTATAAGAGTTGCTTGCGGAAGCGGTGAGATTGTCATATGTGAATTACAGTTGGAAGGCAAAAAGAGAATGTCCGCGCATGATTTTCTGTTAGGAGTAAAAGTGCAGGCTGGAGATAAATTTTTGTCGCAAAGATAGAGGAGTAAATAAGGAGGAAATAAAATGATATTAACAGGTTATTATGGATTCTTTGAACCAACCTATTTGTTGGTGATTATTGGTATGGTGCTTTGTTTGCTTGCCAGTGCTAACGTAAGTGCAACCATGAGTAAATATCACAGATACAGAAATTCTACCGGTATTACAGGAGCAGAATGTGCTCGTCGTATATTGGATAATGAAGGATTATATTATGTGCAAATTGAATGTATTGGTGCGGATAACGGTGACCATTACGATCCCAAAACCAATACGGTAAGGTTATCCAGCAGGAACTTTAACGGAGCATCCATTACTTCGGTAAGCGTAGCGGCGCACGAGTGCGGTCATGCCATTCAGCATGCGGAAGGATATGGTCCTTTAAATTTGCGTTCGGCTTTGGTGCCGGTAGTGAATATCGGTTCTACATTAGGTATCCCTATTATTTTGGTGGGTGTTTTGCTCAGCTGGAATCAGACTTTGATTGATATCGGTATTTGGGCATTTGGTTTGGCTGTGTTGTTCCAGTTAATTACATTGCCGGTGGAATTTAATGCTTCTTCCAGAGCAAGTGTGAAATTAGAAGAATACGGTATTCTTACTACTATTGAGAATAAGAGCTGTAAAAAGGTTTTGGGTGCTGCGGCGCTGACCTATGTTGCTGCATTGGCGTCTACCGTATTACAGGTAGTCAGATTGGTGATTTTATTTGGCGGTAATCGAAGGGATGATTAAATTTCTTTGAGAGAGGAAATGTTGGAGTATGGCGGAAAATGCAAGGGAAATCGTATTAGATTCCCTGTTAGAGATGGAAAGAAACAAGGTGTATTCCCATCAGTTGATAAAGGCTGTATTGGATAAATATGACTATTTAGACATACAGGAGAAACGTTTTATGAAACGTTTGGCGGAAGGTTGTATAGAGAGAAGAATAGAACTGGATTTTTATCTGGATTATTTTTCGACCGTTCCGGTAAACAAAATGAAACCGCTTATTCGTTGCCTGATGCGTATGGGGGTATATCAAATTGTATATATGGATGGTGTGCCGGACAGTGCGGCGTGCAATGAATGTGTTAAGTTGGCGGCAAAACGGAAATTTACGAATTTGAAAGGTTTTGTAAACGGTGTGCTAAGAAAAATTGCGGCAAATAAAGAGCAGTTACCTCTTCCGAATGCGGAAACGGACAGTGTGAAGTATTTGTCTGTCAAATATTCCGTTCCGCAGTGGATTGTGGAAATGTGGCTAAAGGAATATGGACGGGAGACAACAGAAAAAATATTAGAAGGCAGTATGAAAGTACATCCGGTCAGTATTCGTTTCAAAACTTCCATGACGGAGACAGAACGCAATGAATACCTTGAGAAATGGAAAAAAACGGGTGTGATTGTGAAACCTTTGCCGGAATTATCTTACATGTATAGTATAGAGGGTGTGGATGGTATTGCATCCCTGGAAGGATTTGAAGAAGGGATATTCACGGTACAGGATATCAGCTCCGCTATGAGCGTGGAGGCGGCGAATATCAAAGAAACGGACGTTTGTATGGATATCTGTGCTGCACCCGGCGGAAAGACATTGCTGGCGGCAGAAAAGGCGGCCAGAGTATTGTCAAGGGATGTTTCAGAGTATAAAACAAATTATATCCTCGAAAATTGTGCCCGAATGGGTTTGGAAGATAAAGTAGAAGTGCAGGTATGGGACGCCACCGTACAAGATGAAGATAAGATGCAGTGGGCGGATGTGGTGATTATGGATGTTCCTTGTTCCGGTTTGGGTGTAATGGGAAAGAAAAGGGATATTAAGTATCATATAACTCCGGAAAGCTTGGAATCATTAGTATTATTACAGAAGCAAATTGTAGAGAACAGTTGGCAGTATGTAAAAGCGGGCGGGACCTTATTATATAGTACCTGTACTGTTCACAGGGCAGAAAATCAGGAAATGAGTAGATGGATTTGTGAAAAATTTCCTTTTGAGCTGGAAGAAGAGAAACAGTTTTTGCCCGGAATATCAGAGGCGGACGGATTTTATTATGCCAGATTACGAAGAAAAGCGTAAATGGAAACTAGTGTGCGAAACGGCGGTAGAGATATGGATTTATATAAGTTGGCGGAAAAAACAGACATAAAATCATTGCGTTTGGAAGAATTGATAGAAGAATTTGCCCAAATGAATGAAAAGGCCTTTCGTGCAAAGCAGGCATATGATTGGATGCATAAGAAATTAGCAAGAGACTTTGATGAAATGTCAAATCTGTCCAAGGACTTCAGAGAAAAGTGTAAGGAGAAGTATCATTTCACGTCTTTGAAGGTTATACGTGTACAGGAATCAAAGATAGATGGTACCAGAAAGTATTTATTTGGATTAAGTGACGGTAATGTGGTCGAAAGTGTATGGATGAAATATAAGCACGGAAATAGTGTGTGTATTTCATCCCAAGTGGGTTGCCGCATGGGGTGCAGGTTCTGTGCATCTACTTTGGACGGATTGGAACGAAACCTCCTTCCGTCTGAAATGTTAGACCAGATTTATGCCATCAGCAGGCATACCGGCGAAAGAGTATCCAATGTGGTAGTAATGGGTTCCGGTGAACCTATGGATAATTATGACAATTTGATTCAGTTTTTGAAGATTCTTACAGATGAAAACGGATTGCATATTAGTGCAAGAAATGTTACAGTATCTACTTGTGGTATTGTGCCAAATATGAAAAAGCTTGCAAAGGAACATTTTCAGATTACTTTGGCACTGTCACTACATGCTACAACAGATGAAAAACGTAAGAAATTAATGCCGATTGCCAATAAGTATTCTATTGCAGAGCTGATGGAGGCTTGTCGGTTTTATTTTGAACAGACGGGAAGAAGAATTACTTTTGAATACAGCCTGGTAGGCGGCGTGAATGATACAAAAGAGGATGCGGAAGAATTGATTGCTTTGGCAGCACCTTTGAATTGTCATATTAATTTAATTCCGGTAAATCCAATTAAGGAAAGAGAATATGTGCAATCTGATTTACAACATATTCAGGCATTTAAGGCGAAATTGGAAAAAGGAAAAATCAATTGTACGGTAAGAAGAGAAATGGGACGCGATATTGATGGCGCATGTGGCCAATTGCGTCGTTCGTATATAGAGAACAATGAGGATTGATACAGGAGGAATATTACGTGTTAAAAACCTTTTCGATAACAGATGTTGGAATACGACGAAAAGTTAATCAAGACTACGTCTATACCTGTGAAAAAGCAATAGGAAATCTTCCGAATTTGTTTTTGGTGGCAGACGGCATGGGTGGACATAAGGCCGGTGATTATGCGTCCAGATACACAGTGGAGATGATGTGTGAAGTTGTGGAAAGAGCGCTGGAGAAGGAGCCAAAAGAGATTTTAAAAAAGGCGATTGAGGCTGCAAACGAACATATTCGTCGGAAATCCTTGGAAGAGGAACAGTATAACGGAATGGGAACAACCATTGTTGCAGCGACCTGTCTGAACAATCAGTTGCAGGTAGCAAACGTGGGAGACAGTCGCTTGTATATTGTGGGAAAAAACATTCGACAGATTACCCGTGATCATTCTTTGGTAGAAGAAATGGTGAGAATGGGCGGAATGGATAAGGAGACTGCAAGAAATCACCCGGACAAAAATATCATTACCCGTGCAATCGGTGCAGGCGATGAAGTGGAGATAGACTTCTTTACGGTAGAGTTAGAACCTAAGGAAACGGTGTTGATGTGTTCGGATGGTTTGTCCAATATGTTAGAGGATGAAGATATCCGTATGATTTTGGAAGGACAAAGAGATATTGTAGAAAAAGCGGAAGCTTTGGTGAAAGAAGCAAATAACCGGGGCGGAAAAGACAATATTTCGGTAGTATTGATTGAACCAATGGCTTAGTAACAAAGAATGGAGATAGAGTATGGTCAAGTTAGGAATGATGATAGGTGACCGCTATGAGATTTTGGAAAAAATCGGAACCGGCGGCATGTCAGATGTCTATAAAGCAAAATGTCATAAACTGAATCGCTTTGTTGCTGTTAAGGTTTTGAAGCAGGAATTTGGCGAAAATGCAAATTTTGTATCTAAATTCAGAATTGAGGCACAGGCGGCAGCAGGTCTGATGCATCCTAATATTGTGAATGTTTATGATGTAGGAGAAGAAAACGGTATTCATTACATAGTAATGGAACTGGTGGAAGGAATCACCTTAAAGAAATATATTGAAAAGAAATCAAGGTTGTCATACAAAGAAACAGTGAGTATAGCAATTCAGATTAGTATGGGTATTGAAGCGGCACACAATAATAATATTATTCACAGGGATATTAAACCCCAGAATATTATTATTTCCAGAGAAGGAAAGGTGAAGGTGACTGACTTTGGTATCGCCAAAGCGGCTACCAGCAACACCATTACGTCCAATGTGATGGGTTCGGTTCATTATACTTCGCCGGAACAGGCGCGAGGCGGATATAGCGATGAAAAGAGTGATATTTATTCATTGGGTATTACTATTTTTGAAATGCTTACCGGAAGAGTTCCTTTTAACGGAGAAACAACGGTTGCTATAGCCATTAAGCATATACAGGAAGAAATGGCGCCGGTCAGTGACTTTGTATCAGATGTACCTGCCAGCCTGGAGAGTATTGTATTAAAGTGTTGCCAAAAGTCCCCGGACAGACGTTATCAGAATATGCCGGAAGTGATTGCTGATTTGAAGCAGTCCCTGTTAAATCCGGATATTGATATTGTAGTGACAAAGGATATGGATGAAGAGTCCGGCACGCGAATGCTTTCCGAAGAAGATATGACAGAAATAAAAAAGAAGACAGTTCGTCAGGATGCGGAAGAAACATCCATGAAATTGAATACAAGACCAAGCAGACAGCAGACCGGACGAGTGCGTGTGAGTGAATATGATGATTATGATGAAGATGACGACGAAGATCGCGGAATGGAGAAATTGACTACTATTTTGGCTATCGGTGCCGGTATTATCATATGTATTATTATTTTGGTGTTGTTAGGAAAAATATTGGGATTTTTCCAATCAGAAAACGGAAATGAAGATGGTAAGGATAATCCGATGACATCAAATCAACCGCAGGACAATGGGTATGTAGAAGAAATTTTTATGCCGGATGTAAAAGGTTGGGATTATGAAGCGGCAAAAGAAGCATTGGAAGGCATGGGACTTGTGGTAGAGCCGTCCTATGTAGAATCTGAAAGTTACGATGCTAACGTTGTAATTAATGCCAGTATTCCCAAGGATGACCCCGTGGTTGCGGGAATGGTGGTGACTTTGACGGTCAGTATGGGTACGGAGGCGGTGTTAGTTCCGAATACACAGGGAAAAACCTATGAAGAAGCATATAGTTTGCTTACCGAGGCCGGGTTTAAAATTAATAGATCCGAATCTTATTCGGGCGGAGTGGAAAAAGGCAGAGTGATCAGTCAGAATCCTGTTGCGGGTAAAACATGCCCTAAAGGAACCAGTGTTACAGTCATCGTAAGTATTGGTATGGAAGTTACGGGAGACTGTGAGGTTCCCGGTTTGATCGGTATGGATGTAACAACCGCCAAAGCAGCATTGGAAAAGGTCGGATTAATCGTCGGTAATGTTTCAGAAACTTACCATAATGATATTGCAAATGGTTTGGTATGTTATCAAAATTATTCCAAGGGTACTTTTTTGGAGCCGGGAACACCGGTGGATATTGTTGTCAGTAAGGGAGCGGAGGATGCGACCTATCGATGCAATATAAGTATTGAGGCACCTACTGCAGCGGAAGCCCCGGATTACGTGGCAGGAAGCTTGGTTCATTTAGTTTTGACAGCAGATAACAGTAAAATTTTGGTGGATGTAAGGACCGCTTCTTTTCCTCATGCCATCAATCATTACGGTATTACGGCATCGGGAGGTACAATCACTTTTGAATATACAGTACCGGCTCCCAGTGTTACGACTATAGATCCGGAGACAGGAGAGGCTGTTGTAACTTCAGGAACGACACAGATTAAGTCATTCCAAAGAAGAGTAGAGTTTGTGAAAGAATAATTCCAAAAGGATGCAATAACATATGCAGGGAAAAATCATAAAGGGTATTGCCGGATTTTATTATGTGCATATTTCCGGTAAAGGAACTTATGAATGTAAAGCCAAGGGCGTTTTTCGAAAAGATCATAAAAAACCTTTGGTGGGAGACGATGTAGAAATACAAATATTGAATGAAGAAAAGAGGCTTGGAAATATCAATACCATTCTGCCCAGGAAAAGTGAAATTATCAGACCGGCAGTGGCAAATATTGATCAGGCATTGGTTATTTTTTCAATTGTGAAACCACAACCTAATTTTAATTTGCTGGATCGCCTTTTGATTATGATGCAGCAGCAGGATATTCCTTGTGTTATTTGTTTTAACAAAGTGGATATGGACGAGGAACGGACGGGCGAGGAATATATGCGTATATATGAAGCTTGTGGCTATGAGACCATGTGCGTCAGCGCAAAGGAAAGTGTCGGTATTGAGCGGTTGAAAGAGGTATTAAGAGGAAAAACCACTACGGTAGCAGGACCCAGCGGAGTCGGAAAGTCTTCTATTATCAATGAATTACAGTCCGGTATTCAAATGGAAACCGGCAGTATCAGTACCAAAATAGAGCGTGGAAAGCATACGACCAGACATTCGGAGCTGATTGCCATGGAGGAAAACACGTATATATTGGATACGCCGGGATTTAGTTCGTTGGGTTTGTTTGAATTGGAAAAAGAGGATTTGCAGAAGTTTTATCCGGAGTTTGCAAAGCACGAGAAGTACTGCAGATTTGGCGGTTGTGCACATATCAGCGAACCGGTTTGCGGCGTGAAAGATGCTGTGGAAAGCGGGGAAGTTGACAAGCTTCGATACGAGAATTATAAACTTCTGTATGAAGAATTAAAGGAACGCAAAAAATATTAAGTCTTTTGAGGGACGGTTAAGTGGTTTAAGGAAAGACGGTTTAAGGAGAACGAGATGGACAAGCGCATCGGTGCACAGTTTTATACACTGAGAGAACAATGTAAGACAATAGAAGATTTTCGCGAGACTTGCCGTAAGGTGAGTGAAATGGGGTATAAAATCATTCAGATATCAGGCACACCATTGGAAGCGGCGGATATGAAACCGATTATTGAGGAGTTTGGTTTTCAGGTGGTAGTGACCCATAAGGGATATGATGATTTTGTAAATCGCATTGATTATATTATTGACTATAATAAAACTTTGGGTTGTGATATTTGCGGAATCGGTTCTATGCCTGATGAATATAAGCAGAGTCCGGAAAAATTGTCGGAGTTTATTGCAGGAATCAATAAGGCGGCAGAAAGACTGGCACAGGAAGGGTTGTACTTGGGTTATCACAATCATGCTTTTGAATTCACCAGACTGAATGGTAGATTTATCATGGAGCGCTTAATCGAGGAAACCAATCCGGAGAATGTAAAGTTTATTGTGGATACATACTGGCTTCAGCTGGGAGGACAAAACCCGGCGGCATTTATCAAAGGCTTGGGAGAAAGAGCCATGGCAATCCATTTTAAAGATGTGAAGCCGAATTTGGATAATTCCGTAGAGATGGCAGAAATCGGCGAAGGCAGTCTTGACTGGGATGAAATCATTACAGCCTGCGAAGAAGCCGGCAGTAAATGGGCACTTGTGGAGCAGGATATCTGCAAGCGTAGTCCGTTTGAATCATTAAAAATGAGCTATGATTATCTTGTGACAAAAGGATTTTGTTAGGAGAGTCTATATAAAAGCATATAAAACAAAGGAGAATATATTTTATGAAACTAGGTATCGTGGGACTTCCCAACGTAGGAAAGAGTACATTGTTTAATTCATTAACAAAGGCAGGGGCAGAATCAGCAAACTATCCGTTCTGTACCATTGACCCCAATATCGGTATCGTGCCGGTACCGGACGAGAGATTGAAACTTTTGGGTGATATGTATCAGTCAAAGAAGGTAACACCTGCAGTCATTGAATTCGTAGATATCGCAGGCTTGGTAAAGGGCGCTTCCAAGGGAGAAGGTTTGGGTAATCAGTTCCTTAGTAATATACGTGAAGTAGATGCTATTGTACATGTTGTTCGTTGTTTTGAGGATCCTAATGTTATTCACGTAGATGGAAATATCAATCCTATGAGAGATATCGAAACCATTAATTTTGAATTGATTTTTTCTGACCTGGAAATACTGGAAAGAAGATATGCAAAGGTTGTAAAGGCTGCCAGAATGGACAAGACTTTGGCAAAGGAGCAGGCTCTTTTGGAAAGATTAAAAGAGCATTTGGAAAGCGGTAAGATGGCAAAGAGTCTGGAGTGTGACGATGACGATGAGAAAGAGATTCTGGCTTCTTTGAATATGCTTACCGGAAAGCCTGTAATCTATGCTGCAAATGTGGCGGAGGATGAGCTTGCAGATGATGGCGCCGGAAATACTGGTGTGCAGACTGTCAGAGAATTTGCGGCTACAGAGGGCAGTGAAGTATTTGTAATCTGTGCACAGATTGAGCAGGAAATTTCAGAACTGGATGATGACGAGAAATCCATGTTCCTGGAAGATTTGGGATTAGAAGAATCAGGACTTGAAAAATTAATCAAGGCAAGTTATAAGCTTTTAGGCCTCATGAGCTACTTGACAGCCGGAGAAGATGAAACCCGTGCGTGGACCATTAAAATCGGTACCAAGGCGCCTCAGGCTGCCGGAAAGATTCACTCAGACTTTGAAAGAGGATTTATTAAGGCGGAAGTGGTGAATTATAAGGATTTGTTGGAGCAGGGTTCCTTAGCTGCAGCAAGAGAAAAAGGTTTGGTAGGCATGGAAGGAAAAGAATACGTGGTACAGGACGGCGATGTAATTTTGTTCCGTTTCAATGTATAAATTACGATAATGAGTTAAGGTTTTGGCCGTGCAATATATTTTTGTGCGGCAGAAGGGAATGATATGCAAGCGATTATGGATGTGACGGATATAGCTTTCCCGAACTTGGGAATATATCTGAAAAACGTGCCTCAGGGATTTTATATTGGGGACTTTTATGTTGCTTTTTATGGAATTATCATCGGACTGGGCATCTTACTGGGAATTACTATGGCGGCCTATGCGGGAAAAGTGATGGGTATGGATCCGGATGAGATTTGGGATTTTGCATTATATGCAGTTATTTTTTCGGTGATTGGTGCCAGACTGTATTATGTAGTTTTTGAGTGGGACAGTTACAAGAATGATTTGCTCAGTATTTTTAACACAAGACAGGGCGGACTGGCTATTTATGGTGCGGTAATCGGCGCATTTGCTACTTTGTTCGTATATACCAGAATTAAGAAACGCAAAGCGTTGAATTTAGGCGATGCAGGTGTCACCGGATTGATTCTGGGTCAAATCTTGGGAAGATGGGGGAACTTTTTCAACAGAGAGGTATTCGGCGAATATAGTGACGGACTTTTAGCCATGAGACTGCCAGTAGATGCTATTCGCGACAAAAGTGATATTACAGAAAATATCAGAGCTCACATGGTGGAAGGAACTAATTATATTCAGGTGCACCCTACGTTTTTTTATGAGAGTGCATTAAATTTGCTGGTATTAATATTTATTCTGTGGTATTTGAAGCGAAAAGCTTTTGACGGAGAAATTTGTCTGTTATATTTGGGAGGATACGGAATTATCCGTTTCTTTGTGGAAGGTATCCGTACTGACCAGCTGAAGATTCCGGGAACAGGTATTGCAGTTTCGCAGTTGCTTGGAATGGTATTGTTTATCTTTGCGGTAGCTATGGATATCGGAGTAAGAGTGTATCAAAAGAAGAAAAAAGCATA